>CAXTNQ010000008.1:24101-35922 GCA_964245745.1 uncultured Jatrophihabitantaceae bacterium
GGTGTATGCGGTACGTGCGGCGTCGCCGACCCTCGATCGCGACGTCGACTGGCGCGAGGCGAGCGCGGGATTCATCAAGGCGGGCGGTGACTACGGTTACGAGGTGCTCTGAGCCGGCGCCTAACGCTGTTCCTCCCGGACGCTCGGTCGCCGTGTGGCCCGAGCGTCCGGGTGTCATCACGGCAGATCTGCGCCCGCCACCAGGCATCGACAGCATCACGCGTCCGTTCTGGGACGCTGCGAACAACGGCGAGCTGCGCATCCAGTGGTGTGCCGGCTGCCAGCGCTTCACCTTCCCGCCGACGGTCCGGTGTCCGAGTTGCCGCAGTCGTGACCTGGAATGGCGAATGGTGTCGGGCCGGGCCCGCGTTTACAGCCACTGCGTCGTCCGACAAGGCGGCGTGCCGGGATTTGCCCTGCCCTACAGCGTGATCAGCGTGGAGCTGGAGGAGCAGGCCGGCTTGTACCTGTTCTCGTCGATCGATCTGGTCGACGACCGGCCGCCGGAGATCGGCAGCCCGGTCACCGTCGTGTTCGAGCCGCATGCCTGGGGTGCGTTGCCGACGTTCGTGCGTAGTGGGCTCGCTTCCTGATGTCGAGCGCGCGATCTGACGGTGTGGCTGTGGTCGGCGTCGGGTCGACGCCCATCGAGCGCCGCGGAGAGCGCAATCTGCTGGACTTGGCCTGCGACGCCGCGTTGGCGGCGGTCGCGGACGCCGGGATCGGCATCGAGCAGATCGACGGTTACGCGGGCACGCCGTACGCGCCGAACCCGGGATTGCCGTCCGCCGACGGGATCGACGAGGTGTCCGGCGCCCTCGTCCAGAGCACTCTGGGCTTCGCGCCGCTGTGGTCGGTGGACCTCATCGCCATGAGCGCGGCCACGCTCGTCGAGGCGCAGCACGCCCTGCTCGCCGGGGAATGCAGCTACGTCCTCGTGCTTCGCGCCATCCGGGACGCGCCGCGGCCGGCCGCCGGGGAATCCGCCGTCGACGGGGCGCCTGCGCCGCCCGCTTACGGCCGCGAGCAGTTTCGGGTGCCGTACGGGTTGGGTCCGGGAGCCGCGCGGCACGCCCTGTGGTGGGCGCGATACATGCACGAATACGGCGCCCGCAGATCGGACCTGTACGAGGTCGTCGCCGCCGGCCGCCGGCATGCGCGCCTGAATCCGCTGGCGATCTGGCGCGATCGGGATCTGAGTGCCGAGCAGTACTACGCCGGCAAGTGGGTCGTCGAGCCGATCTCGCTCTACGACTGCGATATGCCGGTGAGTGCCGCCGCTGCTCTCGTCCTCACCACACGTGATCGAGCTCGTGATCATGAGCACGTGGCGCACCTGGTCGGGACGGGTAGCGGCGCACGGCCGGAGCGCGCGTTCGACGCGGCAGGAATCACGCCCGGCGACGTCCAGGTCGCCCAGCTGTACGACGGGTTCGCTCCCTTCGTCGTCCTCTGGCTGGAGCGACTGGGGTTCACCGATCGCGGCGGCGCGGTCGACTTCGTCCGCGACCGTCGCATGACCCTCGACGGCAAGCTACCGATCAACACCTTCGGCGGCAGCCTGGGCGAAGGGCGTCTGCACGGTGCCGGTCACGTCCGAGAGGCCGTCCTACAGGCCATGGGACGGGCGGGGGATCGCCAAGTCGCCGACGTCCGTCATAGCCTCTCCCTCGTCGGGGTTCCCGAGAACGCGACCGCGCTCATCTTCGCGCCGGAGGCAGCATGACACCCACCGAGCCGGATCCGCGGATAACCCTCGACGTACGCGACGGCGTCGCCCGGCTGACGATCGACAACGTCGACCACGCCAACGCCCTCAGCCTCGACATGATCGGTCAACTGGACGAGCACTGGGCGGCCGTCGACGCGAGCGACGACATTCGCGTGGCGATTCTGGCCGCCGCCGGCAATCGGCACTTCTGCGCGGGCGTCGAGCGTAAGAACCTGAGTGGCCGTCTGCCGAACATCGCCCCTGGCCTGCGACATAACCGAACCGCGATGACCGCGGGCGTCAGCAAGCCCGTCATCACCGTGGTGACGGGCGCCGCGGTAGGACTCGGCATGAACCTCGCCTTGGATGCCGATCTAGTCATTGCCACCGAGAGCGCCTACTTCGCCGACCCGAGGCTGGACTACGACCTGCTGCCCAATGCGCCCATCGTGTTCGCGCGCGAGGCACCGTTCGGCGACATGGTCCGGGTCGGTCTCGTCGGGCAACGGTTGACCGCCCGGCGCGCCCACGAGATTGGCCTGGTGGCCGAGCTCACGAGCACGTCCGACGAGGCTCGAACCGTTGCTGACGACTACGCCGGTGCGATCGCCAAGCACGATCGGGAAACCGTGGCGCAGTCCCTTCGGTTGATGCGGCTCATGCGCCGCGACGAGCGGTTCGATGCAGTCATGGCCGATCTGGACGTCGTCACCGAGTGGGCCGAGAACCGGCGCTCGGAGGCGAACGAGCGAGCGGCACAGCGTGCAGGTTCACCGGTCATGGAAGGGGCCGCATCATCATGATGGACGTCGACCTGAACCTCTGGCTGTTCTTCGACCGAGCGAAGCGTTTCTACGCGACCAGCGAGATCGTCACACTCAACCCCGACCAGAGCGTGCACCGCATTTCGTACGCGCAATGGGCGAGCCGGACCAACCAGCTGATGCACGCGTTGGACGCCCTGAACCTGCCCGCCGGCGCGGTCGTCGGCACGCTGGGCTGGAACTCCTCTCGGCATCTCGAGGCCTACTTCGCAGTTCCGTGCTCGGGCCGCGTGCTCCATACCCTGAACATCCGCCAAGCCGACGACGACCTCGTCTACATCATCAATCACGCCGGCGACGCCATGCTGCTCGTCGACGCCGACTTCGTGCCCATCGTCGAACGCATCCGGGACCGCATTCCGTCGGTTTCCCATGTCGTCGTGTGGGACAGCGCAGACGGCGCGGCCCTTCCCGCGGGCTTCACGTCCTACGAGCAGCTCATCTCCGGACAACCCGACGCCTACCCGCGACGCCCGATCGACGAGCGGACGGTCATGGGTCTGTGTTACACATCCGGCACCACGGGGCGGCCGAAGGGAGTGCCGTACACCCACCGTTCGACCGTGCTCGAAGCGATGGCCGTGAACTCGGCGGCGGGGATGTGCGTGGGGCCGAACGACTGTGTCCTCCCGGTCGTGCCGATGTTCCACGCCGCCGCTTGGGGCATGCCCTATGCCGCGACGGCGGTCGGAGCGAAACAGGTCTACTACGCCGGTTCGGTGGTACCCGAGCGGCTCGTGGATCTGCTCGCCGACGAGCACGTGACGATCTCCGCCGGCGTGCCGACCGTGTGGATGCCCGTTGCGCAATTGCTGGCCGCGCGAGGCCAACGCCTCCCCGATATGCGCCACGTCATCAGCGGTGGCAGCCAGCCACCGATCGCGCTGATCCGCACGTTTACCGAGTCGCTCGGCATCCCGATGGTTCAGGCCTGGGGCATGACCGAGTCGTCGCCCATGGCGGCCGTAGCGTGGCCGCGCGCGTCGATGCGGGACTGGAGCCCGGAAGAGCTGGCCACTCGGGTCTGGAACCAGGCCGGTGTCCCGGCGCCCGGCGTGGAGATCAGCGTGCGCGGCGAGGACGGGACGGAGATCGCCGCGGACGGCCAGGCGATGGGCGACCTGTACATCCGCGGCCCCTGGGTCACTGACCGCTACCTCGCCGACGAGAGCCCCGACTCATTCCAGGACGGGTGGTTCCGAACCGGCGATGTCGTCATCTCCAACCCCTACGGCTATTTCGTCGTCGCAGATCGGACGAAGGATCTGATCAAGTCGGGTGGCGAGTGGATCTCGTCCGTAGACATGGAGTCGGCGATCATGGCCATGCCCGCGGTCAACGAAGCCGCAGTGATCGCGATGCCCGACCCGAAGTGGGGTGAGCGCCCGCTGCCGTGCGTGGCGCTCGCTGCGGGCGAGTCGATCTCTCTCGAGCAGGTCCGTGAGCACTTGCAGCAAGCCGGCTTCGCGCGCTGGCAGTTGCCGGGGCGTCTCGAGGTTGTCGACAGCGTCCCGAAGACGGCTGTCGGCAAGTTCGACAAGAAGTTGCTTCGGGTCCGCTTCACCGAGCCAAATCAGGCCGAACCGCAGGCGGCCACCGAAGTCGCGCCCGAACGAGTCAGCTCGTAACTCGAGGCAGCCGCAGCTCACGGCTCACCCCCGCAACGATTCACAGATGAGGAGATGTCGATGGGACTGCTCGACGGCAAGGTAGCGCTGGTCACCGGCGGTGCGGACGGTCAGGGCCGGGCGCACGCCCGGGTGTACGCGCGCGAGGGCGCAGACGTCGCGGTACTCGATCTCGACAAGCCGGTGGCCAGCGTGCCGTATCCGATGGGCAACCCGGAGAAACTCGATCAGACCGTCAAGATCGTCGAAGGTGAGGGCCGCCGCGGGTTGGCGATCGTCGCCGACGTGCGTTCCCAAGAGGCGCTCGACTCGGCGGTGAAGCAGACCCTGCATGAGTTCGGGCGCCTCGACATCGTGGTCGCCAACGCCGGCATCTGGACCACCGCGGCGTTCTGGGAGATGACCGAAGACAAGTGGCAAGACATGATCGACGTCAACCTGACCGGTGTGTGGCATACCGTCAAGGCCGCTACCCCGCAACTGATCGATCAGGGCTCGGGGTCGATCGTGATCACCTCGTCGGTGAACGGCCTGGAGCCAGGCAAACACTTCGCCCACTACACGGCGGCGAAGTTCGGCGTGATCGGGCTGATGAAGACCATCGCCCTCGAGCTGGCCCCGTACGGTGTCCGTTGTAATGCGGTGTCACCCGGAGCGATCGATACGCCGATGACCCACTGGCAAGGCGCGTACGACATGTTCCACGGCGGCCCGGGCGGCACGGTGGAGGATCAGCGCGAGAGCGGTTACAAGTACCACGCCCTGAAGGGCGCGGGCATGCTCGACCCCGAGGTGATCGCGAATGCCGCGCTATGGCTGCACTCGGATCTCGCGGCGGCCGTAACGGGCATTGTCGTGCCGGTGGAGGGCGGCCACCTGCTGATGGGTGGCGTCAACACCGACCCCGTCCGCTGAGGCGCGCCGGCTGCTGAGCGGATACGGGCGTCGACGTCGGATGTCGTCGACGCCACGGGGTGAGAGGCGTGGCGGCTAGAGGCTCAGGGTCAACTTCGGGCACGCCGCCCGGGATACGCAGATGAACATAGTGTCATTCTTTTCTTGCTCGTCCTTGGTCAGCAGGCTGTCGCGGTGGTCGACGATGCCGTCCAGCACCGGGGTTTCGCAGGAGCCGCAGGTGCCCTCCTGGCACGAGGACACGACATCGACGCCCGCTTCTTCCACGACCTCCAGAATCGAGCGGTCGGCCGGAACGGTCAGGGTCATGCCGCTGTTGGCCAGTTCGACCTCGAACGGGCCGTCCATGACCGGCTTGCCGAATTCCTTCGGGGAAAAACGCTCGATATGCAATGCGCCGGAAGGCCAGGACGCGCACTGCTGCTCGACGGCGGCGAGCAACGGCTCCGGGCCACAGCAGTAGACGAGAGTGTCAGCCCGCGGTTCACCGAGTATCGAACTGAGGGGGATGAGGCCCACCTCGTCCTGGGGGTACAGCGTCGTGTCCGTTGAGTACTCGCTGATGACGTCCAAGAACGCCATGGTCTGTCGATCGCGGCCGCCGTAGTGCAGCTCGCATTTCGCACCGGAAGCGATCGCCGCCGAGACCATAGGCAGGATCGGTGTGACACCGATTCCGCCGGCAATGAAGATGTAGGCGGGTGAGGGCGCCAACGCGAAGTTGTTCCGCGGCCCCCGAACGACGACGTTCGTCTGCTCGTGCAGGTTCTCGAAGATGTGCTCGGAGCCTCCGCGGCTGGCCGGATCGCGCAGGATTCCGATTCGCCATACCTTTTCCTCGCTCGGCTCGCTGCACAGCGAGTACTGGCGAGTCAGACCCGGACCCAATTCCAGGTCGATGTGGGCGCCGGGTTCCCATTGGGGCAGCTTTGCGCCGGAGGGGTCGCCCAACTCTAAGGTGATGACGTCGTCGGCCACGAGGCGTCGTCGCAGCACCGTGACTTCCTTGCTCTCCTCGTGATGAGTGGTGTGCACTGCGTTCCCTTCGCCAGTACCGCGACATCGGCTCTACGCAATCTCCTGCTGGCCGCCGACAGCGTCGATCGTGCCACCGGCAGCTCAGGGAACGGCGCCTGTGGCGGGTCGACGCTTCAGCGGTGCAGCCGGCCACTCACGACGCACGATCCTCGAACGACGCGATGGAGCCAAATTCCACGGTAGGCGGCCGTGCTGGTGCAGTCAATGCCTGCGCACGCATGTGTCCGGCGGCAGGAATTCAGGGCAATTCGCGGGATATCTCGGCGCTCGTCTGCTTCAGGCGCGCCGCATATTCGGCGATGCGATCAGCCGAGATCGACGGGGGCAATCCGTACAAGCTCAGGGCCAGAACCGGCTCACCGCTGGAGTCGAAGATCGGCACGCTCAGGTTGCGAACGCTGTATTCCTTATCTGTGCTGAGATCGGCCGGATCGTAGGCATCGGCCAGCGCCTCGATCGATTGACGCACCGGTTCCAGATCTTGCGTGGCCAGCTTGGTCACGGACACGCCGCCCAGCGTCTGTTCGAAGCGGTGATGAGCCTCACCGCTCATGGCCACTGAGAAGCCGCGTGCGCGTACTCGTTCGGTCATGCTTCGGTACTGCTCCAACTTTTCGGGCGACGCTTCGGTGAGCGGCTGCGTCCATCTCTTCAGGAGCGGTTCGGACCAGGCGGCGAAGACCGCCCCGAGCGGTGCCACGAACGGCATGCGCTGACCCACCTGCCTCGGGAACTCGCGATCGATCGGTATCCCGGTGCTCGCCAGCACGACGACTTCGCTTCCGACGAGCGCGCTCGCCATGGACGCCACATCGAGATCACTGACCAGCCGCTCCATGTGTGGACGAACGATGTCGGCCAGCCGAAGCTTCTCGATCAGGTCGGGTTCGGCCGCCGCCGTGAGCGACAGTGCGGAGAACTGCCCGTACCCCCGCTGGAAGAACAACAGGGGCAGACCCGCTTCGGCCAGCGCAAGGTCCCGCACGCGGCCCAAGACGATGTAGTGATCGCCGGCATCGATCACGTTGTCGATGTCGCAATCGATCCAGGCGATCGCCCCGTCCAGCACCGGTGCGCCCGACTGCGCGGAGCGCCACTTCAGTCCGGCGAACCGGTCGGCACCGCGGGAGGCGAACGCACGACAGACCTGCTCCTGTTCGGCGCCGAGCACATTGACACAGAAGAATCCCGCATCGCGGATCTTCGGGAACGTTGTCGATCCCTTGTCCGGCAGAAATGCGACCAGCGGTGGATCAAGTGACACGGACACGAACGAGCCGACCGTCATCCCGACGGGCGCACCGTCCGAACCGATAGAGGTGATGCCAGCGACGCCGGTCGGGAAGTGCCCGAGCACATTACGAAAGTGGTCGGGTTGAATGTCTCGAGGAGCTGCAATGGCCACAGGTACTCGTGTCCTCAGTAGGTCGGGCCGGTGCCGGCTGGCCGAGGCTCTGCCGTCGGCTCGGTACCGAACCGCGCGGGCCGGGCGTCGATGCGGTCGTCCCCATGACGGCCATGCAAACGCTAGGCATGCTCGCGATCAAAGTCAATGTAGGCGCGGGCCGCAGCGACGCCCGGCCGGCATGGCCCTAGTCGAGATCGCGGCGTTCGCTTGGACGGTCCGGATGGCCCAACAATGTGCGTGCGCAGGCATTGACTGACCGTCTGCACTCGCTTAGCGTTGAACGACGCCAGCCGTGTCGTCGTTCGTTGCGCCGCGTCTGACGGCCGCACATCTGAAGTTGCCGAGCGCCGAAGGTCGCCACCTCACCGATGTGCCGTCGGCGGACTCGCCACGTCGGCAAAGTCGGCACCTCGGGTGAGGGCCGCGGACACGCCTACGACGGGATGGTGTGATGCTCAGTCAGGATGGCCGCGATGCGGTAGGCCAAGCCCGCGAGCAGTGGGAACAGCAGGTCGAGGCTCGTTATCCGGGCGCGAACTTCGCGTCGCAGAACCGCTCGGGCCAGCTCATCGACCCGGTCTACGACGCGACGGCAATCGACTCGGTCATCGACGTCACCGAGATGCCCGGTCGCTTCCCCTTCACCCGCGGCATCTACCCGATCCACTATCAGCATCAGCCGTGGATGGACCTGCAGATCATCGGGTACGGCGTCGCTTCGCAGTTGCGCGAGCGCATCGACCTCGTACGGTCCGCCGGCGGTGCGAAGGGGTACTTCGGCGGCGAAGCGTTCAACATCATCTTCGATATGCCGACGTCGATGGGCTTCGACCCTGACACTCCGTCGGTGCAAGGAAGTATCGGCGAAGCGGGAGTCTCGATCTGTAAAGCGGCGGACTTCGAGACCCTGTTCGCCGAGATGGACCTTGCCAAGACGCACGTCTCCATGGTGGCGAATTCCGGTTCACCGGGGTTGCTTGCGCTCTATCTGGCCGCGGCCGCTCGGATGGGCTTCGACTCGCAGCAACTCGCCGGAAACATCACCAACTACATTTGGGATTTCTTCGGCCATTCCGGTGGCACGAACTTTTCGCCGCGCGGTAGCTACCGACTCTGTATCGATCTCGCGGCCTATTGTGCGCAGGCGGCTCCGCGCTTCAACACATTGACCGTGTCTGAGCACAACATCTGCGAGGCCGGAGCGAATCAGGCTCAGGCGTTGGCGTTCTCGATGGCGACGATCGTCGCGTTGCACGAGGAAGCGATCGCGCTCGGCATCGAGCCGGAAAAGATCGCTCCCCGGTACGGGTTCCACGTCCGTTACGGCGAGGACTTCTTCGAGGACATCGCCAAGACCCGCGCCCTGCGCAGGATGTACGCAAAGATCAATGGCGAACGCTTCGGCTGCACCAAGACCAGCGCGCTGACCGCGCGGATCCACGCGCAGACGGCCGGATCGCTGCTGACGGTGCAACAACCGCTGAACAATCTCGTACGTACCGCGTACGGAGCGCTGTCTGCGGTCATGTCCGGTATCAACGGTATGACGATCAATGCCTACGACGAGGCGCTCGGCCTACCCACCGAGGAAGCCGTCACGTTGTCGATGCGCACGAGCCAGATCATCGCCGAGGAGACGGGCCTTACGAAGGTGAGCGACCCGCTCGCCGGGTCGTACTACGTCGAGTCGCTGACGTCCGGGCTCGAGGACGCGGCTTGGAAACTCGTCCAGATGATCGACGATATGGGCGGCCTCGTCGCCTGCATCGAGTCCGGGTGGGTGCAGGCGCAGGTCGAGGCCTCGGCGTTCCAATGGCGCCAAGAGGTCGAGACGGGCGAGCGGGTCATCGTCGGAGTCAACAAGTACGTCACCGACGAAGTCGACCAGACCAAGGTGTTCCAGCCGGATCCGTCCGCTCGCCGTCTCGCTCTCGCCGACCTGACCCGGCTGCGCACCGAGCGCGACTCGTCGCGCACCAGTGCCTCACTCGACGCACTGCGCGCGGCCGCCGAAGACGTCCGTGCCGGTCACAACATCGGGTCGACCACCCAGGCGCTCGTCGCCGCCGCCGACGCGGACGCCACGCTCGGCGAGATGCAGCAGGTTTTGTTCGACGTGTTCGGCCGGAACAAGTAGGTGCCCGTGGAAACCTTCGTGCCACGTGTCCTGCTGACCAAGAGCTTCATCGACAGCCACGACCGGGCGATCAAGACCATCGCCACCACGCTGCGCGACGCATCGATCGAAGTCATCCTCGTCGACTACGAGGTAGCCGAGGACGTGGTACAGATGGCCGTGGACGAGGACGTGCACGTGATCGGTCTGAGCTTCATGTCGGGCGGCCAGGTCGATGTCACCGAGCAGGTGGCGACTTTGCTTCGTGAGGCCGGTGCGGACATACCCATCGTGGTGGGCGGGACGATCCGGCCGTTCGACGTCCCGCAACTTGAAGCACTGGGCGTCGCGAGGATCTTCCGCGGAGGGGAGAAGTTGTCGAGCGTCGCCGAGGCCTTCCACGCTCTCGCGCGCGAACGCGCTCGAGTGGGCAACGCCTGATGGTCGCCTCGACCGTGGCCGAGGAGTCGGCGGACGAACTCTTCGACCGCCTGTCGGCGGGCAACCGGCGAGATCTCGCGCGGTGCATCACCGAACTGAATGACCTCTCGCCGATCGGCCAGCGGCTGCACGACCTCGCCGAAGCTCAGGCCGACGTCGGTGGCCTGGTCGTGGCGATCACCGGGCCGCCGGGCGCCGGCAAGTCGACGCTCATCGCCGCGCTGTGCGAGCGGATCGTCGCCGCCGGGCGACGCACCGCGGCGTTACTCATCGACCCGTCCAGCCCGCTGTCACGTGGCGCCGTACTGGGCGATCGGATCCGCTTCGGCACAAGTGCGGCACGGGGACCGGACATCTTCGTGCGCTCGCTCGGCGGTCGGCTGCACGGTGTGGTCACGCCGAACCTGCACGCGATCACTCGGGTCGCACGTCTGGCCGGCTTCGACATCGTCATCGTCGAGACGGTGGGCAGCGGGCAGTCCGACGTCGAGGTCGTTCGCATGGTCGACTACACGATCTGGGCCGTCCCTCCAGGACTGGGGGACGGAGTGCAAGCGATCAAGGCCGGTATCCAGGAGATGGCGAACGCCTTCGTGGTGACCAAGTCCGATCGCGAAGGAGCCGATCAACTCATGCACGAGCTGACCACGATCGCCCGCACGGCGAGCGGCTTCCGGCGCCCGGTCATCCGCACGTGCGCCGCGACCGGCGAGGGCATGACCGAGCTGGCCGAGCACGTCTGCGCGCAACTGGACGAGCGGACCGCTACGTCGGCGGCCGGATCGGCCGGATCCGGTTCCCGGTCCGAAGACGCCACCACGTGAGCGCGCCGCAGCCGTCACAGCCAGGCTCGCTGCGGGCTGATCTCCACGACCGAGTCGCTGTCGTGACCGGGGCTTCGAGTGGACTCGGCGAGCGGTTCACTCGAGTGCTGGCCGACGCCGGCGCGTGCGTGTTCGCCGCGGCTCGTCGCGCCGACCGCCTCGAGGCGTTGCAGTCTGAACTGGACGCGGTGACGGCTGTGCAGTGCGACGTCACCGTCGAGGACGACTGCGACCGGCTGATACGCACCGCGCAGTCCTCGAGTGGCCGGCTCGACATCCTCGTCAATTGTGCCGGGTCCGGTGACGTCGTGCCCGCGGAGGACGAACCCATCGAGTTGTTCCGCCAGGTCATCGACATCAACTTGGTCGGCCTGTTCACGATGTGTCAGCGTGCCGGCCGAGTGATGCTGGCCCAGGGCTCAGGGTCGATCATCAACATCTCGTCCGCGCTAGGTCTGGTTGCCTCAGCGCCGATCAAGCAGGCCGCGTACTGCGCGAGCAAGGGTGCCGTGGTGAACCTGACGCGGGAACTGGGCGCGCAGTGGGGGCGGCGCGGCGTGCGGGTCAACTCGCTCGCGCCGGGCTGGTTCCGTTCGGAGATGACCGATCACATGTTCGACGACGAAGGCGGACAGAACTTCATCGCACGCAACACGCCGCTCGGACGCCCGGGCGCGCCGCAGGAACTGGACGGGGCGCTGTTGTTTCTTGCCTCGGACGCGAGTACCTACGTGATCGGGCAAACCATCCCGGTCGACGGAGGCTGGACGATCCGCTGAAGTGCTTGCTCGACGACGCCGCCAGCTAGGACACCGGTCCCTACACAGCGTTGCGGGTGCCGTGCTCCAGCAGGACATCACGTTCGGCGATCTTCACGCGCTCGCGATTCTGCGCCTGCCCCAACGCGATCTCGGCT
>CAXTNQ010000009.1:0-35838 GCA_964245745.1 uncultured Jatrophihabitantaceae bacterium
GACGGCTGGAACGCGAACAACCTGAAGGAGAAGGCGGCCGGCGCGCCGGCCGCGTCCGGCGCGCCCTTCGGGTGGCCGGGCACTGCTACGTCGACCCAGTACGTGGTCTATCCCGCCGTCGGTCACGTCGTGCTGCTGTCCCGCGCGCGCGGCGGCGACTGGCGGCCGGCCCGGGACCTGACCGCCGAGTACAACCTGCCGCTGTGCGTCGACGAGCCGGTCGGCTACGAACTGGGCACCGACGGGACGCAGCACATCGTGTTCACGACCGGCGACGGGTTCGTCTTCGAGCTGTGGAACCGGGGCGGCGACACGTGGGGCGTCGGCAACCTGACCATGGCCGCCGGCGCACCGACCGAGCGCACCGACCGACCCGCCGACGGGCGCCTCGTCGGTTTCGGGTTCACCGGTGGCGCGTCGCAACACGTGGCCTACCGCAGCCTCGACGACACCATCCACCAGCTGCGGTGGGACGCGACCGACGGATGGCGACACCACAACGTCACCGCAGAAACGGCCGGCATCTCAGTGCCGAGGTCGGGCCTGTCCGGCTACGCGTTCGAGCCGCACCAACCCGACCAGCCGCGCGGCACGACGCACCTCATGTACAGCGGCGTCAGCGGGCAGATCCACGAGTTGTGGTCCTGGGACGGCCTGACGTGGTCGCCGACGACGATCGCCGCCGCCGATCCCACACACTTCCCAGCGGGCACACCGGCCGCCTGCGTGGACGTCGCGAACTCGACGCAGAACGTCTACTTCCCTACGACGACGGGCCACGTGGTGCAGGTCCACTGGAGCGTCGGCACGGTGCGCCGGCGTTAGGCGGGCGGTCTAACTCTCACGTACGACCTCGTCCGGTGCCTTGTCCGGTCGCAGGCCACGCCAGGACGGATGCCGCAGGCGTTGGTCGCTCGTCCACTCCGAGAAGCGGACCTCTCCGACGAGCTTCGGGCTCACCCACTCGGCGTCACGGGCGTCGGCCCGCGGCACCTCCGGCCGGAACGGGGACGTCTTGCGGGCCAGCCGATGCAGTCGACGGCCGAGATCGTCCAGGGCATCCTGGGTGAAGCCGGTGCCGACCTGGCCGATGTAGCGCAGGCCGTCCGGACCGGGCAGGCCGAGCAGCAACGCGCCGATCCCTCCCGCCCGGCGGCCCTTGCCCGGCGACCATCCGCCGACCACGACCTCCTGGGTGCGGACGTTCTTGATCTTGATCCAGTCCGGGGAGCGCCGTCCGGCCAGGTAGGGAGAGGTCTGGCGCTTGGCGACCACGCCCTCGAGCTGCTGCTCCTGGCTGGCCGCGACCGCGTCGGCACCGCGACCGGCGAACGCGGGCGGCGTCTGCCAGGACGGGCCCTGTAGGTCGAGGCCTTCGAGGATCGCGCGGCGCTCCCGGTAGGGCAGGCTCAGCAACGACCGGCCGTCGAGGTGGAGTACGTCGAACAGCAGCAACACGGCGGGATCTGACGCAGCCAGTGACCGGGCCGACGCCGCCGAGGCGACGTGCATGCGCTGCTGCAGCTGGCCGAAGCTGGGCCGGCCGTGGGCGTCGAAGGTGACGATCTCGCCGTCCAGGACAGCCTGCGCCGAACCCATCGCCTCGCCGAGTGCGCGCAGCTCGGGGTAGCTGACCGTCACGTCGCGGTCGTTGCGCGATCGGACGGTGACCCGTCCGCCGTCCACGAAAACGATCGCTCGCACGCCGTCCCACTTCATCTCGAACGCCCAGTCCCGGTCCTCCGCTGGCAGCGTGCCCAGGGTGGCCAGCATGGGGCTGAGGTGTTGCGGCAGCGGTTGCCAGTCGGGGCGGGCCGGCGCGTCCATGCGGTGCATCATCCAGTTCTTACCGCCGGTCTGGAACAGCACGAATCGGCCTTGCACACGTTGCCCGGCCAGCACGACCTTGACCTCACGATCGGTCCACTTCTCGGTCTGGTACGTACCCGCATCCCAGATCGTCACCCGGCCCGCGCCGTATTCGCCTTCGCCGATGGAACCTTCGTAGCTGCCGTACTCGAGCGGATGGTCCTCGACGTGGACGGCCAGCCGGTTCACCTTCGGGTCGGTCGGCACGCCCTTGGGCACCGCCCAGGACACGAGCACGCCGTCGCGCTCGAGGCGGAAATCCCAATGCAGGGCGCGTGCGTGGTGCTCCTGGATCACGAATGAGTTGCCGGTTCCGGGCGTCGGGTCGCTTTCGGGGACCGGCTCCGACGTCCGCTGGGGATTCCGCTTGCGCCGGTACTCCTGCAGGGACGCCATGATCAGGCGGCCTGCGGGGACGGTGTGACCACTGGCAGCTGCGCCCAGCCGCGCAACACGCGCGTCGGTCGCCGGACACCCGGTCCGGCTGCGCGCAGCTCGGGGAAGCGGGTGAACAGGCTGCGCAGGCCGACTTCGCCCTCGACGCGGGCCAGCGCCGCCCCGAGGCAGTAGTGCCGGCCGCCGGAGAAGGCCAGATGCCGGTTGGCGTTGGGCCGCAGCACGTCGAAGGTCTGCGGATCGGCGAAGATCGCGGGATCACGGTTGGCGCCGGCCAGGACGAGCGACACGACACGGCCCGCCCCGACGTGCTGGTCGGCGAGTTCGACCGACCGCCGGGCGACCCGAGCCGTGGCGCGGACGGGCGACTCCAGCCGCAGAACCTCGTCGACAGCATTGGCCCACTGGTCGGGACGATCCTGCAGCACCGCGAGCTGATCGGGATGGTCGAGCAGCAGCCGCACGCCGTTGCCCAGCAGGTTGACCGTCGTCTCGAAGCCGGCGACCAACACGAGCCCGGCGGTGGCCCGCAACTCCTGGTCGTCGAGGGCGTGCCCGTCGGCCGAGGCGCGGACCAGCTGGCTCATCAGGTCCGTCCCGGGACGACGTCGCAGCTCGGCCAGATGAGCCGACAGCCAGCGGTCGAACCGGCGCAGTCCCCGCTCGACGCTGGCGTAGTCACGCCGGGACAACCCGAAGTCCAGGCTGGGCGCGGCCAGCTCGCCGTACTCAAGCACCCGCGAGCGGTCGGCGGCCGGCACCCCGAGGATGTCGCTGATCACCGCCACGGGCAGCCGCGCGCAGTACCGGTCGACGATGTCGACGGGCCCGGCGGTGGCGGCGATTTCGTCGAGCAGCGCGTCGGCGATCGTCTGCACCCGGTCGCGCAGCCCCGCGACCGCTCGCGCGGTGAACACCGACGCCACGAGGACGCGGTAGCGCGTGTGGTCGGGCGGCTCGACAGCGAGCAGCGACGGCGCCTGCAGAGGGTGCAGGGCGTCGCCGCGGGTCGCGCGTTCGAGCCAGGCCAGTCCCGGGGGGACGCTTTCCGCGACGGACGTGACCCGGAACTCGTCCGACCGCAGGACCAGGTTGGCGATCTCGTAGTCGACGGTGATGTAGCCGATACGGGTCTTGGGCAACCGGCCGGCCGCGCGGATGCGGTCGAACGCCGGCCCCGGGTCGTCCTGGATCCGAGGATCGGCGATCAAGGTCGCCTGCAGGTCGCCCTGGGCGGCCCAGCGTCGGAAAGCGATCGCCGGCACGCCGTGCAGCGCTGCCCAGCGCAGCGAGGTCCGCATGCGATCTACGGTAGGGCTATCAGCGCGTCCGTGAAGGAGCGATCATGCCCAAGAAGGTGCCCAGCAAGAACCTGCCCTCGACGCTGAAACGCTCGCCGGCCAAGGCGCAGCGGACGTACGAGGAGACCCTCGAGTCCGCCGAGAAGGAGTACGGCGACGGCGAGCGGGCGCACCGCACCGCGTTCGCGTCGCTCAAGCACAGCTTCGAGAAGGTGGGCGACCACTGGGAGCCGAAGGAGGGCGGACGCAAGGGACCGTCGGACGCGCAGGCCGCGAGGGAAGGCTCCGCGGCCCGGCGGGGTGGCCAGACAGCCGGCGGCGTCGACGCTAACGCCAGTAAGCAGCACCTCATGGAACGCGCCCGTGAGTTGGGCGTCTCCGGTCGCTCGTCGATGACCAAGCCGCAGCTGGTCGAAGCGCTGCAGAAGGCCAACAACCGCGAGACGGCGCGGGCCCGCAAGCGCCAGTAGCCTGCTTCACCCCGTGCGGGTCTATGGCTCCTCGCCGCGGGGGTAGAGCAACGGCCCGCTCGCTCCGCGGCCTTCGTGTATGGCCTGCACGAACTGGACGAGCGTGGCGTCGGCCGCGTGCGTCGGTTGCCAATCGAGTTCGCTGCGTGCGCGGTCGGTCTTCATCAGCGGTACCGAGGCGGCGAGGTCGATCCAGCCGGCGTCGGTCGGCTGCACATGCGCCTTGAAACTGACGTCCGCAGCGACGCGAAGGGCCCGGATCGGCACCGCGGGGCCGATGCCGCCGACGGCCTCGCGCAGGGCGTCGCGGTCGATCACCGGGTCGCCCGCCAGGTTGAACGCACCCGCCGCCCGGCGCTCGACGATGCGCGCAATGGCGTCCGCCACGTCGTCGGCATGCACGAACTGCACGCGCAGGCCACTCGGCCACGGCGTCCACCGGAGCAGCGACGGCTTCAGCAATGCCGTCGGGCCGGCGTGCCCCAGGAAGTAACGGGAGATCTCACTCGCCGCGTCCGGTTGCAGGACGAGCGCCGGACGGACGCGGGCGGTGATCGGAAAGCCTTCCCGAGACTCGGCGGCGTCGAGCATCGCCTCTGCGGCAGCCTTATCGACGCTGTACGAGGACGAGGGGACGCCCGTGGCGGGCCACGTCTCATCGACCCACGGGTGGCCGGGCGCCGCCGCGTACGCGCCGACCGACGAGGTGTGTACGAGCTGACCGATGCCCGCGGCCTGGGCCGCGGCAATGACGGCCCGGGTGCCGCCTTGGTTCGTCCGCCTCAGCAGTTCGCGGTCACGACCCGGCTGGATGAGCCAGGCCAGGTGCACCACGGCGTCGGCGCCGGCGAAGACACTCGTCAGCCGCTCGGTCGCGTCCAGTGCTCCCACATCGAGCGACACCCATTCGACGCCCGCGTACGCGTCGACGTCGGGCGGCGTACGGCGCGCGATGCCGATCAGGCTGGCGTCGGTGCCGGCCAACCGGCGCAACAGCGCCGTGCCGACGTTGCCTGAAGCGCCGGTCACCACAATTCGCATCTCGCGACCATAGGCAGGTTGTCGGGTCGCCCGCAAAGTGCACAGAGCCCCCGATCTCGGACACTGGCGCTCGGGCGGTTTGTCAACGTACGGTCATAATGCGACGTCTGCCGAGTCCAAACAGGTGGCTACGGAGGGCGCTCGGTCCCGCGAAAGGGATTCCCCATGCACCGTCTGATTTCCCTGACGACGCGCGCCGGCATCGTGGCTGGCGTTGTGACTGCTTCGGCCACCTTTGGAGTGGCCTCCGCCCACGCTGCGGCGAGCGGCCAGGACAGCACCTTCGTCACCGGCAACGAGCAAACCAACCTCGCCGAGATCACAATCGGCCAGCTGGCCCTGCAGCGTAGCTCGAACACCGCAGTGCGCCAGCTCGCGACGATGACGATCAGTGATCACCAGGCCGCCCAGGCCAAGCTCAAGCCGGTGGCGCAGGCGCTCACCCTCACCCTCCCCACCGTCCCGAGCGCCATGCAGCAACAGCAGGCGGCCCAGTTGCAGGCGGCTTCGGCCGCGCAGTTCGACACTCTGTACTCGCAGATCCAGGTGGCCGGTCACCAAACGGCGATCGCCGACACAAACACTGAGATCTCCGGCGGAGGCGACCCGTCCGTCGTCACGTACGCCAAGGGCTACCTGCCGGTGGCCACCATGCATCTGCAGATGGCGCAGGACGCTCTGAGCCAGCTGACCGGCACACCGAACGGCGTACCGGCGGGCAACGGCGGCCAGGCCGCCGAGGTCGGTACCGGGACGCCGGCCTGGGCAATCGCGACCACCGTCGGCGGAACCGCCGCCGCGATCGTCGGCCTACTGGTGTTCGGCCGGATGCGCCTGCGCCGTTCCAGCCGCTAGTCCCTGTCTCGCCCGCGAGCGCGAGTTGGGCGCCTCGAGCGGACCGGTTTACCGCACGGTCGAGGCGTCGGCGTACCGCAGCCGAGCGGCGATACCGCCGTCGACGTAACGGTGGGCGTCCGGCGTGATCAACACGTCGGCCCCACCGCCGATGACGGCGCGCACGAGCGCGGCATCGAGCCGGTCCTCCTGCGGCTCGTCCACGCCCATCTCGTGCAGCTCCTCGGCCGTCGCGCCGAACACCAACGGGTCAGGTCCGATCCATGCCTTCAGCGTCGACGAGGGGTCGTCGGAGACGATCAGCGTTTCGACCTGCGCTCGGCGTAGCGCGTCGATCACTGCGGGGACCCCGGCCACGGCGTAATCGCCGCGTCCGAAGCCTTCCTGCAGTTTGGCCAGGACATCGCGCCGCTCGCGCCAGACGCGGTGCAGCAGCGCGTCGTGGACCGCGGCGTCCAACGCCTCCTGCTCGGCGGCAGACTGTTGCCCGCGCGCGCCGGCGTCGATCTCGACAACGTCGACGTTGGGGTTGACGACGTTGGGGACGTCCTGCGCCACGAGCGTTCGCGCCCGTTCGTCACCACCCACCAGGACGAGCCGGGCCGCCGCCTGCCCCACGTGGTCCGCGACCCGTTCGGCGATCTCGCGGGCGTTCGCTGCCTCGGTGTTGTCCACCTTGTTCTGGAAGTGCCACGCTGAGCGGTCGGCGTCCCGCGCCATGTGCACCGGCCAGGTGACCGAGCCCTTGACCACATCGTGCTGGCCCTGCTCGCCTTCGGTGGCGACCTGCGCCGTCGTGCTCCAGACGTCGGCGCCTTCCCGGTCGGCCACGACGAGGACGTAGGCGATCGCGGGGCCCCGCTGGGCGAGGTAGGGCATCAGGTGTGGCAAGGGTGCCCATCTCGTCCCGGGACGCGCCGGTGGCTGCGGCAGGACGGCGTCGAACCGGACCTCGCCGGCCGCCGCCACAACGACCTGCCCGGGTGGCCCGGTGGCGTCGCGGTGCTGGCCGACGACCGCCGCGATGGCGTCGAGCGTGGCCTCGTCGGCGCCGGCCTGCGCGAGTTCCTCGCGGTGAGCTCGCCAGCGCAAGTCGACCTCGCGATCGCCCTCCTCGGTCGAACGGGTGGCGTCGAGGTACATCGTGGCGTACGGGCCGGCGGTCGCGTAGATCTCGGCGGGTAACAGGGTCATGCTTGGCACCCTACTGACGCGCTCAGCCGTCGCCGCGGCTCATTTCGCGCAGCGCCGCATCGTCGCTGGGCTGGGCGTCCGGCGTGCGCAACGGCCGCCACACCCATACCGCGAACAGGCCGCGAGCACGACCATGCCGACACCGGTTCAGATGTTGATGTGCACGCCCGACGGAAAAAGTCGTTGCTCGTCCGGACCGCACGTCGGGCCAGTAACCCGATGACGTGCACGACCACGAAGTAGCCGATCAGCAAGGTGTCGTCGAGCGGCGTCGACCTGCAGGCGAAGTCCGGCGGCGAGAGGCACGCGTCACGCTCGCGAGCACAATCCCGAAGCTTGATCGGCTTCGCACGCTATGCGCGGACGGCGCTCCTGGCGAGAGTCACTTGTGGGGGTTGTCGCCTCACGGTGCGGTCGGCGGCAAGCGCAGCTCGCGTAGGTCTTCAGGCACCGGCCCCTCCGGTCGGTAGACCAACGGAGCGCCGTCGTCGTCGGCGGCCGCCGCCGGAGCGTCCGCGAGGGAGAACCGGTCGCGCAGCCGCTCGTAGAAGTCGGTGTCGTCGACGCGCACGATCTTGATCCGCCGGGCAGCCGGGTACACGCCCAACCAGTCACCCGGGTCGAGGACTCCGCGCAGCTGGCCGTCGACGCTCACCGCCACCTGGCCCGACCGCTGTAGGACCCGGATCGCCACCACCTCGTGCGGCGACAGCACGATGCTGCGGTCGAAGACCATGTGCGGCGCCACGGGCGTGAACACCACCGCGTCCAGGTACGGCGAGAGCACCGGGCCACCTGCCGCGAAGCTGTACGCGGTAGACCCAGTGGGCGAGGCGACGATCACCGCGTCCGCAGAGTAGGAAGCGAACAGGCGGCCAGCCAGATAGATGCCGAGGCTGGCCTGCCGATCCCGCGCCAGCTTCTCGAAGACCACATCGTTGACGGCCATCACGTCGAGGGCCACTCCCCAGCCCACCGCGGCCACCGAGCCGTCGCGCGCTTCGGGCGGCGGCAAGGCGGGCCCACGTCCGAAGCGGAGCAGCGTGTCCAGCCCGCGCGGAATGCTGAGCGGGCGCGACGCCCGCATCGTGAGGGCCAGCCGGCTCTCGATGCGGGCCGTACCGGCGGCGAAACGGTCGAGCGCCGCGGCGACCCCGGACGGGTCGACGTCGGTGAGGAAGCCGACGCGACCGGCGTTCACGCCCAGCACCGGACAGCCGGCGGCGATCGCGATGCGGGCCCCGCGCAGGAACGTCCCGTCGCCGCCGATGGTGACCACCAGATCGAGCGGCCCCGCGTGCAACACCTCGTCCTTGCTGTGGCGACGCGGCTGCTCGTTCCACACGTCCATCTCGACGCCGACGGTGCCGTGATCCGCGCACCACGCCTGCACGGTTGCTGCGGCGGCTCGAGCGGCGGGACGACCCTGATGGATCACCAGCCCGATGCGTCGCACACCGTCGATCCCACCATCTCGCCGGATGCCTCGCCAACCTGCGCCCGGCGGCCCGGGTCATCGCCACCCCCGCGCACGGTGACCCGACCGCCACGGACGCTGTCACCTCTCGCGCGGCAGCGCCTCCGGCTATACGGGGGTGACGTAGGCCCCGCTGATACCTCCGTCGACCAGGAACGTCGACGCCGTGATGAACGACGCGTCGTCGCTGGCCAGGAAGGTCGCGGCGGCGGCGATCTCCTCGGCTTCGGCGAACCGTCCCATGGGGATGTGCACCATGCGCCGCGCCGCTCGTTCCGGGTCCTTCGCGAACAACTCGCGCAGCATGGGCGTGTTGACCGGCCCCGGACAGAGGGCGTTGACCCGGACGCCGTCGCGCGCGAACTGCACGCCGAGTTCGCGGCTCATGGCCAGGACGCCGCCCTTGCTGGCGGTGTAGGAGATTTGGGAGGTGGCCGACCCCATGACCGCGACGAAGGACGCCGTGTTGACGATCGAGCCTCCGCCACGCATCCGCATCTGGCCGATCGCGTACTTGCAGCAGAGGTAGACGCTGGTCAGGTTGGCGTCCTGCACGCGTCGCCACGTCTCGAGGTCCGTCTGCAGGATCGAGTCGTCGTCGGGCGGCGATATGCCCGCGTTGTTGAACACGACGTCGAGGCCATCCAGTGTCTGCACCGCTGCGTCGAACAGGTCGCGTACCGCGCGCTCGTCGGTGACGTCCACCGCCTGGAAGCCGGCACCGATTTCCGCCGCGGCCTTCGCGCCTGCTTCGGCGTCGATGTCGACGCACAGCACCTGCGCGCCTTCGTGGACGAAGCGCGACGCCGTCGCCCGGCCGATGCCGCTGGCCGAGCCCGTGACCACCGCGGCCTTGCCTGCTAGGCGGTCCCCCACACTCACTCCTCGGTCGAGATGAAGACATTCTTGGTTTCGGTGAACGCGAACGGGGCCTCCGGGCCCAGCTCGCGGCCGAGGCCGGACGCTTTGAACCCGCCGAACGGGGTCCAGTAGCGCACGGAGGAATTCGAGTTGACGGACAGGTTGCCGCTGTCCACCGCGCGGCTGACGCGCAACGCCCGGCCGACGTCGCGCGTCCAGATCGAGCCGGACAGTCCGAACGCGCTGTCGTTGGCGAGGCTGACGGCATCCGCCTCGTCGTCGAAGGGGACGACCGCGACGACCGGGCCGAAGATCTCCTCCTGCAACAGACGATCGTGACGATCCGACGGGGTCAGCACGGTCGGCGGGAACCAGAACCCGGGTCCGTCCGGGGCGCGGCCGCGGAAGGCGACGGGCGCGTCGTCGGGGACGTAGCCGGTCACGCGGTCGCGCTGCGCGCTGCTGATCAGCGGCCCCATCTCGGTGTGCTCGTCGGCCGGGTCGGCGACGACGACGCCCTTGACTGCGGCCTCGAAGCGGGCGAGGAAAGTATCGAAGACGTTGCGCTGGACGAGAATCCGGGACCGGGCGCAGCAGTCTTGGCCGGCATTGTCGAACACCGCGTAGGGCGCGGCGGCCGCCGCCCGGTCGAGGTCCGCGTCGGCGAAGATGACGTTGGCGCTCTTGCCGCCGAGCTCGAGCGTGATCCGCTTCAGGTGCTGGGCGGCGCGCGCCATGATCTGCCGGCCGACGTCCGTCGACCCCGTGAAGACAATCTTGGCGACGTCCGGGTGGTCGACCAGACGCTGGCCGACCACGGACCCAGGGCCGGGAACGACCTGCAGGACGTTGGCCGGCAGCCCGGCGTCCCGGGCGAGCTCGGCCAGTCGCAACGCGGTGAGCGGGGTCAGCTCCGCCGGCTTGATCAGGACGCAGTTACCGGCGGCGAGGGCCGGCGCGAAGCCCCACGACGCGATCGGCATGGGGAAGTTCCACGGCACGATGATCCCGACTACGCCGAGCGGCTCGTGGAATGTGACGTCGACCCCTCCGGCCACCGGAATCTGCTGGCCGGACAGGCGCTCCGGGCTTCCGGCGTAATAAGAAATGACGTCGCGGGCGTTGCCGGCCTCCGAGCGCGCGTTCGAGATCGTGTGACCGGCGTTGGCCACCTCGAGCCGGGCGAGCTGCTCGCGGTCGGCGTCGACGGCCTCGGCGAAGCGCCGGAGCAGTCGCGCTCGATCGCCCGGAGAAACGGCGCGCCAACCCGGAAAGGCTCGCCGGGCACGGTCGATCGCGGCGTCGGTCTGCTCGACGTCGCAGGCCTCGACCGTGGCCACGACCTGTTCGGTCGCCGGGTTGATGAGGGCGCTTGTCACGACAGATCACCGCTCTTCGCGCAAGCGCTCATCGCCCTTGCTTCGCTTCTCACGCCTGCGGCGCTGCGGTGCTCACTCATAGCCGCTCGAAGCCGCGCATGCGTTCCCAATCGGTGACCGCCGCGTCGAAGGCGGCCAACTCGACGCGCGCATAGTTGGCGTAGTGTTCGACGACGGCGTCGCCGAACGCCTCGCGCGCGATGCGGCTCGCGCGCCACAGTCCAGCCGCTTCCGCCAAGGTCGTCGGCACGTGCTCCGAGTCTGCGTCATAGGCGTTACCGGCAAACGCGTCCTCCAACGGCAACGCGTTCTCGAGGCCGTGCAGGCCGGCGGCGATCAGGCCGGCCACCGCCAGATACGGGTTCACATCGCCGCCGGGCACCCGGTTCTCGAAACGCAGGCTCTGGCCGTGCCCGACGATACGTAGTGCGCACGTCCGGTTGTCCAGACCCCACTTGACGGCCGTAGGCGCAAAAGAACCCGGTTGATACCTCTTGTAGGAGTTGACGTTGGGCGCGAAGAGCACCGTCAAGTCGCGCAACGCGGCCAACTGACCGGCCAGGAAGTGTTCGAAGTCCTTCGACATGCCGTGCGGCCGATCGCCGGCGAACACGGGCTCGCCGTCCGACGTGCGCAGCGATAGGTGAATGTGGCAGGAGTTCCCTTCGAGCTCGTTGTACTTGGCCATGAACGTCAAGGACGACCCGTGCTGCGCGGCGATTTCCTTTGCACCCGTCTTGTAGACCGAGTGGTTGTCGCAGGTGGTGAGCGCATCGGCGTAGCGGAAGGCGATCTCGTGCTGCCCGAGGTTGCATTCGCCCTTGGCCGACTCAACCTGCAGACCGGCCCCACGCATGCCGAGCCGGATCGCCCGCAACAGCGGCTCGACGCGCGACGTGCCGAGCACCGAGTAGTCGACGTTGTACTGGTTGGCTCCGGTCAGGCCGACGTAGTGGGCGGCGCGAGCATGCTCGTAGCTGTCGGCGAACACGATGAACTCGAGCTCGGTGCCGACCATGGCCTGCCAGCCGCGTTCGGCCAGCCGCTCGAGTTGCCGCTGCAGGATCTGCCTCGGTGACTCGATCACGGGCGCGCCGTCGAGCCAGCGGACATCGGCGAGGACCAGCGCGGTGCCGGGCTGCCACGGAATCCGGCGCAGCGTGGCGAAGTCCGGCGTCATCTCGAAGTCGCCGTAGCCCCGGTCCCAGCTGGAGATCGCGTAGCCGTCGACGGTGTTCATGTCTACGTCGACCGCGAGCAGGTAGTTGCATCCCTCGGTGCCGTGTGCGATCACCTCGTCGACGAAGTGATGCGCGTCGAACCGCTTGCCCTGTAGGCGTCCCTGCATGTCCACGATGGCGAGGACGACGGTGTCGATCGAGCCGTCCTCGACGGCGACACGCAAGCCCTCGACGGACAGCGACGGGCCGGTCATGGCGTCTCCCTTGCGATCGGCAGAAGGTATCACGGACGTACCTTCGTGGGGCGGGTCAGTCGAGTAGCCCTCGGAGCAGGGCGGCCGTGGCGTCGACGTGCTCCTCCATCGTCGTCCGGGCACGCTCCGGTTCACCGGCCAACACCGCGTCGACGACGGCCGCGTGCTGCCGATCGGAGTGCGCGATGTTGACCGGGATGACGGGGATCGCCCGCAGCAATTCGTCCAGACGCAGCTGCACGTCGGCGACGGCGGCGGCCAACGTGGAACTGCCCGCCGCGGCCGCGATCGCCATGTGCAGTCGCGAATCGGTTAGCCGTCGACGCGCCGGGTCAGCCCCTTCGGCGGCCGCCAGGCAGCGGTGCAGCGTCGCCCGGTCGGCCGCGGTCAATGTGCGGGTGGCGGCGAGCGCGGCGGCGCCGGGTTCGACGACCCGCCGGGTGTCGAGGGCGTCGTCGCCGGCGCCGCGCATAGCCCGGCCGATGTGCTCGACCCGACGTGGCCGCCCGACGCGCGGTGCGACCACGAAGGTGCCGCCGCCCCGTCCGCGGCGCGAGTCGACGAGGCCGACGCTGCGCAACGCCTTGATCGCCTCGCGCAGGGTTACCCGGCTGACCCCGAAGGTGGCAGCGAGTTCGCGCTCGGGCGGCAGGCGGTCGCCCTCGATAAGGACGCCGAGGCGGATCCCCTGCGCCAATCGCTCGACGGTCACCTCGAAGGCGTTCCGTACGGGCACGGGACAGAACACCGAACGCGCCCACAGCTCCTCGACCGTGCCGGTCACCTCCGTCAGGCGATCGCGACAGAGGACCGGCATGCGGCGACGAACCCGTCGAAGAGGTGACCGCTTCCGGCGATCTCGGGGTGCCACTGCACACCGACCACCCACGCCGCGCCGGGCAGCTCAATGGCCTCGACGGTGCCGTCTCCCGCCCGTCCGGAAACCACCAGCCCACGTCCCAGGCGGTCGACGGCCTGGCGGTGGTAGGCGGCTACCTCGATACGGGGACCGATGAGCTCGGCCAGGCGCGTGTGCGGTTGCACGTCGACCGTTTCGCGCCCGTGCACACCGAGGTCGGCCCGGTGCGCGGTGTGCCCGACCACGTCCGGCAGGTACTGGATAAGCGTGCCGCCGCGCGCGACGTTGAGCAGTTGCGCACCTCGGCAGATCGCCAACACCGGGACGTCCCGGGCGAGGGCGGCGTCGACCAGAGCCAGCTCCCACGCGTCGCGTTCGGGATGCACCGGTCCGGTCTGGGGATGCGGGGTGGCGCCGTACCGGGACGGCTCGACGTCCGCGCCGCCGGCGAGCAGCAGGCCGTGCACGCCGTCGAGCGCGGTGTGCGCCTCCTCCTCCGAGCCGCCGGGTGGCAGGAGCAGAGGAACGCCGCCGGCGTCCCGCACGGCCTCGGTATACGCGACGGGCAGCAGGTCGGCGTGCCGGTTCGTCCATGCTCCCCACCGGGCGGCCTCGCGGTACATCGTCAGGCCGATACGCGGACGCATGGCCGAAATGGTAGGCCCGTCAGCCCTAAGCTCACGTGCTGTGCCGATCGACCTCAACGCCGACCTCGGCGAGGGATTCGGCGTGTGGCGGCTCGGCGACGACGAGGCGTTGTTGGACGTGGTGTCGAGCGCCAACGTGGCTTGCGGCTTTCAC
Source organism: uncultured Jatrophihabitantaceae bacterium (assembly GCA_964245745.1). Lineage (GTDB taxonomy): Bacteria > Actinomycetota > Actinomycetes > Mycobacteriales > Jatrophihabitantaceae > CAXTNQ01. The sequence continues at coordinate 13,939 of CAXTNQ010000009.1, forward strand.
GGCGGCGATCCGACCACCATGGTTCGGGTGTGCGGGCTCGCGGTGACGCGCGGGGTGGCCATCGGTGCCCAGGTCGGCTATCCCGACCTCGTGGGCTTCGGTCGCCGACGACTGGACGTGGCGCCCGACGATCTCCGCGCCGATGTGCTCTACCAGGTCGGCGCCCTGAACGCGTGTGCGCGCGCCGGTGGTGGCGCGGTCCGCTACCTGAAGCCGCACGGGGCGCTGTACAACACGGCCGCGGACGACCCCGGTCAGGCGACAGCGGTGATCGACGCCGCCGGCACGCTCGGCCTGCCCGTGCTCGGGCCACCCGCGTCTGCGCTGGCGGACGCCGCTGCCCGGACCGGTGTGCCGTTCGTGGTCGAAGCGTTCGCCGACCGCGCGTATACGCGGACCCGGCGTCTCGTGCCCCGTTCGGACCCCGCCGCACTGATCACCGACGAGGCGTCGGTCGTCGAGCGCAGTGTGCGGCTCGCGCGTGACAGCACGGTCGTCGCGGTGGACGGCACGGTGGTGGACGTCGAGGCGCAGTCGTTGTGCGTACACGGCGACACGCCAGGTGCGGCGGCACTGGCCAGGCAGATCCGCCGGGCGCTGGCCGACGCTGGCGTGTCGGTGGAACCGTTCGCGTGAACGTCCGGCCCTACGGCGACGACGCCCTACTCGTGGATCTCGTCGCGACGGACCCCGAGCCCCACGCGCTGCGCGAGGTGCTGCTCGGCGCCGACCTGGACGGCGTCGGCGAGGTGGTGCCGGGCGCCCGCACGCTGCTCGTCCACGTCGATGCCGCCAGATGGGACCCGGCCGCGCTGCGAGCGGTGCTCGCCGGACCGGCGCGCCCAGTTGCCCGCGGCACGGTTCCCGCAGACCTCATCGAGCTGCCGGTGCGTTATGACGGGGCCGACCTGGCCGACGTAGCCGCCCAGGTTGGTGCCTCGTGCGACGACGTTGCCGCATGGCATGCGGCGCCGACCTATACCGTCGCCTTCTGCGGCTTCGCACCCGGTTTCGCCTACCTGCGCGGCCTCGATCCCCGCCTGCACCTACCGCGCCTGGCCACTCCCCGCGAACGCGTGCCGGCGGGCGCCGTGGGCATCGCGGACGAGTACACCGGGGTGTATCCGCACCGCTCCCCCGGTGGCTGGCGGCTCATCGGGCATAGCGCCGCCGTGCTCTGGGACCTCGACCGCACGCCGCCGGCGGTACTCAGTCCCGGGACCCAGGTGCGGTTCGCCCCGACGTGATCGAGATCGTCGCCTGCCGGCCGCTGACCACCGTGCAAGACCTCGGTCGACCGGGCTACGCGCACCTTGGCGTGAGCCGCTCGGGCGCTGCCGATCGTGGCGCGCTGGCTCGCGCCAACCGCCTCGTCGGCAACGCGCCGGGGGCGGCGGCCCTGGAGATCACCCTGGGTGGCCTGGTCGCCCGTTTCGACCGGGCGGCCAGCATCGCGCTAACGGGCGCGCCATGCCCGGGCGGCGACCCCGACGTTGCCGTGAGCGTCGCCGCGGGTCACCTGCTCCGGCTCGTCACGCCTGAGACCGGCCTGCGTACCTACCTCTCGGTGCGCGGCGGTATCGACGTCGCGCCCGTGCTCGGCTCGCGTAGCACGGACACCCTCAGCTCGCTCGGACCGCCCGCCGTCCGCGCCGGCGCCGTCCTGCCGGTCGGGTCCGACGTCACCGGCCCGGTCAGTGGTGAGGTGGCCGTCCCGTCTCCGGTCGCGGGGGTCCGCCTCGCGGCCGGCCCGCGTGCCGAGTGGTTCGTCGAACACGCTCTGTCCACCCTGCTCGGGGCAGCGTGGACGGTCCGGCCGGACTCCGACCGGGTCGGCGTCCGCCTGGACGGACCACTCCTGCGCCGACGGGACCGGTCCGAACTGCCGAGTGAGCCGACCCTGCCTGGTGCGTTGCAGGTGCCGCCGGACGGCCGCCCGATCGTGCTCGGTCCGGACGCTCCGGTGACCGGGGGCTACCCGGTGATCGCCGTCGTGCGGTCCGTCGACCTCGATCAGATCGCGCAGCTGCGTCCCGGCGATCGTCTGCGGTTCGGGCGCTAGACCGTGTCTTCTTGGGTCGCCCGGCCGCGGCTCTCGCCGCGAACTCGCGCTCGCGCGAGAAGGGACGACCCGACGTCAGTCGTCGTGACGGCGAGCGGCGCGTACCCGCAACAGCACCAACAACGCCACGGCCGCGGCCGCCCCACCGAGAATCGCTTTGCCTCGCGGGGATTGCGCCCAGTGCAGCGCAGTCGTCTTCGCCTCGTCCGCCAGCCGTTTCGGGCTCGTCCGCTCGGCGAGCTGGTCGACCGTCGAGGCGAGCGACGCCCGTGCCTGCTCGATCTCGCGCTGGACGTCCTCCGGGGTCCGTGCCGTGCCCGAGGTTCCTGCCGTCCCGTCCGCCACCCGTTCGCCTCTCTGGTCGGCCGTAGCTCGTCGAGCCATCGCCATGGCGTCGGCGCCCGAGCAGCGGCGTCGTCGCGCGCAGCCTAATGCGGTGACGAGGACATCACCTATGGTCGTCTCATGCCACGACTCGCGACCGGCGATACCGCGCCGGACTTCACGCTTCCCGACGCCGACGGTCGCGAGGTATCGCTGCACGACTACCGCGGGCGCAAGGTCGTCGTCTACTTCTACCCGGCCGCGTCCACGCCGGGCTGCACGACGCAGGCGTGCGATTTCCGGGACAACCTCAGCGACCTCAACGACGCCGGCATCGACGTCCTCGGCGTATCGCCCGACAAGCCGGTGAAGCTCGCGTCCTTCCGCGACGCCGAGAAGCTCACCTTCCCGCTGCTCTCCGACCCGTCACACGACACCCTCGAGGCGTACGGGACGTGGGGCGAGAAGTCGATGTACGGCAAAACCGTGACCGGCGTCATCCGCTCGACCTTCGTGGTGGACCAGCAGGGCAAGATCGACGAAGCCCTCTACAACGTCCGCGCGTCGGGTCACGTCGCGAAGCTGCGCAAGGACCTGGGCGTCTGACCCACGAGGCCGCCGACGATCGGGCAGCCGGAGGTCGACGGTCATTGCCCGACTCGACCGTCGATGCACTCGCGGAGCAGGTCGGCGTGTCCGCAGTGCCGGGCGTACTCCTCGATCCGGTGCACCATCAGCTCCCGGACGGCGATCCCGTCCTCCGGTAGACGCTCACCGAGGTCGGGGTGCCGCGCCAGCGCGGCGTCGGTCGCGGCCTGCTCGGCGGCGAGCACCGCGTAGGCGGTATCGACCGAAGCCTGTTCGGCCACGGCACCGTCGAAGTCAGAGCCGCCGTACAGGCGCGGCAACGGTGCGTCGTCGCCGATCCAGTTGCGCCAGTCCCGTTCCGCCTCGGCGAGGTGGCGGAGCAGGCCGAGCAGCGACATCGTCGACGGCGGCACCGATCGACGGGCCAGCTGCTCCGCGTCCAGACCCTCACACTTCATTCGCAGGGTCATTCGGTAGCTCGTCACGTAGTCCTCGAGCGTCGCCAGTTCGCCGTCCGGGCTGACGCCGTTGCTGTTGCGCGGGTCGTCGGCCGGGTCGACCCACATATCGGGAAAGACCGTGGCCCGGGTCCACCGGTTGGGCGTGCTCACTGGATCATCCTTCGAGGTGTCACGGACCAGCATTGTCGTCCGCAGACCCGGCCCCGCAACGGCGAGTGACGGATCGATATGCCGAGTGACGGACCCTGTGCCGTCACTCAGCCCGCTGCTCGGTCACTCGATCAGGTCTCCGTCACTCGATCAGATGCGGCGTCACACGATCAGGTGTCCGTCACTCGATCAGGTGAGGCGTCACCCGGTCCCGCGGGAGACACGCCCACGTAGGGTGGCCGAGGAGCGGGGGCCGTAGCCCAAAGGCAGAGGCGAACGGTTTAGGTCCGTTTCAGTGAGGGTTCGACTCCCTCCGGCCCCACTCGAGGACCTTCGGCAGAACGCCGGGGTGTTGTGCACGGCGGCCGCGCACGAACCTCTACAGGCTGACCCGTCAGGACGCCAGAGCGCTGCGAATATCGTGCCCGACGGAGGTCAGACACTTGCCGTCGGTGAGCCGCCACTTCCACCCGTGCATCTGGCAGGTCAGCACGTCACCTTCCACGGAGCCGAACCGCGACAGGTCCGCCTTCAGATGCGGGCAACGTCGCTGCACGTCCCAACCGTCGATCGTTATCGACTCAGCGGCCTCGGCGGCGTTCTGCTCGGTGAACCAGCCCTCCGCATAGTTGAGCCGTTCCTCGGACAGGCACTTGAAGAACACGTAGACGAACTCGTTGTACGGGCCGACGCGTTGGGCAGAGAACCGGCAGGAGAGGAACAGCGAGTTCACCCAGTCGATCTCGTGCTCGGCGACCAGCTTCTCGAGGTAGGCGCGCCGCGTACGGAAGCGGTAGCGGACGTTTTCGTCCGTGTATTCACGGACCTCGCGGGCCACGAAGTCGATGAGTATGTCGACGTCACCCCGCGTGGCGTCCTCGGCGGTGAATCGCACGCCACCGTCGATGCCGGCCGCCACATGATCCGCTTCTTCGAGCAACGGCGTGAACCACTTGCCGAGCTCGGCCAGCAGATCGATCTCGGGACGCGCCCACGTGGCCTTCTCGGCCTCGACCGCGGGCTGCTGGCGTCCCTGGTACCCCCGCAGATAGGCCGTCTTGTCCGCGAACACCCGAGCGGGATCGAAGGGATGCGTGACCAGGCACTCCTGCTCGACCGCGGCGACCGTACCGGGCAGCAGGAGCCGGCCTTCGTGGTGTCCATGCCCGGCCAGCCAGGAGAGGTATACCGACTGGTCCGGGAAGATGTTCGACTCGTCGCCGAAGATGTCGTTGAACCCCCACAGTTCCTCGTCCAGGAAGCACGGGGGACCCGCTGTCGGGAAGACGAAGCGCGCCCCGCACTCCTCGATGTAGCGCAGCGTGCGGTCGAACTGCCGTTCGCGCTTCTGGGCCCCGAGCGCCTGCTTGGCCCGCTTCGGTAGCTCGTACACCATCGGGAACCAGATGGCGCCGGAGAACTGCACGAGGTAGGAGTCGATCGGGCCGAGTGCGGTGAAGACGTTCAACGAGGACGGGCGAGCGTCGTTCTGGTTGAGCAGCCGCTGTTGTCCGTCGTACACCCACAGGGACGAGTCGCCGATCGGACCGTCGGTCGGGGAGACCAGCGACTGGATCATGATGTGCAGCCCGTCGACCTCGACGATCTCCTCCGACTTCGGCGCTACGAAACGGTGAAACCCCAGGTCGCGCAGGGCGTCCTCGAGGTCGGACGGCGGGTTGTCGGGCTGGAGGACCGTGATGTCCTTATCGACGTAGCGGCGCAGGTGTTCGGGGTCGAAGTGATCATGATGAAGGTGGCTGACGAACAGGTAGTCGGCGCGGCCGTAGGCGTCCCAGTCCAACTGTGAGTTATCCGGAAACGGGAACCACGAGCCGAAGTACGCGGGGTTGACCCAGGGGTCGGTGAGGATGCTGCCGTGGGCGGTCTCGATCAGGACGCTGGCGTGGCCCAACCCGGTCAGTCGCACCGGTCCACGGTAACGGCCGTTAGTCCGCCAACGGTGTTGACCCAGCGGACTCAGGCGAAGCGTGCGGCGCGCGTCATGAGGCTCGATCGCGAAGGAGCGGCGGGGCGAAGCCGGCGCCGAAGCACAGGAACCCGGCGGCCGTCGCGATCCCGGCCGGCCCGGTGGCCGCCGTCTCGACCTGGGCGGCCGCCAGCGCGGCCGCGGGCGCCTCGCCGCGACCCAACCTCTCGTGCAGCGCATTCATCAGGGGACGGGTCTCGACGTCGAGGATTGGGAGCACCGACGCCACCAGTTGTGCACTCCCCTGGGCCAGCAACGTGGCCGTCAGCCCCAGCAGCTCGTCGCCCGACGGCACCACAGGACGACCGGAGTCGCAGGCGGCCACGACTACCGTGTGCGCGGCGCGGGGCAACCGCTCGAGGTCGTAGATCATCAGCGGCCCGTCGCTCAGCCGGATCGCGTCGAACTGCGGGTTGTCGGCTCGGACCCGCCCGTGCGCCGCGAGGTGAACGAGCGCGGCGCCGTCCATGGCCTGCAGGACCCGTCCCACCGTGGCGGCCCCGTCGGTCAACGCCGTGGCGTCGTGCCATCTGGCCACGTCGCGGGCTTCCTCGACCGCCGCCGGCAGGTCGGGGCCGGCGGCGACGACGATCCGATCCGTGCCGGGCGCCCGCGACCGAGCGGCGTGCCACAACGTCGCCGACGGGCTTACCGTCACCGGACGTCCCGCACACGAGGGCAACGTCGACCACGGGAGCCACTGCAGGCGTCCGGTCGGGACGATCACCAAGGACCGGTCGCCCAGCTCGGTGAGTGGGCAGATCATCAGCTGATCCAGTTCGCGTGCCGCCGCTTCGAGCAGCCGCCTCGCGGCCGTCAGCTCGGCCGGACGGGCTCGTCGACGGGCGAGGCGATGCAGCGCGAACGGCAACCGTTCGGCGAGCGACGTCACGCGCGACACGGCGCCGAGTACGTGCAGGCGGGTGCGACCGTCCACGAGCGTCACCGCGTACAGGGTGTCGTCCAGGGCGACGTACTCGATCAGTGCCACATCGCCCAGGGCAGCGCGCAAACCGGAAACCGTGATCAAGGCCGCCGACTTGCCGCCCGCGACCCGCCGCCGGCGATACCGATCGCGGACGACGCGCTCGAGGTTGGCCTGCCGGGCCAGCAGAGTCGGGCTGGCTTCACCCTGGGCGCGCCGGTCCTCGACCTCGCGGATTACCGACCGCAGTTCGACGAGCCGTTCGGCGAGTTCAGGATCGTCGGGCGGCCGTCCGGGAGGCCGGGCCAGGTGGCTGGCGCGGCCCAGCTCCGCCCACGCCAGCACATCTCGGGCCGAGCCGTGCTCGATCGCGATGCGCGCGCCGAGGACGCTCAATTCGTTGCGGTGCGTCGCTACGTGAGCCCTGATGTCGGTCGCGCCGAGCACGGCGGCGTAGTCGTCGAGGATGCGTAGCCCGCGCCGGACCGCCCGCCGCGCGCCGGCGTCGTCGTCGTGCGCGCGGTGCAGCACGGCCGTGGCGTACCACGCTCGAGCGCGGACCGTCGCCGTGCCGTTCGTCCGGCTGCGGGCGGCCGCGCGCAGGAACCGTTCGGCGTCCGCCGGCCGACGACGCGTCAGGGCCGCCTCACCGGCTTGGATGCGGGCCTCGAGCGCGACGTGGGGCCACAGCCCGGAGGCGGCGGCGATGGTCTGCTCGAGGTGGCCGGTATCCGGCGCGCGTCCGGTGCCGACCAGGCGCAGCGTGATCACGATCAGGCGTGCGAGGGCCGCCAGCTGGCGTTGACCCTGGCGGTCCAGCTCCCGGGCGGCCGACCGAGCCTGGCCGAGGGCACCGTCCAGATTGCCCTGCAACTGCCGCGTACGCGCCAGGATCAAGCGCGCTTCCGGCAGGATCGCGCCGCGTCCCTCGGTCAGACACGCCGCGACGGCACGTTCGGCGACCTCGGACGCCTCGGCAATGAGTCGCGCCGAGAGCAAGAGCTCTGCCCGGTCGCGCAGTAACGGTCCGAGCTGAGCGCCGAGCTCGACGAAGCGGGCCCCGGCCCGGTCGAAGTACTCGAGGGCGGCCGGGATGTCGCCGCGCAGCACTTCGAGGTAGCCCAGGTTGTGGTCGACATGACCTTGGGAAAGCGCCGCGTCGGACTTCTCGAACAGCTCGCGCGCCTCCTGCAGGTCGGCGTCGGCGGCGCCGAAGCTCAGCAGGTGCGCGTGGGCGTTACCCCGGTTCATCAGCACCTTGCCGAGCCACACCGGGTCGTCCGCTTCGCGCAGCACCGCGATCGCCGCGCTGTAGTCCGGCACCGCCACCGCGATGCGCCCTTGCTGGTGCCGTACGACGCCACGTAACGCGAGCGCGCGGGCGAGCTCCAGACCGTCGAGGACATCGACCGCTCGCCCGATCACGCGGACCGCCTCCGCTGATCGGCCGCGCCAGCTCAGCAGGTAGGCGAGGCTCATCCTGGCCTCGGCCTCGACCGTCGGCGAGCCGGCGCGGTGACCCCACCGGACCGCCTCTCGGGCCGCGCCCAAGGCAGCTTCGACGTCGTCCAATTGGAACAACGCTAAGCCCTGCACCCGCGCGGCGATCGAATGCACGACAGCGTCCGACGTCGGCACCTGTAATGCGGTGGCCAGCTTGAGGGCGCGACGCGGGTCGGCGTCCACAAGGGTCAGGGCGTCACGCGCCTGCTGCTCCACGGACGTCGTCACGTACGGCCCTTCCCCTGCAGGTCGTTCACAGGCATTCTCCTGTATCAGGCGCGCCGACGCCTCCTCCTTGCCCATGCCGGAGGGATAAATCGCGACACTTGACCAGGAGACGGGCATGGCCGAGACGACTCGACTCGCACTCGAGCACACCGACGACATCGTCGTCGCGCTGTCCCACTCCGACCTGGTCCTCGACGAGCTCGGACGGCTCGTCGAGATGGAGTTGCTTGCCGCGCCGCCTCACATGCGACACCACAGCGACCGCCTGGGCCTCGGCATGATCGAGCTGAAGTTCCGGCCTGATCCCGTCGTCACGTCGGCCGAAGGTGTGGCCGCGGTGTCGAGCTTCGGGGTCACCGAGGCGCTGGCCATGGTGCGCGAGTCGTGTCGGTACAAGTACCGCGGCTGGATGCCCACCATGGGCAAGAACCGAGTGGTCAGCGGCATCGCAGGTGAAGGTGGTTACCTGGCCGGAGGCGGTGGCTACCTCGCCGGCGGCGGTGGCTATCTAGCCGGAGGCGGCGGTTATCTCGCCGGCGGGGGTGGCTACCTGGCCGGAGGCGGCGGCTACCTCGCGGGTGGCGGCGGCTACCTGGCCGGTGGCGGCGGCTACCTCGCCGGAGGCGGCGGCGGCCTACCCGAACTCGCCGACCACGCACCCCGTCGTCCGCGCGGCGATCGTGGCCACGACGCGAAGATCGCGATCCTGGACGGTCCGATCTACCGCGGTACGGCCGTGGCCGGCCACGTCGACTACGTCGGCAAGCAGCCGGCCAAGCGCGAGCCGATGCCGATGGGCGGTGGCCACGCCGTCTTCATCCTCGGCCTGGTGCAGGACGCGGCACCGGGGGCGCGGATCACCGTGCGACCGACGCTGGACCTGCATGCGGTGGCGACGGCGTGGGAGGTGGCCACCGCGATGGCCGACTGCGCCGACGGCGAAGTCGACGTCGTCAACCTCTCCCTCGGGTGCTACACGGTCGACAACGAGCCGCCGCTGCTGCTGCAGCGCGCCGTCGACCTGTTGAGCGCTCGCACGCTGGTCGTTGCCGCGGCCGGCAACCATCGCCAACCGCGTCACCCGCGCCCGTTCTGGCCCGCAGCGATGGAGAACGTCATCGCGGTCGGCGCTCGTGACGAGGACAACCGGCTCGCCACGTTCAGCCCACGCGCGCCGTGGGTCGACGTGACCGCGCCCGGCGTGCACGTGGTCAGCCAGTACCTCGACGGCAAGGTCGAGTTGGCGCCGCGCACCGAGCGCGACCCCGCGGAGATTGAGGAGTTTCCCGGCTACGCCCGGTGGCGCGGCACGTCGTTCGCGGCGGCCACGGTCACCGGCGAGATCGCCCGGCACATGACCGGCAAGCGCGACCCCCACAAGGCGCTCGAGCGCATGCTGGCGCAGCCGCACGAGGCCACGCCCGTCCGCCGCTACCACCACCACGCGTGACACCGATGCACGACGACCCGACCGTCATCACCCTCGTCCGCCGGGCGCAGGGTGGTGAGCAAGCCGCGTGGGACGAGATCGTCGAACGGTTCGCTCCTCTCGTGTGGGGCATCTGCCGGCGGTTTCGGCTCGCAGACACCGACGCGCACGACGTCGGTCAGAACGTCTGGCTACGACTGGTCGAGCACCTGGACAAGCTGCGCGAGCCGGCGGCGTTGCCGGGCTGGATCGCCACGACCACCCGTCGTGAATGCATTCGCGCGCAGCGGGCAGCGTGGGATCACGAGCGCGAACAGATCGAGCCGGACGCCCAGGTTGCGGCCGACGAGGAATCCACGCAGGTCGACCAGTGGCTACTGGCGGACGAGCGGGACTCGGTGATCCGGGCCGCGTTCGCGCAGTTGCAACCGCGCTGCCAACAATTGCTGGCGCTGTTGATGAAGGATCCGCCGCCGGCGTACACGGAGATCAGCACATCCCTGCACATGCCGGTCGGAGCGATCGGGCCGAACCGCGCCCGCTGCCTGGACAAACTGCGGCGCAGTCCCTTGCTGGCCGCGTTCATCGACAGCCGCTCCCCCGCGGCGGGAATGGGTCTGTGACGTGACCGAGAACTGGTGGAGCGACGACGACACGTTCGCCGCTGCGGTGGCGACGGCCCTCACGCCCGTCCCCGAGAGCTTCGTCGGGGCGGCCAAGGCGGTGTTCACTTGGCACAACATCGACGCCGAGCTGGCTGCGCTGGTGTACGACTCCGCGCAGGACGCGCTGGCCGCGGCCGGCACACGAGCCGAACCGGCCTCGCTGCGCTCGCTGACCTTCGACGCCCAGCACGTCACCATCGAGCTCGAGATCATCGACGACGTACTGCACGGCCAGCTGGTGCCGGCCACCTCAGGGCAGATCGAGGTCCGTCCACTGCGGGGCGATCCGACCACGGTCGACGTCGACGATGTCGGGTACTTCACGGTGACCCCGCTGCCGCAGGGCCGGTTCCGGCTCTACTGCCAGCCCGCCGACGGCGAGGCCGTGCTGACCGACTGGATCACCCTGTAACGCGTCACATCCGCACCCGGGTACCCCGCGGGTCGTAGAGCGGCTCGGCGCTGACCGTCGCCGCGATCCACATGCCGAACAGGTCGACCTCCACGCGGGTGCCCGGTGTCGTGCACTCGACGGGCAGATAGCCGTAGGCGATGGACGCGCGCAGCGTGTACCCGAAGCCGCCGGAGGTCACCCGGCCGGCGATATCGCGGCCGACTCGGATCGGTTCGCCGCCGAGCACCACCTGGCGCGGATCGTCGAGCACGAGACACGCGAGCCGGCGCGACACGTCCCGGGTGAGCGCGTCCCGGCCGGCGAAGCCACCGGGCTTGTCGAGCTTGACGCAGAACCCCAGCTTGGCCTCGTAGGGCGTGGTCTCGGGCGTGACGTCGGTGCTCCACACCCGGTAGCCCTTCTCCAGCCGGAGGCTCTCTATCGCCCGGTAGCCGCCCGCGCACAGCCCCACGCGTTCACCGGCCGACCACACGGTCTGCCACAGCGCGGCGCCGTAGTCGGGCGGCGCGTACAGCTCCCAGCCGAGCTCGCCGACGTAGGTCACGCGTAGCGCCTGCACGGGCACGGCCCCGATCGTGAGCGCCTGCGCGGTCATGAACGGGAAGGCGTCGTCCGACAGGTCGGCAGGAGTCAGTGGAGCCAGGACGTCACGGGCCTGCGGCCCCCACACGGCGTAACAGACCCATTGCCCGGTGACGTCGGTGAGGCGTACGCCGGCGTCGATCCGTCGGGCCTGACGCCGCAACCAGGCCAGATCGTGAGATCCGAACGCGGTACCGGTGACGATGAAGAACTCGTCGTCGGCGACCCGGGTGACCGTGAAGTCGGCCTCGATCCCACCACGGTCGTTGAGCGCCTGAGCGTAGGTGACGGTGCCGACCCGGCGCGCCACTCGGTTGTCGCACACCCAATCCAGGAACGCGGCCGCGTCGGCGCCGGTCACCGCGATCTTGGCGAACGACGACTCGTCGAAGATCGCGGCCCGTTCGCGGGTCGCACGGTGCTCGGTCTCGACCGCAGGCGACCAGTTGCGTCCGGCCCAGCCGTGCGGACGAGTCGTGGCGTCGCCCGCATTGGCGTTCGTGACGTAGTAGTTGACGCGCTCCCACGCCGCCTTCTCGCCGAACACCGCGCCGTGCGCGGCATGCCAGCCGTACACCGGCGACCGCCGCAGCGGACGTCCCGCCTGCCGTTCGTCGCCCGGATAGCGGATGTCGTAGTAGGTCTCGTAGCTTTCGACCGTGCGCGCCAGCGTGTACGCCGGTGACTGGTACACCGTGCCGAAGCGATTGACGTCCATGTGCCAGACGTCGGCGTCCGGACGCCCGTCCAGGATCCAATCCGCCATGAGCCGGCCGACACCTCCGGCCCCGGCGATTCCGTGCGCGCAGAAGCCGGCCGCTACGAAGAATCCGGCCACGGCGGTTTCGCCGAGACAGAACTCGTTGTCGGGCGTGAAGGCCTCCGGGCCGTTGATCAACCGGCGGACACCCACGTCCGCGAGCGCCGGCACCCGGCGTTGCGCGTTCTCGGCGATCTGCTCGAAGCGCGGCCAGTCCTCGGCGAGTAGGCGGCCGTTGAAGTCGGCGGGGACGTCGTCGTAGGACGTGGCCGAGACCTGCCACGGTGCAGACGTGCGTTCGTAGCCGCCCATGACGAGCCCGTTCACCTCGGTGCGGAAGTAGACCAAGTGGTCCGGATCGCGCAGAGTCGGCAGCGCGTCGGGCGTAGACCGGAACCCTTCAGTGACGACGTACTGGTGCGCCATGGGGACGATCGGCACGCGGACGCCGACCAGCCGGGCCACGTGGGCCGCGTACATGCCCGCGCAGTCGACGACCACCTCGCATTCGACGTCGCCGCGGTCGGTCCGGACCCGTCGTACTCGCTGGCCTTCGACGTCGATCGCAGTGACGCGGGTGTGCGCGGCGATACGCACGCCGGCCGCTCGAGCAGCGGTGGCCAGCGCGTAGCACAGCTGTGACGGGTCGAGATAGCCGTCCGTGGGCAGGTAGGCGGCACCGAGCACTCCGTCGGGCGACATCAGTGGGAACAGGTCCTGCGCCTCGCGCGCGGAGATCTCCTCGAGCGGCAAGCCGACACTGCGCGCCCAGCTGATCTGGCGACGGATCTCGGCGAGTCGCTCCGGGCTGGACGCGAGCCGTAGGCCGCCGCACTCGGTCCAGCCGACCGCGGCGCCGAATTCGCGGTACAGCGCCACCGAGTACATGTTCATGCGCGTTAGCGTGGGGTCGGCGCGCAATTGGCCGACGAGGCCTGCGGAGTGGAACGTCGATCCGCTGGTCAGCTCGTCACGTTCGACCACGAGGACATCGCGCTCGCCGCGCAACGCCAGGTGGTAGGCCACGCTCGCGCCGCCTACGCCTCCCCCGATCACCACCACGCGCGACGCGGCAGGCAGATCGTCGGCCATCGGCCTCCTCGGTGGCGGATGACACCCCGTTTGCGACCCTCCGATGTTAAAGGCATGGGACAAGTCGCCCCCCTCCCGCGAGAGCGGGAGTTCGCGGCGAGAGCCGCGACCGGGCGACTAAAGGCATGGGGGCTAGACCGTTTGACCAGAGCGGCTCTAGCATCCCGACATCCGCCCAGTGGACTGCGAGGGAGGGAGCAGCGTGCCGGCCGCGTGTGACGCCATCGACGAGCTCGAGGCCGCGTTGACCGGCGTGCCGGCGCTGGCTGGGCGGCAGCAGGTGTCCCCGTTGCCGGGCGGCCTGACCAACCACAACTACCGCGTCACGACCCCCGACGGGGATTACGTCGCGCGCGTCGCCTCGGCGAGCAGCGCGCTGATGGGCATCGACCGGGCCGCTGAGCACCGGAACGCACAACTCGCGGCTGGAGTCGGTGCCGGTCCGCGCGTCGTCGCGTATCGCCCTGGACTGCTGGTCATCGACTGGCTGGACGGCCGCACCCTCACCTCCCGCGACCTGCGCGAACCCGCCGTGCTCGACCGCGTCGTAACGGTAGTGCGGCGGTTACACGCGGCACCGCGCTTTCGCGGCGAGTTCGACATGTTCGCCATTCAACGGCGTTACCTGACGCTCGTCCGAGCGCGAGGGTTCCGGCTGCCGCCGCGGTATCTCGACTACGTCGAACGGGCCGAGCAGGTGGCTCGCGCGCTGGCCGTGCGTCCAGTCGCTCGCGTCTCGTGCCACAACGATCTGTTGGCTAGCAACTTCATCGACGACGGCGCTCGGGTGTGGATCATCGACTACGAGTATGCGGGCAACAACGATCCCGCGTTCGAGCTCGGCAATCTGTGGAGCGAAGCGGCGTTGCCCGTCGACGCGTTGCCGGCCATCGTCGGCCGCTACCACGGACGCGTCACGAACGCCGACCTCGCCCGGGCTCGGCTCTGGGGACTGGCCGCGCAGTACGCGTGGACGTTGTGGGCGTCCATCCAGGACGCGCAGAGCGACATCGAGTTCGACTTCTGGACATGGGGCATGGCCAAGTACGACCGGGCCGTGGCAGAGTTCGACGGCCCGGACCTACCTGCACTGTTGACCGATGTGACGAGCTGAAGGGGAAGCCCGTGCCTGAAGCAACGCTCCTGAACGAGGACGAACAGCGACTGGCCGAACTCGGCTACAAGCAGGAGCTGCACCGTTCGTGGTCCGGCTTCTCGAACTTCGCGATCTCGTTCTCGATCATTTCGATCCTGGCCGGCTGCTTCACGACCTTCGGCGTCGGCTGGAACAACGGTGGTCCCGCCGCGATCGCCTGGGGCTGGCCGATCGTGTCGATCTTCATTCTGATCATCGGCCTGTGCATGTCCGAGTTGGTGTCCGCCTTCCCGACCTCGGGCGGCATCTACTGGTGGGCGTCGAAGCTGGGCGGCCCGAAAGCCGGCTACTACACCGGCTGGCTCAACCTCATCGGACTCTTGGCCATCGACGCGTCCGTGGCGTACGGCTGTGCGACGTTCTTCGACCTCATGCTCGGCACGTTCAGTACGTCCTGGGCCGACGGATACAGCCTCAAGCGAGTGTTCCTGATCTTCATCGTCGTGCTCGTGCTCGTCGCCCTGGTCAACATCTTCTCGAGCCACCTGCTGGCCGTACTCAACAACATCTCGGTCTGGTGGCACGTGCTCGGCGCAGCCGCGGTCGTCGGCATCCTGCTGTTCGTGCCGAGCCACCACGCCAGCGCGGCGGCAGTGTTCACGCACACCGTGAACAACACCGGACTGTTCGGCAGTAACACGCACGGAGCCGGATTCATCCTGTACGTGCTGCCACTGTCGGCGATCCTCACCCAGTACACGATCACCGGTTACGACGCCTCGGCTCACTTGTCGGAAGAGACCCGTAGTGCCGCCAATTCCGCGGCCAAGGGCATCTGGCGGTCGATCTTCTACTCCGCCATCGGCGGCTGGATCCTGCTACTTGCGTTCCTGTTCGCGGTGCAGGACGAGGGCGGCGTCACCAAGGGCGGTGGCGGCGTCGCGGTGATCTTCAGCCAGGCGCTCACCTCGCGCTGGGCCGGCACGGTTCTACTCATCTCGGCCGCGGGTCAGTTCTTCTGCACGGTGGCCTGCATGACGAGCACGACCCGCATGCTCTACGCGTTCAGCCGCGACCGCGCGGTCCCCGGCGCCCAGTACTGGTCACGGCTCAACCGCAACCGCGTTCCCGTCTTCGGCGTGATCGCCGCCGCAGTCGTCGCCATCCTCCTCACCCTGCCCGCGCTGGTCGAGGTCAACATCAACGGCGCCCCGGTACCCGTGGCGTTCTTCGCGGTCGTGTCCATCGGAGTGGTCGGGCTGTACGTCGCCTTCGCCGTGCCGATCTTCCTGCGGTGGCGCGCCGGGTCGCGTTTCCAACCTGGAGGCTGGACGCTCGGCACGAAGTACAAGTGGATGTGCGTCGTGGCCGTCGTGGAGATCGCCATCACGTCGATCATTGCGCTGCTGCCGACGTCCAACCTGGGACTGCCGTGGAACGACGGGTTCGGTTGGCGCTACGTGAACTACACGATCCTCGTGGTACCAGGAGCCTTGCTGCTGCTGTGGATCGCGTGGCACGTGTCGGTCAAGCACTGGTTCCACGGCCCGCGTACCACTGTCGACCTGCCGCTCGGCGTCTCGGCCGCGGACGAGATTGCCGGCGAGCGTCACCACCACGGGGACCCCGAGCCCGCGGCCACCTAGTACCTCCCGCTGTGTCCTTCGACCCACCGACTGCACTTTGGTGATCAACGGAGCTGTACCGCCAAATTCCTGCCAATGTGCCCTGTTGATCACCGTTGAGCGGGCATGCGTACCCGGCCGTTACGACGAGCTGATCGCAGCTGGTGGGGACCGGCGGTCCTCGGTCAGATCGGCGGCCGGTTCGTGGTGCAGATGGGCGTCGGACTTGCGGTGGTGCGGTCCGCGGCGCGGCATTGTTGATGTTCGTGCGTCGAGTGCCGCTGTCCAGCGAAGCTTTGTACCCGCTGCGCACGCTGGCGAGAGCCGACATCATGTACGGTGCCGCCACGCTGGCCCACGGCGCCGGCTTCCTGGCTGGCACGTGCGCTGACACCCCTAACAGCAGGGCACTTCGTATCAGTCGGCGGCCGGGTCGGCGTGCTTCATGCCGGCGCTCCACTTGTCCTCGATGTGGCCCCAGTGCCAGATGGCGAGGGCGGCGGCCCAGGTGGCGATGAAGAGGGCGACGATGGCAAAGCCGAGAGTGTTGAGGTCCAGGCCGCTGAGCCAGTCCCAGAATCCGCCGGTCCAATCAAGTTGGCTCGACATCACGGACAGCAGTTCGACGGTACCGATGATCAACGCGACGGCGACCGACAATCCGGTGATGGTGATGTTGTAGAACACCTTGCGAACCGGCTGAGAGAACGCCCAGCCGTAGGCGAAGTTCATGAATGACCCATCGATGGTGTCCAGCAGGCTCATCCCAGCCGCGAACAGGAGCGGCAGGCACAGGATCGCGTACCACGGCAGTCCGCCGGCCGCCGCTCCGCCAGCCAACACCAATAGGGCGACTTCGGTAGCCGTGTCGAAGCCCAGCCCGAACAGCAGCCCAACCGGGTACATCTGCCACGGCTTGGTGATCGATTTCATCAGACCACCGAACAGGCGGTTCATCAGCCCGCGGCTGGTCAACTGCTCTTCGAAGGCGGCTTCGTCGTAACGACCGCCGCGCATCCCTCGGAACACCCGCACAATGCCGACGAGGATGATCACGTTGAGGATCGCGATGATGTACAGGAAGGTGCCGGACACGCTGGTGCCGATCAGGCTGGTGTAGTGACGCAAGGTTGAGGAGTCGTCCTGGACCGGCCCCACCAGGGCTTTCACGCCCAGGGACAGCAGGAACGCCAACGCGAACACGATGGTCGAATGCCCTAGAGAGAACCAGAACCCCACCGACAGCGGGCGTTGCTCGTCGTTCATCAACTTGCGGGTCGTGTTGTCGATAGCCGAAATATGGTCGGCGTCGAAGGCGTGCCGCATACCCAAGGTGTACGCGGTCAGCCCGACGCCGATGCCGAGGGTCTTCGTGCCCAGGCTGAAATGCTGGGGCGAGACGATCGCGACCAGAGTCCCCCAGCCGACGACGTGCAGCAGCACGATGAAACCGACCATGCCGGTCACCCGAGCCCACTCCCGGCCGGTCAACGCCGTCCGCACCCGGGTCAACGGGGAGCGGCCGCGCACCTCGCGGCGCATCGTGCTCGATGTAGCCATGGCGTACCCCTAGCGAACGAAGCGAACGAGGCGGACCGCGACACCGTGGGTCTATCGCAATCTTTCCTCAACAACGATCGACTCGGCGGCAGGTGACGCCGCAGCGAAACGAGGTGCCAGTCAGGCCTCACCAGACCGTGCTAGTCCAATGGCACACCGGGTCTTCGGTTCCTCAGGCAGGCGATGTGGACGCAACACGCAGCGAAGCGCGCAGCGTCGGGCGGCCGCCGCGGCACCGACATTGGTGTGTGGCCGGCACGATGGACCCGTCGCGGCCCGGCGGGACGCCTGATCCGCGGACAGGTCGCGGCATGTGCTCGGCGCTATGCCTGCTACAGGTCAGGCATCGACGCGTGCAGGCGTTAGGTGGCCGGCCAGTGAAGTTCGGTGATGTGTCCTCCGCGAACGGTGGCGTGCAGCTGAACCGGTCCGTCGGGGCGGAGGTACAACTCGTACCGGCCCTGCGGCACGGCGGCGAACACGGCGCTGTGGATGACCCGATCGCAGATGTGGTGGGCGACGACGCCGACGTGCGGGTGGTGTTCGGGGCCGCGCCCCGAGTCGCCGTGTGGCCGGAGCTCGACTTCGGCGCTGGCGAGGTTGGCGGGCATCGACACGATCAACGCGCCCACGTCGTCCCCGATGTCGAGCAGGACCGGGCCCTGCCCGGCGTGGTCATGGTCCACGCCGGCTGTGGCGCCGAGGTGCGTATGGGTCATGCCGCGGGCTCACCGAGGCCGGGGCCGGGCAGGTACTGGAACCCGCCCAGCGGGGTGCCAAGGTAGGGGAACTGCGCCAGATACGGCGCGTTGGTGTTCGTCGTCCCGTCGGTGAGTAGGGCGGCCGCGCCGTCGGGGGTGAAGGACGGGTCAACGAGAGGGATCGTGGCGCCGGCGATCGCGCGCAGTTCGATGGCGACGACGTCGTCGAAGACCCGGCGGCCGTTGGGGAACCCCGCGAGGTCTCCCCCGATGATCCCGAACGGGCTGGGCTCGTGGGTAGTGGGCCGAACGGCAAGGTTCAGGCGCACTAAGTCGGCTTGCACGGTGCCGGTGAAGTTTTGGAAGCCCGGCACTACGCCGGACGGGATACCGGTCAACAGGATCGCGGCCAGGTCGGCGCGCGGTTTCGTGTAGGCGGCCAGGTGCGGGAAGACGTTGGGGTAGAGGGCGGGCAGCAGCTGTGCGAGTTCGGGGTGGAGTACGTACTTGGCGAACTGGCCATCGTCGGCCGGGTCGAGGTGGTTCCACCGGTCCTTTTCGGCCATGGGCACGATCACTTCGTTGAACAAGGGGTTGGCCAGCCGCGACACCTGCCGGAAGTCGCCGTGCCCGTGCCAGCCCCGCTCGTCCTGGACGCGGGAGTGCTGCCGGCTCGCGCTGGCATATACCCCGATCACCGAGTCCGCGGCGGTTACGTCGGTCGGGGTGTGGTGGCCGCGGGTGAGGTCGCTCTTGGGGACCTGCACGGCGATGGTGTGCACGTTGAGGGCTTGGGTGCCGTTGACGCCGACCGCGTCGGCCGACGGAATGAGATGCAGATGCTGGAAGGGGCGCAGCGCGCCGAGGTCGAAGATGCTGCCCAGGTCGACGTAGAAGCCCTCCGCGCGCTGACCCGCGAACACCGTGCGTCCGCCGTTGATGCGGTGGACGGCCTGCCCGGCCAGGCCGGCGTAGTTCGGTGTGCTGCGGAACCCGACGTTGACCGGTGGCACGGTCAGGCCGGTGGCGAGCGTGCGCGCGCCCTGACCGCGCTCGACCCGCGTGACCGAGTAGGTCTGCGGCCGGTTCCACGTCGGGTCGGTGATGTTCTTGATCGGCCCGGTGTTGTACAGGAACGTGTTGCGGTTGCGGATGCGGGTCGTGAACCGGAACTGATAGGTGATGTCGGCTTGCGCCTTGCCCCGGTTGGAGATGTGGATCTCGTAGAGCACGTCGTCGCCGAACTCATAAAAGTTCGGTCCGCCGTTCGGCTGCTGCAGCGGGATGAAGTTAGCGATCAGGGTGACCGTGTCAGGACGGTCGGGGCTGACGAACGCGTACACGTCGGTGTTGTCGGCCACCGGATCCTTCGAGATCTCCGGCGCCTCACGATGCGACGACATGGCGAGCCTTTCCAGACATAGGCACAGCGGGATGGCCAGGCGGCGGTCGCCGCCGGCGAGGGGATGACGGTCAGAAGATGGCGCGGGTCAGTCGGTTGACGATCTCCCGGTCGTGGATAACCACTTCCCGGTCCTCGACCATGACGGTCACGGCTGCGGACTGCACGTCCGTCACGTAGGCGACCAACGCGCCGCTGGCTCCCGCAACCGGTTTACTCGCCGGTGGGGGTGCCGCGCCTGCGGATGCGGCGCCGGCGACGCCCGCCGCAGCCGCGCCGGCACCGGCGATGGCCGCCGTCGCCATGAACCCGCGACGAGTCTGATCCTTCATGGGGAGTCCTTCCTTTCCCGGGAGGCGACGTCGCTCACACCGTCGAGAGTCGCCGTATCCAGGACAACGACCGGAGTTCGCTATGGATACGCGGTACCTATGTGTCGTCGGTGTCCCGGAACGGCACGGTCAGGTCAGTGGTCGGGTGGCCCCGAAGTAGCCAGGTTCGACTTGCGTCAGCGGCGTGACCTTGACGATGTCGCCGCTGTGCGGGGCTTGGATCACCTCTCCGGCGCCGAGGTAGATGGCGACGTGCCCGATGCCGGACGCCTGACCGTTGTCCGACCAGAAGACCATGTCGCCCGCAAGCAGGTCGGGAACGGCGGGATGCACATGTCCGACCTGGCCGTACTGCGTCGTCGCGTAGTGATCCATAGCCAAGTACGGCGCCCACGCGTACAGGGACAGACCTGAGCAGTCGAATCCGACGATGTGCCCGTCGTTACGTGAGTCGTCGTCGACAGCCACCCCGAGCGTGGGTCCTGCGGCGTTACCGCCCGCGAACGAGTACGGCGTGCCCAACCACGCCAGAGCACGGTTCGCGGCGGACATGCCCACCGCCGGTGTCCAGCGTCCGGCGCTGGGGGCCAGCGGAGCCTGACGCGCCTGATCGGCGAGATGCTGATTGCTGAGGTCGAGAACGTCCTGGGTGACGGCGGCTTGCTGCGACACCGTCGCGGTCGCCCGGGCGAGCGCCGCGACGCTCGAGTCTCGCTGTCGCTCGGCCACCGCGAGCGCCGACGCAAGGGCTGCGGCGTGAGCGCGCCCGGCGTCGCTGGCTGACTTGGCTCGGGCGACGGCCCGCTCAGCGGCTTGCGCCGCCGCCTGCTGCTGGCTGAGGGCCTGACGGGCGGCGCGTTCAGCCGCTGAACGTCGGGTCAGCCCATCCTGCAGATCGGCGACGACGGCGCCCTGCCGGTTGGTGAGGTCCTGACTCAACGTGAGCGAGCCCAGAAGCTGGGAAGGGTCGGAGGTGACGAGGAGGGTCTCGACCGAGGTGGGGTCGCCGCTGGTGTAAGACTGGCGCACCATCGTGCGCAGCGTGGCCTGTGCGACGTCGATGTCGTGTTCCGCCGCTTCACTGGCGACGAGCGCCTCCTGCAGATGGGCGGCGGCCGCCTTCAGCAACGTGCGTTGGTACACGTACTGCTGCTCGGCGACTTGCCAGCGGGCCTGGTCGGCGGCGATGGCTCGCTGCGCCGTCGCCACCTGGGCGGCCAGCCGGTCAACGGTGTTGTCAGCAGCAGCCTTGGCGGCGGTGGCCGCCTCCACCGTGGGGGCCGGTGTCGGAGAGGGACGCGCGAACGCTGTCCCGGAAGGGCCCAACGACAACCCCGCCGTCACCAGCGCCGTCAGCGCCACGAGGACGCGAGCGGGAACGGAGCGAAGTCGGCTCACGCCGCCGCCGCGAGGTGTACGTCGTCGCGGCGACCGTGCCGGTGCGTCAAGCGGAGACTCACGCGACCCAGTCGACGCGCCCGACGCAGCCGCTGCAGCTCTGGACGCGCCACCCCCGGACGCAGCGCAACCCTCAGAGTAGGTCGCAACGCCGCGAGATAAGCCACCGTCTCCTCATTGTCACGTTGCTCCTCGGCCATCACCCGCGCCCGCCGCGCCTCTCTGCCCGGACGACTCACGACGACACCGATCACCGCCGCCA
The DNA here is from genome assembly GCA_964245745.1 of uncultured Jatrophihabitantaceae bacterium. Taxonomy (GTDB): domain Bacteria; phylum Actinomycetota; class Actinomycetes; order Mycobacteriales; family Jatrophihabitantaceae; genus CAXTNQ01. The sequence goes on from CAXTNQ010000009.1 coordinate 35,489, forward strand.
CGCCAACCACGCCGACCGCGATGAACAGCAACACTTCGATCCGCACCTGATCACCACCCGACCGCGAGGACCGGCTGCCAAGCCGAACGCTTTCCTGCACAACGATCCGACCGGGTCGACAGATACGCACCCTTCGATCAGCAAGACGTCCAGGCAGGCCGACACCCTCCGTCATCCGCCGACGTGATGAGTTGATCGGAACGCCGGGGCGGCGTAAGAATCGTCTGCTCGGCGCCTGGAATGATCTCCAGGATTCGATCACGCGTCTCCTGGAGGGTGGGCCTCCTCGGCTCCCTCACCTGCGCTAGGTATCCGTCGACCTGCTCAGCCGACATCCCGACCTTCGGGCA
>CAXTNQ010000010.1:0-10104 GCA_964245745.1 uncultured Jatrophihabitantaceae bacterium
CGTCGAGCTTGCGCAGCGCCTTCTCCTTGCGCTTGCGGTGCTTGAGGACGCCGGCGGCCTCCTCGATGTAGGCGCGGCGGTCCTCCGGGCGCGACTGCAGCACCGAGTCGAGCTGCCCCTGCCCGACGACGACGTGCAGCTCGCGGCCGATGCCCGAGTCGCTGAGCAGCTCCTGGATGTCGAGCAGCCGGCACGCCGAGCCGTTGATCTCGTACTCCCCCGCGCCGTCGCGGAACATCCGGCGGGTGATCGAGACCTCGGTGTAGTCGATCGGCAGGGCGCCGTCCGCGTTGTCGATGGTCAGCGTCACCTCGGCCCGGCCCAGAGGCGGCCGTCCGGCCGTGCCGGCGAAGATGACGTCCTCCATCTTGCCGCCGCGCAGCGTCTTCGCCCCCTGTTCGCCCAGGACCCACGCGATGGCGTCGACGACGTTGCTCTTGCCCGACCCGTTCGGCCCGACCACGGCGGTCACACCGGGCTCGAAGCGCAGGGTGGTGACCGACGCGAACGACTTGAATCCTCGCAGGGTCAGCGTCTTGAGGTGCACGAATCTCCTGGCGCAGCCGCGGAAACGGACTCGGCGAATCTAGCGTGTCGAGCATCCACGCCGTGCGAGGCTGGCCGCCCCGAATGTGCTCAGGCTGCCTAGCGTTTCAAGCCAGCGGAGCGTTAGGCCAGCGCGGGTTGCGACGCCTCGGCGAGGTGCAGCTCGAGCTCGATGCTCGGATCGAGGACGGCGTCGCTGTGTGCCCGCAGGTCGGCCACCTCAGCCTCGAGCTCCTGGACGCGTCGTCGCAGGCGCACGACCTCGAGAGTGAGGGCCTGCTCCGAACCGGTGCCGAGATACCCCAGGAGGGCGCGTGCCATGTAGCGACCTTTCACACTCGGTGCCCTTCGCGGGCGCCGGCTGATGTCTGCGCGACGCGGCGAGAGGCGCGCACGCCACAGCGTTGTGGGCGCAGCAGGCGATGCACAGGGCTCTCGTCCGGTCATCCCATGGTCTCACCGTGGTCACAGTTGGTCAACAAGGCGGCCACAAGGCGGGGCAGGGACACCGAGCTAGCCGGCGCGCCGTCGGCGTGGAACCGGCTGGCACCGTGGGCAGAAGAAGCTCGACCGGTTCATGAACGCGGCCCGGCGAATCGGCGTGCCGCAGCGACGGCACAGGGCCCCGGCACGTCCGTACACCGCCAGCGTTCGGTCGAAGTAGCCGCTCTGCCCGTTGACGTTGACGTACAGCGCGTCGAACGAGGTCCCGCCCGCGCGGATCGCGTCGCCGAGCACGTCTCGTACGTGCATCAACAGCCGGTCGACGGCCGGGCGGGTCAGCGCCCCGGTCGGGCGTTCACCGTGCAGACCGGCACGCCATAGCGCCTCGTCCGCGTAGATGTTGCCGATGCCCGACACCAGCGTCTGGTCGAGCAGGGCACGCTTCACGACGGTGCGGCGGCCGCGCAGCCGGGTGCTGAATGCGACGTCGTCGAACGCCGGATCGAGCGGGTCGCGCGCGATGTGCGCGACGAGTGACGGCACGGTGTCCCCGTCCCGGTCGGGCGTCGCGACGAGCTCGTCGACGATCAGGCCCCCGAACGTGCGCTGGTCGACGAAGCGCAGTTGCGGACCATCGTCCGTGAAGTGCATGCGTACGTGCAGATGACGCTCGTCGGGAGCATCGTCGGACTGGACGAGCAGCTGGCCGCTCATCCCGAGGTGGCCGATCAGCGCCTCGTCGGAGTCCAACGGCAGCCACAGGAACTTGCCCCGCCGCCGAGCCGCTTCGATCCTTCGGCCGCGCAGCCGAGCCGTGAAGTCGCCGCTACCGGCTGTGTGCCGGCGCACCGAACGGGGGTGGCGCACCTCGACATCGCGGATCGTGCGGCCCACGACGAATCGTTCTAGACCGGCCCGGACGGTCTCGACCTCGGGAAGTTCCGGCACGTGGCCGTCTCAGCCGGCTTCCGTGTCGACGGCGCCGACGGTGGCGTCCGTGCGGGCCCGCAGCAGTTGCCAGGCGCTCGCCGCGGCCTGCTGCTCGGCTTCCTTCTTGTTACGGCCCGTGCACTCGTCGAACAGCTCCCCCGCCACGGAGGCGCGGGCGGCGAACGTGCGGGCATGATCGGGGCCGTCGAAGGTGATCACGTACTCGGGGACGCCCAGGCCGAGGGTGGCCGTCAGTTCCTGCAGGCTGGTCTTCCAGTCCAGGGCGGCTCCGCGCTGCGCCGCGTCGTCCAGCAGTGGGTCGAACAGCTCGTGGATGACCCGCGACGCCGCCAACAAGCCCTGCTCCAGGAAGATGGCGCCCAACAAGGCCTCCATCGTGTCGGCGAGGATGCTGGCCTTGTCCCGACCGCCGGTCGCTTCCTCGCCGCGGCCGAGCAGTAGGTAGCTGCCCAGGCCCTTCTCGGCCAGCCCGCGAGCCACTTCGGCCAGGGCGCGCATGTTGACCACCGACGCCCGTAACTTGGCCAGCCGGCCCTCGGACAGATCGGGGTGCGCCCGGTAAAGCGTCTCGGTTATGACGACGCCGAGTACGGAGTCACCGAGGAACTCCAGCCGCTCGTTGTGCGGCAAGCCGCCGTGTTCGTAGGCGTACGAACGGTGCGTGAGCGCGCGCCGCAACAGCTCGGGGTCGAGTTCGACCCCGAGCGCGACTGCGAGCTGACCCTGGTCGGCCGGCTGCGCCCGGGCGTCCCGCACGTCTGGCCCGCGGCCGGTCAGACGGCGAGCACCTGCCGGCCGTCATACTGGCCACAGTTCGGGCAGGCGGTGTGCGGCAGCTTCTGGTGGCCGCACGCCCGGTTGGGACACGTCACCAGCGTGGGCGCGCTGGTTTTCCACTGCGCTCGGCGTGAGCGCGTGTTGCTGCGTGAGGTCCTTCGCTTGGGGACGGCCACGGCGTTTCTCCCTGGGTTACGGCGTCGCTGCGCTACTGGTCGGTGCCGGACGGCTGCGCGTAGGCGGCGAGTGCCGCCCAGCGCGGGTCCATCGTGTCGTGCGCGTGGTTCGCCGGAAGGTCATCCAGTCGCTGCCCGCAGGTGGCGCACAGACCGGCACAGTCCGACCGACACAGCGGCGTCATGGGCAGCCCCAACACCACCAGGTCGCGCACCACCGGTTCGAGGTCGATGAACTCACCCACGATCCGGTGCACCTCGTCCCGCTCCGTCGTGTCGTCCGTCGCGCTGTCCGGGTAGGCGAACAGCTCGCAGAGTTCGGCGGCGAACTCGTCGGAGACCGGATCGAGGCACCGCCCGCATTCGCCCGTCCGAGGCGCCGAGAACGTGCCGGTGACGAGTACGCCCTCGGTCACCGACTCCAGACGCAGGTCGAGCGCGAGCGGAGCACCTTCCGGCACCCCGATGAGATCCAGGGCCAGCCCGGCAGGCGCGGGAACGTCACGCCGGACCGTGACCATCGCCCCCGCGCGCCGCCCCAACTCGCGGAGCGAGAAGATGAACGGGCCTCGGGGGTCGAGGCGGTGGGACGGTGTGCTGTTCTCGGGCATGCTCAAGTGGGCCGGGATCGGGTTGAGGCCTTTGTCATCGTAGCTCAGAGTGCTCGCGGCGCCGAAATGTCCGATCACGGAGCGCGCGACGACCGCCAGGGCTCAGCCTTCCTTGGCCCTCGCCTCGAGACGTTTGCTCACGAGAGGAGGAACCAGCCCGGATACGTCGCCTCCCCACTTGGCGATCTCTTTGACCAGGCTGGACGCCAGGAAGCTGTACTCGGGGTTGGTCGGCATGAACAGCGTGTCGACACCGGCGAGTCCGCGATTCATCTGCGCCATCTGCAGCTCGTAGTCGAAGTCGCTGACCGCGCGCAGGCCCTTGACGATGACTGGGATGTCGTGCGTGGCGCAGTAATGCACCACCAGTCCCTGAAACGCATCGATGCGCACGTTCGGGTACTCAGCCGTCGCCTCGGCGAGCATTTCTCGGCGCTCGTCGACGGTGAACATGCTGCGCTTCGACTCGTTGACGAACACCGCGACGATCAGCACGTCGTAGAGGCCGGCGGCGCGGCCGATGATGTCGAGGTGCCCGTTGGTGACCGGGTCGAAGGAGCCGGGACACACGGCTCGCCGCTCGAGGCCAGCGCTCAGTGCACTATTGCTCTTCGCGCGAGCGCTCATCGCGTCACTGCTCTTCGCGCGAGCGCTCATCGGCGGAGACCGTACCAAAGTGTGCCCTCTCCGTAGCGGCGCAGCTTCATCGGCGTTAACTCCTTCGGCCACCGAGGTTCGGGACTGCGGCTGGCTCGCTCGACCACGACGACGCCACCGGCTACCAGCGCGGGTTCGACTAACTCCAGCATGTCGGCGAGTTCGTCTTCCGGCAGCGCGTACGGCGGATCGGCGAACACCAGGTCGTACGGGCCATCGTCCGCGGTTCCGGCAAGGAACCGGCGGACCGTCGTGCGCGCGATGGCTACCCCGGGCAGGTCGACCGCATCCCGGTTGAGCGCGAGCACGGCCGCGGCCGCGCGATCGGACTCCACGAAGGTGACGCGCGCTGCGCCCCGGCTCAGCGCCTCCAGCCCGACGGCGCCGGTCCCCGCGTACAGGTCCAGTACGTGCGCGCCCGGCAGGACGACGAGGGCGTCGAGCGTGTTGAACAGGGCCTCCCGGGTCCGGTCGGACGTCGGCCGGGTGCCGTCCGCCGGCGCGGCCAGCCGGCGTCCTCGGGCCGTCCCGCCGACGATGCGCATCAGGCCTTCTCGAGGTACTCCGCCTGGCCGTCGGCGATGAGCTCGGCGACCTGGATGGCCAGCAGGGGGTGATCGAGCAGATCCGGGTCGCCCTCGATCAGCTGAGCGGCTTCGTCGCGTGCCTGCGCGATCAGCTCCTCGTCGTGCCGCAGCGACAACAGCCGCAGCTGCGAACGACGTCCCGATTGAGCTACCCCGAGGACGTCCCCCTCACGGCGCTGCTCGAGATCCAACCGCGCCAGTTCGAAGCCGTCGGTCGTCGCGGCCACGGCCTCGACGCGATCACGAGCCGCAGAGCCGACTTCGGCGTCGGTCACCAGCAGACAGATGCCCGGCGCCCGGCCGCGACCCACCCGGCCGCGGAGCTGGTGCAGCTGCGAAACCCCGAAGCGGCTCGCGTCGAGGACCGCGATCACGGTTGCGTTGGGCACATCGACGCCGACCTCGATCACCGTCGTGGCCACCAGCACTTCGAGCTCGCCGGCGATGAAAGCGGCCATGGTGGCGTCCTTGACCTCCGGCGCGAGCCGACCGTGCAACGGCGCGATCCGCGGGCAGACGACGTAGGCCTGCCGACCGGCCGCCACCTCCTCGCGGACCCGCTGCCAGACGCGCGCGAGCCAGGCTGGCTGCTCCGCGGTTGGCACGACCGTCGTCGTCACCGGCGAACGGCCGGCGGGTAGCTCCCGCAGCGTGGACGTATCAAGGTCGCCGAACACCGTCATGGCGACGGTCCGCGGGATCGGCGTGGCCGTCATGACCAACAGGTGCGGGGGCTGGCTCGCCTTGCCGCGCAACGCGTCGCGCTGCTCCACACCGAACCGGTGCTGCTCGTCGACCACGACCAGACCGAGGTCGGCGAAGCTCACGTGCTCCTGAATGAGCGCGTGGGTGCCCACCACAATGCCGGCCGCGCCGCGCGCGGCCGCGAGAAGGGCGGTACGGCGCGCCGACGCGGGCAGCGAGCCGGTGAGCAACGCGACCCGAGTGGCCCGATCCCCACCGCCCAGACGGCCGGCCTGGGCGAGGGAGCCGAGCATCGCTTCGATCGTCCGGGCGTGCTGGGACGCCAGCACCTCGGTCGGCGCCAGCAGGGCGGCCTGGCCCCCGGAGTCGACCACCTGCAGCATGGCGCGTAACGCCACGACCGTCTTGCCGGAGCCGACTTCACCCTGTAGCAGCCGGTGCATGGGGTGCGCGCCGGCCAACTCCGCGGCCAACTCCGTGCCGACCGCCACCTGTCCTTCGGTCAGCCGGAACGGCAGGCGCTCGTCGAAGGCGGCCAGCAGCCCGTCGGACCTGCCCGGCCGGGGAACCGCCGGTCGAGCGCTCGCGGCGATCCGACGTTGAGCCAAGGCGAGTTGTACGCCGAGTGCTTCGTCCCACTTCAGTCGGTGGCGGGCGGCCCACCACTGCGGACGAGTGTCCGGTTCGTGGACGGCGCGCACGGCCGTGTCGAGATCGAGCAACCCGTGCCAAGCGCGCACCTGCGGCGGCAGCGGGTCCGGGATCGGGTCGAGCGCCTCCAGGCAGAGCGCGACGGCTTCCTTGATCGTCCAGCTGCGGACGTCCTTCGTCGCTGGGTAGACGGGGATTAGCGACTCGGCGTAGTAGCTCGCCTCCAGGTGCTCGAAACCGTCCTCGGCCAGCAATTGGTACTCGGGATGGGTGAGCTGACGGGTCTGACGAAATACCGTCACCTTGCCGGCGAACAGACCGAGTCGACCGGGCATCAGATCGCGTTTACGCCAGGTCTGCCGGAAGAAGATCAGCTCGAGCGTGCCCTTGCCGTCGCTGACGACAACCTGGAGCCGCTCCTGTTTGTCGCCCGTGGACGTGCGGTACGGCAGCACCTGCGCGCTGCGGACCCGGGCAAGCACAGTCACGTCGTCGCCGACCTGCAGCGAGCCGAGGTCCGTCAGTTCGCCCCGGTCGGTGAGACGGCGCGGGTAGTGGCTGAGCAGGTCACCGACGGTGCGCAAGCCGAAGGTCCGCTCGAGCGCGGTGCTGGTCCGGCCGCCGATCACGTCCGGCAGACGGGTGTCGCGATCGACCATTAGTCCTACTCGACCCCGATCAGCAGCGGGTAACGCGACTGCCCGCCGGCGAACACGCTGACCTCGACGAGTGGATGGTTCGCCTCCAGGTGCGCGCGCACCGCGGCGACGTCGTGCGGATCGGCCTCTACCCCGCCGAGGATGGTGAGCCGCTCCCCGCCGGAGCCGAGCAGTCGGTCGATGACCGCCCGTCCCACCTCGGCGAGCCGATGGCCGATTTCGACGACCTCCCCCGTGATGAGCCCGAGGACGTCGCCGGGTGCGCACCGTCCCACAGAGGTCAGGGCTTCGCGTTCGGCGACCAGCAGCTCCGCCCATCGGGTCGCGGCGGCGGCTTCGGCCATGGCGATCACGTCCTCGCCGAAGCGACGGTCCGGGTCGTGGACGGCCACCGCTGCGAGGCCCTGTACCGGAGACCTCGTCGGCACGACCGCCACCTCCAGTCCCGCTTCGCGTGCCCGCTGTGCCGCGGCCTCCACGACCGGGGACACCTCGCCGGCGTTGGGGAGCAGCGTGACCTGGGCGGCGCCCGTCCCGAGCAATGCGCTCAACACGTCGGTGTCCGCGGGTTCGTCGCCCGCAACGACATGGACGCCCTCCGCCGCGAACAATTGAGCGAGCGCCTTTCCCGGGACCACAGCGACGACGGCCACCCCGCGACGGGTCGGCGTCACGCCGGGCGGGGCCAGCGCCTCGTCTGCGGCAATCTGATCGTCGAACCGGATCACCGTGATTCGGCTCAATCGTCCGGTCTCGACTCCGACTTCAATAGCCGCACCGACGTCGTCAACGTGCACGTGGACTTTCCACAGACCGTCGCCGGTGCCCGCGACGACCACGCAATCACCCATCGCGGACAGGCGGTCGCGGAGCTGCTCGGACGTGTCGTCGGGCGCCTCCAGCAAGTACTGGACTTCGTAGCCGTACCGATCACTGCCGGCCTCGCGCTCAGCGTGCAAGGCGGCGCGCCCGCGCGCCGCGCGCCGGACGGCCGGCACATCGTCGTCGGCGCCACTCACCACGGCCGCCAGCGCGGCGAGAAGGACCTGCAGACCCCGGCCTCCTGCGTCGACCACGCCGGCCCGGGCGAGGGCAGGCAGCTGCGCCGTGGTTCGCGACAGCGCGTCGCCGGCCGCGTCGGTCGCCGCCCGCACGACCTCCGACAGGCCGCCCGGAGCCCGTTCAGCCGCCTGCGCCGCGGCTTGCAGTACGGACAGCATCGTCCCCTCGACCGGGTCGGCGACGGCCGCATAGGCGTGACGGGTCGCCATCTGCAGGCCGGCGGCCAGACCGACGCCGTCGCAGTCCGCATCCGGGGTGCCGTCGGCGAGGCCACGCAGGATCTGCGACACGATCACGCCGGCGTTGCCTCGTGCCTCCAAGACGGCGCCGCGAGCCATCGCCTGCAGTGCAGCCGTGGCGGTGGAGGCCGGCGCGGCCGCCAGCGCATCGGCGGCTGCCTGCAGCGTGATCGCCAGGTTCGTACCGGTGTCGCCGTCCGGCACCGGGAAGACGTTGAGGTCGTCGATCTCGGCCTGATGCATCGCGAGGGCAGCTGCGGCAGCGGCACTCCATCGACGGACGGCCGCGGCGTCCAGGGTCGTCAGCACCCGATCACCGCCTTCCGTGCGCCGTCGGCCGTACGGTACTGCGCGTCACCGACGGATCGGCGGCGTTTGAACCGTCGCCAGGCGCCTGGTTACACTGCGTTGGTTGCCCGGAGAACGACCGGGCTTGTGGCATGCCGAGACGCCTCCGTCTCGTGCGGAACCCGAAGCGAACGAGGAGGCCGGACGGTGGCCAAAGTCTGCGACGTCTGCGGTAAGGCGCCGGGATTCGGCATGTCCGTGTCGCACTCGCACCGGCGCACTCATCGCCGCTGGAACCCGAACGTGCAGACGGTGCGGGCGTTGGTCGCGCCCGGGACTCGCAAGCGCTTGTCGGTCTGCACGTCGTGCCTGAAGGCCGGCAAGGTCACCCGCGCCTGAGCTCCGTCACGACGGCGAGCTGTTTTCCGTAGAAGCGTGCCTTCGGCGCGCCTGCGTAGTGGCCGAAGCCGGGGATGGCCTGATACCCGGCCGATTCGTAGAGGGCGATGGCCTCGGGTTGCTCGAGGCCGGTGTTCAGGACGAGCTCACGGATCCCCGCTGACGCGGCACGCTGCTCGAGGGCGCTGAGCATCGCGCGGCCCAGTCCCCGACGCCTGGCCGCCGCAACGACGAACATCCGCTTGATCTCCGCGACACCGTCAGCGACGCGCCGCCAGCCACCGGTGGCCACCGGCGTCCCCTCGAGCCGGCCGATCAAGAACAGTCCGGACGGCGGATCGAACTCGTCCGCGGCCACGGCTGCGCCGTCGGGACCGCCGTAGCGGCGGACGTACTCGGCCTGAACCTCGGCCACGAGAGCGGTGACTTCGGTGTCGTGATAGGGACGCGGTTCGATCACGAACATTGGTGGAACGGTACCGAACCGCGCGATCCGACAGCTTGCAGTCGGCGGACTGAGCGCCGTCAGCGCGAGTGAAATGGCGGCCAAACGGGAACACGGTGACCATGAGCGCAGATAAGGCCGAGTCCGATGTCGCGGCTGATCCGAACCTAGCGACGAGTCGCGCCACCGGCGGTGTCCCGGATGCCGACGATCCCAATCAGGAGAGCACGACGAGCACGACACCGACCCCTGAGTACGTCGGACGAGTCGCCGGCGACGACGTCGGATACGCCGGAGAGACCGGCGCCGAGCGCCGAGCCGCGGCGCAGGCTTCGCCGAGTGACGCCTCCGGTGACACGACGGCGCAGGGCAATCCGGGACGTCCCCAGTCCGACTTCGGATCGCGTGATGCAGACGATGTGCCTGACGACACCTCCGAACGCTCATCGCCGATCTGACGTCGTTCAGAGTCGTCTGACAGCTCGACCGGTCCGCTTCGCACCTGGTCAGTGCACGTTATAGAGGCTCCATCGGTCGTAGGCCGATCCGGTGGGTGGCGTTGCGGCGGAGTCGTTGTTCGGGGTCGATCCGGCGGGGTGGGGTCCATTGCGGGACGCCGTCGGTGAGGTCTGCAGGTCGGTGGCGCCGCCGTCGGCCCAGGCGGTGACGTGGTGCGCCCCGAGTCCAGGCGGGGGGCCGGTCGCAGCCGGGGAAGGAGCAGCCGCCGTCCCGCGCCGCCAAAGCCCGGCGTCGCGCAGCGGACGCCGTCCGGCGGGTCCGGGCGGGCGACGCGGTGTTCTCCCCGCGGCTGGCCGGCTTCGTGCTCGACGCCTTCTCCGAGCACCCCGGCGCGGCGCCGCCCCGTGACCCGGAGCTGGACCGCCTGACCCGTCGCGAGCGCGACGTG
>CAXTNQ010000010.1:10114-32877 GCA_964245745.1 uncultured Jatrophihabitantaceae bacterium
AGCCGCCGTCCCGCGCCGCCAGCGCCCGGCGTTGTCGATTCGGGCGCTTCAGCGAAAGTGCTCGTGGCCGCCGACCGGCCACCGTCGGCCGTCGACGCGGACACCGTCGCCCTCGTTGACCACGCCGATCACGGTCCACGCATCGGGCAGGTCGACCTCGCTGCCGAAGGTCGCCGCAAGCGCGTAATCGTCACCACCGGTCAGCACCCACACCAACGGGTCCGTGTTGAGCGCGGCCCCGACCTCGGCAAGCTTCATGGGCAGAGGCACGGCGTCGGCCCGCAGGTCGATGCGCACCCCGCTCGCCGAAGCGATGTGCCCGAGGTCAGCCACGAGCCCGTCGCTGACGTCGGTCATCGCGCTGGCGCCGAGGCTGGCCGCCCGAATCCCTTCAGCGTAAGGAGGCTCAGGGCGGCGATGCGCCGCCACCATCTGTACCGGGGATCGAAAGCCGCGACTGAGGATCGCCAACCCGGCACTGGCCCAACCGAGACGACCAGCAACGGCCACCACATCACCGGGCCGTGCCCCGGACAGCCGTACCGGACTGCGGCTCTGCAGATCGCCCAGAGCGGTAACGCCCAGAGTGACGACGTCGGCCGCGGAGACATCCCCCCCGACCACCGCCGCGCCGACTTCACCGCACTCCTCGCGCAGGCCGGCAACGAGCCCGTCGACCCACTCCAGCTCCAGGTCACCTGGAGTCCCAAAGGCAACGAGCAAGGCTGTTGGTACCGCCCCCATTGCGACGATGTCCGCAAAATTCTTCGCCGCGGCCTTATGCCCGATGTCGTTCGCCGTCGACCAGTCCCGGCGGAAATGCCGGTTCTCGATCAGCAGATCCGTGGACGCCACCACCCGGCCATCGGTCGCCCAAACGACGGCCGCGTCATCGCCGGGCCCTACGAGCGTCGAGTCCGCCGGCGCCAGCCCGGAGGTGATTCGCGCAATGAGCGCAAACTCTCCGACGTCGGCAACGGTGATGACACACGTCCTTCCACGGGCGTTTCGCAGGTGCGGCGGCAGGCGCTCGCGGCGACGCCGGGGACGCCCTGGCGGCCTGCGCTACGTTCTACCCGTCCCGCGGCAGTGACGACGGAAGGACGCGCCGATGACGACCGGCGATCACCCGGTTCAGGCCTACATCCTCGTCCAGACGGAGGTCGGCATGGCGGCGGCGGTCGCGCAGGAGATTGGCGGCATCGCAGGAGTCACGAACGCGGAGGACGTGACCGGGCCGTACGACGTGATCGTGCGGGCCGAGGCGGGCACGGTCGACGAGCTCGGCAAGCTCGTGGTGGCTCGAGTCCAGGCCGTACACGGTATTACGCGGACGCTGACCTGTCCGGTCGTGCACCTGTAGGCGATCCACGATCGACGCCAAACGCCGCCGCCAGGCGCTGCTCGCGAGCGCGGTTGCCGTGCCGATCACCGTCCTGCTCGCGCTGCTGCTCGTACGTGACCGCGACGAGTCGTCCGCGTCGCAGGCGCCGATCACCGCGCAGCCGTCCGTCCTTCCTGCGCTGTCCGCGTCTCCGCCGCCCGATGATCCGGCGAGCGCGCCGGATTGCGGCAAGCTGCTCACAGCATTACCGGTTCAGCTGGCCGGTCTGGCTCCTCGGCGGATCGAACCGGCAACGTCTCCGTTCGTGGTGGCGTGGGGTGAACCCGCCGTCATCTTGCGCTGCGGTGTCGCGCGACCTGCACAACTGGTGCCGGACACCACGGTGCAGGTGTTCAACGCCTCGTCGGTCGGGCGGCCCGCCGTGTACTGGCTGCCGGTCAATCAGCCGACGCAGAACATCTTCACGACGGTCGACCGCGGTGTGTACATCGAGGTCACGGTACCGACCGGCTATCGGCAACCGCCGCTCGCTCCGCTGTCCGACGCGATCGCCACCGTCCTACCGGCCGTTTGCACCGTGCCATCTGGCGGCGCCGCATCGGCGCCACCGACTACTACTCTGTGTACGCGGCGCCGGTAGCCGTGGATCAGGGGCTGGTCCGACGCAACGCCGAAGCGATCAACCGGTCGACCAGCTGCGGGTACGGCACTCCGGACGCGGCCCAAACCCGCGGGAACATCGAGATGGGCGTGAAGCCGGGCATCGTGTTCACCTCGTTGACCACCACATCGTCGTGAGGGGTGACGAAGAAGTCGACCCGAGCCAGCCCACTCACATCGAGAGCGGTGAACGCGCGGCAGGCCAGGTCGCCCACCTCGCGGCTGACCTCCGACGGCAGGTCCGCGGGCACGTCGAACTCGCACGCGTCGTCGAGGTACTTCGCCTCGAAGTCGTACCAGTCGTGTCCGCGAACCAGACGAATCTCCGCCGGGACGCTCGCCTCGGGCTGGCCGCTCTCGTCCTCCAGCACGCCGCACTCGACCTCGCGACCCGCTATAGCCGCCTCGACAAGCACCTTGGCGTCATACTCGCGTGCCAGGGCGACGGCAGCCGGCAGCTCCGCCCAGTCGCGCACCTTGGTGATGCCGACGCTCGATCCGGCACGGGCCGGCTTGACGAAGACCGGGAGGCCGAGCGCCTGATAGTCCTGACGGACGACCGCTTGACCCGCGCGCAGCACGGCGTACGGCCCGACGGGCAGCCCTTCGGCGCTCAACAGGCGCTTGGTCATCTCCTTATCCATGGCCGCCGCACTCGCGAACACGCCGGCGCCGACGTACGGGATGCCGGCCATCTCGAGCAGGCCCTGCACCGTGCCGTCCTCGCCGAACCGCCCGTGCAACACCGGGAAGACCACGTCGACGCTCTCGAACGCGCTGACCAGCGACCCCGGCTCGACGACCATCAGCCCGTCCGCGGTGGGATCGGCCGGGAGAACGACGGCCGTCCCCGGCTCGACCTCAGGCAGTTCCCGTCCCGTGATCGCCAGCTTCGCCGGATCCGCACCGGTGAGCACCCACTGGCCCTCGCGGGTGATTCCCACCGGCACGGCGTCGTAACGTGCCGGGTCGAGCGCACTGAGCACGCTGCCCGCCGACACCACGGACACCCCGTGCTCGCTGCTCCGGCCGCCGTACAGCACCGCAACCCGGATCCGTCTCGCCATGGCCGCCGACCCTACCGACCGTCCTGCTCGCCCTTCATGGACCGCGACATCAACGCACGCACCGTGTCGCGCGGGTCGAGGTCCCCGAAGCAGACGCCGTCGACGGCTTGGGTGATCGGCACGTCGACTCCTACGCGTGAAGCCAACTCGAGCACTGCCCGGCACGACTTCACGCCCTCCGCCACCTGTCCCTGCGTGGCGTGCTGCGCCTGCGCGAGGGACTCACCCAAGCCAAGGCGTTCCCCGAACGTCCGGTTGCGGGACAGCGGCGAGCTGCAAGTCGCGACCAGATCGCCCAGGCCGGCCAGCCCGGCGAAGGTCATCGGGTCCGCACCCAGCGCGGCTCCGAGCCGAGCGGTTTCCGCCAGTCCGCGCGTGATGATCGACGCGAGCGTGTTGTCGCCGAACCCCATGCCCTGCGCCATCCCACACGCCAACGCTATGACGTTCTTGACCGCGCCCCCGAGCTCGCAACCCACGACGTCGGCGTTGGTGTACGGGCGGAAGTACGCGGTCGCGCAAGCGTGTTGAACGTCGACGGCGCAGTCGAGGTCGATACAGGCGACGACAGTCGCGGTGGGCTGTTCGACGGCGATCTCTCGGGCCAGATTTGGGCCGGAAACGACGGCGACGCGGGCCGCGTCCGCCTGCGCCACCTCGGTGATCACTTCGCTCATCCGCTTGGACGTGCCGAGCTCCACCCCCTTCATGAGGCTGACGAGGGTGGCGGCCGGCGGCAGCTGGGGTGCCCAGGCCGCCAGGTTCGTGCGCAGCGACTGCGCCGGGATGGCGAAGGCGACGACGTCGGCACCCTCGAGCGCTGCACCCGCGTCATGGGTGGCGCGCAACGTCGGGGGCAGGGAGACGCCCGACAAGTAGTCCGGATTCTCGTGGCGAGAGTCGATGTGAGCGGCGAGCTCAGGGCGGCGCGCCCACAACACCACGGACGTGCCGGCGTCGGCCAGCACCTTGGCGAACGTGGTGCCCCACGAACCCGCGCCGAGCACGGCGGCCCGGGTCACGGCGTCACGCGGCGTCGCCGGAAGCGCCCGCGGCTGTGCTGGGCGACCACCGGTACAGCTCTCCGGCCGGCGGCTGCTCGCCGCGCAGTTGCCCCAACAGGTCGCGAATGGCGCGGGTCATCACATCGGTCATCTCGCGCAGCGTCTGCGCGGAGGGGGGCCGGTCACGGAACGCCGACAGGTCGATCGGGTCGCCGGCGATCACCGTGACCGTCGATCGTGGCCATAGGCGATACCGCTTGTGGTACACGTCGACCGTGAACTGGGCGCCCCACTGCGCCATCGGGATCACCGGTATGTCGGGGGCCAGCAGAGCGAGCCGAGCGGCCCCGGTTCGACCGGCCATCGGCCACCACTGCGGGTCGCGCGTGACGGTGCCCTCGGGATAGACGATGATCGTTTCGCCCCGCCGCAGAGCCGCGACCGACCCGTCCAGGGACTGCCTGGCGTCTGCGGTACCGCGGTCGACCGGAATCTGACCGGTTCCGCGTAACGCCCGTCCTACCACCGGGATGCCGAACAGGCTGCTCTTGGCCAGGAAGCGTGGAACCCGTCCGGCGTCGTGGACGTAACGCGCGACGACCACGGGGTCGGCGTAGGACAGGTGGTTCACGACGAGGATCGCCGGTCCGCCGGCCGGCACCCGGTCGGCGTTGCGCCACCGCAGCTTGAACACCGCGCTGGCCGGAACCGACAACACCGCAACGCAGACCCACAACCACGGCGGCGCGTGCTCGGCGGAGACGCGACGGCGCTTCGGTTGCCTCGGCACGGGCGTCACCCCTTCCTCGAGATGCAGCAGGCTAGCGTAGATGGCAGGTCTGATCCTGTCGCGGAAGGCGAATCCTGCTGGTGGCCACGGTCTCCCCCGACGGGTCGCGTTGGACCGCGCTCGTGCCGATGAAGGCCCTGCCCGCGGCGAAGTCGCGGTTGTTCCCGATGAGTGACGACGTGGACGCGCACGGTCGGTTGGTGCGCGCCATGCGCGCGGACACCCTGGCCGCGCTCGACAGCGCGATGCTTATCGCGCGGATCGTCGTCGTCGTCGACCGACCGGACGACGACTATCCGGACGCTTTCGTCCAGTCGGCCGTCGGGCTCAACGCCGGGCTGCACGAGGCGGCCACCGACGCGGCCCGACGGTGGCCACGTGATGGTGTGGTAGCCGTCGTCGACGTCCGTCCCGCGCAGGGCGGGAAGATCGCCGACGACGTGCTCAGCCAGCTTCCGCCGAACCGTCGTGGCTTCGTGCCGGACGCCGACGGAACGGGCACCACCCTGCTGGCGGCGCCGCCCGGGCTGCCACTAGGGCCGCAGTTCGGCTGGCAATCGGCCGAGCGGCACCGGGAATCCGCGCGCGCTCTGCCAGGCGCGGACGGCCTGCGCTGCGACGTCGATACCCCCGACGATCTGCGGCGGGCCGCCGCCGTGGGTCTGGGCCCGCGCACCCGGTGCGTGCTGGAACCGGCCGCCTGCGGTTGACCGCCCGTTCACCTGCACGCGGCATGATGAGCTTATGACGACCGGCCTGCCGTCCTCGACCAGCAGCCGACCGTCCACGATGGGCACGGCGCTGGACCCCTCCGACGCGGTCCCCGATGGCGACCTCGAATCCGCCCCGCCGCCCGCGAGCGACCTGCCGTCAGACCGGTTCAGCAACCGCGAGCTGTCGTGGCTGGCTTTCAACGCGCGCGTCCTGACGCTCGGCGAGGACCGTCGGCAGCCGTTGCTCGAGCGGGTGAAGTTCCTGTCGATCTTCGCCAGCAACCTCGACGAGTTCTACATGGTGCGTATCGCGGGATTGAAGCGGCGGGCGCAGATGGGACTGCAGGGGCCGTCCGCCGACGGCCTTTCCCCGCGCGAGACATTGAAGCGGTTGTCAGAATGCACGCGAGAGCTGGCGAATCGGCACGCCCGCTGCTTCCTCGAAGACGTCGCGCCGGCCCTGTCGGCGGAGAACATTCGAATCCTCCGGTGGGACGCGCTCGACACCGACGAACAGGCCCGGCTGGGCGCCTTCTTCCAGGCCAAGATCTTCCCGGTGCTGACGCCGCTGGCGGTCGACCCCGCGCACCCGTTCCCCTACATCTCCGGGTTGTCGCTCAACCTCGCGGTGCTGGTCCGCGAGCCGAACAGCGAGGTCCAACGGTTCGCGCGGATTAAGGTGCCGAACAACGTGCCGCGCTTCGTCGGTGTCTCGCAGACGGCGACCGCAGCGGACTTCCTACCGCTCGAGGACCTGATCGCCGCGCACCTGTCGATGCTGTTCCCCGGCATGGAGATCGTCGAGCACCACATCTTCCGCGTGACGCGCAACGCTGACTTCGAGGTTGAGGAGGACCGCGACGAGGACCTGTTGCAGGCGCTCGAGCGCGAACTCGTCCGCCGGCGCTTCGGGCCGGCCGTGCGCCTCGAGGTCGCCGACGACATCGACGACGAGGTGCTCGCCCTGCTGATCAGCGAGATCGACGTCGACCCCGAAGACGTGTTCAAGGTGCCCGGCTTACTCGACCTCAGCGCGCTCATGCAGATCTACGACGTGGCCGACCGGCCCGATCTGAAGTACCGCCCCTTCGTACCGGCCACGCCGCCTCGCTTCGCCGAAGGCGAGACTCCGAAGTCGGTGTTCGCCACGCTGCGCGAAGGCGACGTGCTCGTACACCACCCGTACGAGTCGTTCGCTACGAGCGTGCAGCGCTTCATCGAGCAGGCGGCGGCCGACCCGAACGTCCTCGCCATCAAGCAGACCCTCTACCGGACGTCCGGCGACTCACCGATCGTGGACGCGCTGATCGACGCCGCCGAGGCCGGCAAGCAAGTCGTCGTGCTGGTCGAGATCAAGGCACGCTTCGACGAGCAGGCCAACATCAAGTGGGCGCGCGCACTGGAGCGGGCGGGCTGTCACGTCGTCTACGGATTGGTCGGCCTCAAGACGCACTGCAAGACGTCACTGGTCGTGCGGCAGGAAGGCAGCACGATCCGGCGCTACGCGCACATCGGCACGGGCAACTACAACCCGAAAACGGCGCGACTCTACGAGGACCTCGGGCTGTTCACCGCCGATCCCGAGATCGGTGCCGATCTCACCGACCTGTTCAACGTCCTGACGGGCTACTCCCGGCAGACGGACTACCGCACACTGCTCGTCGCGCCGTCGGGCCTGCGTACCGGCATCGTCGAGCGCATCGAGCGGGAGGCCGAACACGCCCGCGCGGGGCGGCCGGCCAGCGTGCAGCTCAAGACGAATCACCTGGTCGACGAGCAGATCATCGACGCCCTGTACCGCGCGTCGTCGGCGGGCGTGCAGGTCGACCTGTTGGTGCGCACGTTCTGCACGATCAAGTCCGGCGTGCCCGGACTCTCAGAGAACATCCGCACGAGGTCCATCCTGGGCCGCTTCCTCGAACACTCGCGGGTCTTCTACTTCGGCAACGACGGCCGACCCGAGTACTGGATCGGATCGGCCGACATGATGCACCGCAACCTCGACCGCCGGGTCGAGGTGTTGTGCCAGGTCAGCGACGCGGTGGCCACCGATCATCTGCGGCTATGTCTGGACACCGCGTTCGCGCCGACGACGTTGGCGTGGGAGCTGCAGCCCGACGGCAATTGGGTCCGCTCCGGCGGTGCCAAGCAGATCGATTACCAGAGCGTCCTGATGCGTGCCCTCGGCGACCGTGGCGAGTAGTCCCGAGGCGTGGCAGGCGGCCGGCGGGGTCGTGTGGCGCGAGCACGGCGACGAAGTCCGAGTGGCCGTCGTGCACCGGCCGCAATACGACGACTGGACGCTGCCCAAGGGCAAACCCAAGCGCGGCGAGCGACCCGTGACTACCGCGGTGCGCGAGGTGCGGGAGGAGATCGGCTCGTCCGTGGCGGTCGGCCGCCGGCTGTGTGACATCGAGTATCCGTTCCAGGGACGACCGAAGACGGTGGCCTTCTGGTCGATGCGCCATGTCGACGGCCGCTTCAGCACCGGCGCGGAAGTGGACGAAGTGGTGTGGCTGTCGCCCGGCGACGCGCGCGCGCTGGTCAGCTATGACGTGTACCGCGACGTGATCGACGACTTCGGCTCCTCGCCGGCGTCGCAGTCGACACTGGTGTTGGTGCGGCACGGTAAGGCGGGTAAGCGTGCCGAGTGGCGGGGCGACGATCGGGACCGACCGTTGGATCACGCTGGACGTCGGCAGGCGGAGCAGCTCGTCGACCTGCTGGCGTGCTTCGCACCGGACCGGATCGTCGCCGCCGACCGAACGCGCTGTGTGCAGACCGTCGAACCCCTGGCCAATACGTTGCGGCTACCTATCGACGTGGTCGAGACCTTCACCGACGAGGCCTTCGTCGACGACCCCGAGGCCACGGCGCGTGAGCTGCTCGCCCTCGGCAAGCCGAACGTCGCGGTGGTCGTGGCCAGTCAGGGCACGGCCATTCCCGGCCTGATCGAACGGCTCCCCCTCGACCCTCCGGTGCGTCGATCCACGACGCGTAAGGGTGCGTCCTGGCTGCTCAGCTACGCCGATCCCGCGCGCGTCCAGGCCGACCACTACGGCAGTCCGTCCTGACGGCAGAGGGGCCCTGGCACGATGCCGAGGCCCCTCTGCGGAAGTGGTGAAGCTGTTCCTCAGCGCTTGGCGGGTGCCTTCTTCGCGGCGGTCTTGCGGGCGGCCGGCGCGGCCTTCGTGGCGGCTTTCGCCGCCTTCGCCGGTGCCTTCTTCGCCGTCGTCTTCGTGGCCGGCGCCTTCGCGACGGTCTTGCGGGCGGCGCTCTTCGTCGCAGCCCTCGTCGAGTTGGCCGACGCCTTAGTGGCCGTCTTCTTGGCCACGGCCTTGGCCGGCGCCTTCTTGGCTCCGCTGGTGATCGCCTTGAACTCCGCGCCAGGACGGAACGCGGGCACCGACGTCTTCTTCACGCGCACCGCAGCGCCGGTCGCCGGATTGCGAGCCATCCGCGCGGCCCGGTCGCGCCGCTCGAAGATGCCGAAGCCGGTGAGAGTGACGCGCTCGCCCTTGGCGACGTAGGCGTAGACGTTGTCCAGCACGGCGTCCAGCACCTGACCGGCCCGCTTCTTGTCGTCACCGAGGCGCAGGGCCAACGACTCGGTGAATTCCGCCTTGTTCGGCACATGTCCTCCCAGGACCTCGCTGCCAGGGCACGGCTCCTGCGGCCGGCTTGCGCACACGGTAGGGCTTTCGCGTCGCCGGACCTACGAAATCTGCATGTGTCGCAGGACTTTCTTGGCTGGAAGGCGAGAATCCGCTGGTTTCTCAGCTCATTCGCACCTCAGACACCGCGGGCGCCGGCGACACGGTGGGAAGCCACTCGGCGCGAGTGGCTTCGTAGGCCGAGATCTCACCCGCGTGCTGCAACGTCAGGCTGATGTCGTCGATGCCTTCGAGCAGACGCCAACGGGTGTAGTCGTCGAGTGCAAAGTCGTGCGCCGCGTCACCCCAACGCACCTGCCGGTCGACCAGGTCGACGGTCACCGATGTCGAAGGGTCGGCCTCGATCTCGTCGAGCAGGGCTTGTACGACCGGCTCGTCGAGTACCACCGTGAGTAGACCGGCCTTGAGGGAGTTTCCCCTGAAAATATCGCCGAAGCGCGGCGCGATCACGGCCCGGAAGCCGTAGTCCATCAGCGCCCACACCGCGTGCTCGCGCGACGAGCCGGTGCCGAAGTCCGGGCCGGTGACGAGGATGGTCGCGCCGTCGTGCCGGGACTGGTTGAGCGGGAAGTCAGGGTCGGCCGCACGCCACGCACTGAACAGACCGTCCTCGAAGCCGGTACGAGTCACCCGCTTCAGGTAGACGGCCGGGATGATCTGGTCGGTGTCCACGTTGCTGCGACGCAACGGCACCGCACGACCCGTGTGCACGGTGAAGGGATTCACGATCGTCCTCCTACAACTCGGCCGGGCTGGCGAGGTGGCCGGTGACGGCGGTGGCGGCGGCGACCAACGGTGACACCAGATGAGTGCGGCCACCCTTGCCCTGTCGCCCTTCGAAGTTGCGGTTGGACGTCGATGCGCTGCGCTCACCCGGCGCGAGTTGGTCGGGGTTCATGCCGAGGCACATGGAACATCCGGCCTGCCGCCAGTCGGCGCCCGCCGCGCGGAACACCTCGTGCAGACCTTCGGCCTCGGCCTGCGCTCGCACCCGCATCGAGCCGGGGACGACGAGCATGCGGACGCCGGGCGCCACGCGGCGTCCCTTGACGACGTCGGCCGCCGCCCGCAGGTCCTCGATCCGGCCGTTCGTGCACGAGCCGACGAACACGGTGTCGACGCTGATGTCGCGCAGCCGCGTTCCCGCGGCCAATCCCATGTAGGTCAACGCTTTCTCGGCGGCCGTGCGCGTGCCCGCGTCCGCGAACGATGCCGGATCGGGTACGACGTCGCCGAGCGGTGCGCCCTGCGCGGGGTTGGTCCCCCAGGTCACCCACGGAGTCAACGCGGTCGCGTCGAGAGTGGCCTCGGCGTCGTACGTGGCGTCGTCGTCGCTGCGCAGTGCGTGCCAGCTGGTGAGGGCGGCGTCCCAGTCGGTGCCCTGCGGAGCGTGCGGACGGCCACGCAGGTAGGCGTACGTCGTCTCGTCCGGTGCGACCAGTCCGGCTCGCGCGCCCCATTCGATGCTCATATTGCAGACTGTCATCCGGCCTTCCATCGACATCGACCGGACAGTGCTGCCGCGGTACTCGACCATGTAGCCCTGACCGCCACCCGTACCGACCTGCGCGATCACGGCGAGGATCACGTCCTTCGGCGTGACTCCGGCCGGCAGGTCGCCGTCGACGGTGACGGCCATCGTCTTCGGGCGGTCGACCGGCAGCGTCTGCGTGGCGAGTACGTGCTCGACCTGAGACGTCCCGATGCCGAACGCCAGCGCACCGAACGCCCCGTGCGTAGAAGTGTGCGAGTCTCCGCACACGATGGTCATGCCCGGTTGGGTCAGGCCGAGCTGCGGGCCGATGACGTGCACGATGCCCTGCTCGACATCGCCCATCGGGTACAGCTGGATACCGAACTCGGCGCAGTTGCGCCGTAGCGTCTCGACCTGCGTCCGGCTGACCGGATCGGCGATCGGCCGGTCGATGTCGGTCGTCGGCACGTTGTGGTCCTCGGTGGCCAACGTGAGGTCAGGACGTCGCACCGACCGACCGGCCAGACGTAACCCGTCGAACGCCTGCGGGCTGGTCACTTCGTGCACCAGGTGCAGGTCGACGTAGAGCAGATCGGGCTCGCCCTCGGCCCGGCGCACCGTGTGGCCGTCCCAAAGTTTCTCGGCAAGCGACTTGGGCATCGGGACCTCCGGGGTTGCTGTCTCAACATGCGAGACGCTATGTTCGCTGTGTGGGACAGCATAGCGGGATCGGCGTTCTGGACAAGGCCGTGGATGCGCTCGATTGCATCGCGGCCGAACCTCGATCGCTGGCCGAACTCGTGGCCTGCACGGATCTTCCTCGGGCGACCGCCCATCGGCTGGCCGTGGCCCTCGAGCGTCATCGGTTGCTGGCTCGCGACGGGGAGGGACGGTTCGTCATCGGTCCGCGCTGGGGTGAGCTCGCGGCGTCCGGACCTGACGTGCTCGTGCGTGCCGCCGGCCCCGTGCTGGTCTGGGTGCGGGACGAGAGCGGCGAGAGCGCGCAGCTGTACCGGCGGGAGGGATCCGATCGGGTGTGCGTGGCAACCGCCGAACGGACGCATGGCCTGCGTACGACCGTGCCTGTCGGCAGCCGCCTCCCTCTCACCGCCGGCTCCGGGGCCCAGGTCCTGGTCGCCGAGCTGACACCGTCCGACCGCCAGAGTCTCGAAGCCGTCCTGAGGCACACCGTCTTCGGCGCGCGCACGCTGGCCGAGGTGCGGCGACGCGGCTGGGCGCAGTCCGTGGCCGAGCGCGAGGCGGGCGTGGCCTCGGTGTCGGCGCCGGTGCGGGACCCGAACGGGGCGGTTGTCGCGGCGTTGTCGGTTTCGGGCCCGATCGAGCGCCTGGGACGTTCGCCCGGTACTCGGCTCGCGCCGGTCCTGGTTAGCGGCGCCCGGCGCATCACGACCGCGCTGCACGACGCGTGACCGTGTCGTGCGCACCGTGCGGACGGGCCGCCACCTAGCCTGAGGACCGTGCGCCGCCTGGCTGGCCTCGCCGCAACGGCGGTGCTCGCCGTCACCGCGCTGACCGCCTGCGCACAGGGACGGTCTACGACGACATCTCCGCAATCGGCGGCACGCTCAGCTGCGGCGGTGCCGGCGGCGGCGCGCACGATCACCATCGGCTGGACGGGCGACACCGTGCCCGCCGGCAGCGACTACGGATTGCCTCCCGATCCCACTATCTTCTTCGCCCAACTGGGACCCACCCTGCAGCGTCCTGACCTCATGATCGGAAACCTCGAGGGTGCGTTGACCGATCGCGGGGCGTCCAAGTGTGGGGGCGGCTCGTTGGATTGCTTCGCGTTCCGCAGCCCGCCCGCGTACGCCCGGCTGTTCCAGCAGGCCGGGTTCGATCTGATGAGCATGGCCAACAACCACAGCATGGACTTCGGCCCGCAGGGCTTCGCCGACACCCAGGCCGCACTCAGGGCGGCGGGCCTGCAGTTCACCGGGCAGGCCGACCAGGTCACCGTGGTGGCCGTACCCGGGAGCCGGGTCGCCGTCGTCGGGCTCGCGCCGTACCCCGGCTTCGGGCCCATGGACGCCCCGGCCGCCGCAGCCGCGCTCGTCCGGAAGGCGGCGGCCGCCGCGCCTATCGTGGTGGTCGTTTTCCACGGCGGCGGCGAAGGGGTGGCCTTCCAGCATGTCCCCGCCGGTGACGAGACCGACTTCGGCGAGGACCGCGGCAACGTCCGGCAGATCGCACATATCGCGGTGGACAACGGGGCCGACCTCGTGCTCGGCGACGGCCCACATGTCCTGCGCGGCATGGAGTTCTACCGCGGGCGGCCGATCGCGTACTCGGCCGGCAACCTCGTCGGATACAAGGTGCTGGCCGACCACGACGCTCTTGGTGTCGGGATGATCCTGCGGGTCGCCGTCGGTCTCGACGGACGCTTCGACAGCGCATCCGTGACGCCGACCCGGATGAACGCGAGCACCGGCGCCGCCGTTGAAGATCCGCAGCGGCAGGCCATCGCTGTCCTTAACCGCCTGTCGGCCGCCGACTTCGGGGCGAGCGCCGCACGCGTCGCCGGTAACGGTGCGGTGACGCCCGCGTCGTGACGCCGGGGCGCCCGTAGTAAGGTCGCTGACCGGACGTCTACCAGTTGGTCGCAACGTAGGTGGTCTCGAGGTACTCGTCGATGCCTTCGTAACCGCCTTCGCGGCCGAGACCCGACTGCTTGACCCCACCGAACGGCGCCGCCGCGTCGGAGACCAGGCCGCGGTTCAGCCCGACCATGCCGACCTCGAGCCGCTCACACACCCGCAGGCCGCGGGCCAGATCTCCCGTGTAGACGTAGCCGGTGAGGCCGAGCTCCGAGTCGTTCGCCACCGCGAGGGCATCGTCCTCGTCGCGGACCGTGACGATCGGCGCCACCGGCCCGAAGACCTCCTCCGTGGCCGCGGCCGACTCCCGCGGGACGTCGGCCAGCACGGTGGCCGGGTAGAAGAAGCCGACGCGGTCGAGACGTTGCCCGCCGAGCACGACGCGCGCGCCGGCCTCGACTGTGCGTTCGACCTTGTCGGCGATGCCGTCGACCGCCCGCTGGTTGATCATCGGCCCGAGCTGGGTGTCGGCGTCCGTACCGGCGCCGACGCGCAACGCGCTCATGGCGGCCGCCAGCTTGTCCGCGAACGCCGCGGCCACGGACTCCTGGACGAGGAACCGGTTGGCCGCCGTGCAGGCCTGCCCGCCGTTGCGCATCTTGGCCAGCATCGCCCCGTCAACGGCGGCGTCCAAGTCGGCGTCGTCCAGCACGATGAACGGGTCGTTGCCGCCCAGCTCCATCGACGCATTGACGATCCGGTCGGCGGCCTGTTTGAGCAGCGTGCGGCCGACGCCCGTCGACCCCGTGAACGACAGCTTGCGCACCCGGTGGTCGGCCAGCGCCGCGGTGGCCAGCCCACCCGGGCGGTCGGTCGTGAGCACGTTCACCACGCCGGGTGGCGCGCCGGCCTCGGTGAGCAGGTCGGCCAGCACCAGAGCGGTCAACGGCGTGTCCTCGGCCGGTTTGAGGACCACCGTGCACCCGGCGGCCAGCGCCGGTCCGAGCTTGCGGGTGGCCATGGCCGCCGGGAAGTTCCAGGGGGTCAGCAACAGGGCGACTCCGACCGGCTTGCGGAAGGTGAGGATGCGGTTCGCTCCGGACGGTGCCCGCCGAAGTTCCCCGCCGACACGCACCGCCTCCTCGCTGAACCACCGGAAGAAGTCCGCGGCGTAGCTGACCTCCGCGCGCGCGTCGGTCAGCGACTTACCCATCTCGAGGCTCATGAGATAGGCCAGGTCTTCGCGGCGCTCGATCATGAGGGTGAACGTCCGCCGCAGGACGTCGGCCCGCTCGCGCGGCGCCACGGCAGCCCAGCCGGCCCCGGCCGCGGCGGCGGCGCTCAGGGCGCGATCCAGATCGTCGAGCCCGGCGCGGGCCACCTCGGCGATCGGCTCGCCGGTGGACGGATCGAGCACGGCGAAGCTGCCTGCGGTGCCGGTCGTCCACTTGCCGTCGACGAACAGGTCGGTGGGCGTGCCGGCCGGAAGCGTCATGCCGATCAGCTTGCCACTCGGTCGCGTGCCCAGTCAGGCGCCGGCGTTCGCCCGCTTGACGAGGTCCGCCACCGCGTCGAGCGTCACCGGCGACCCGGGGAAGCGGGCCAGCCGGCCCAGCGGAGCCGAACCGAGCAGCGCCACGGTGTCGGGGGTCAGGGCCGGCCCGCTCGAACCGTCGAGCGCGGCGACCAGGTCCGAACCGCGGGGGTCGGTCAGCCACTCGGCCAGTGTCGAGTCGGCGGTAAGCGGCTGGTCGAGCCGGTCGCCGGTCACGGCGACGATCACGCTGCCGCGGATGTCTCGGGACGACGACCCGACGTCCACGCGCATCTCTCCGGTGTCGACCACCCAGCGCCGAGCCGCGCGGTGCCAGTACGACAGGTCGCGGCCGTCCAGGGTGAAGGCCAGCCGCTGCGCCGCGCCCGGCGCCAGCTCGACCTTGGCGAACGCCTTCAGCTCGCGCAGCGGGCGCAGCACGGACGGTTCGGGGTCAGCCACGTAAATCTGGACCACCTCGGCCCCGGCCACGTTCCCGGTATTAGTGACCTCAACCTCGACGTGCACTCGGGTGTCCTGGCCGGCGCCGTCGACCGACGTGGTCGGCGCCGAATACTCGAACGACGTGTAGGACAGGCCATGCCCGAACGGGTAGCAGACGTCGAGCTGCTTGGTGTCGTAGTGCCGGTAGCCGACCAGGACGCCTTCGCCGTAACGGACCTCGCCGAGCTCGCCCGGGAAGTTGCCGAAGGACGGATTGTCTTCCAGGCGCAGGGGAATCGTCTCGGCGAGGCGCCCGGACGGGGACGCGACGCCGAACAGCAGATCGGCGATGGCCGCTCCCCCACCCTGGCCGAGGAGCCAGCCTTCGAGCACGGCCGGCACCCGGTCCTGCCAGCTGGCCAGGTCGACCACCGAACCGTTGGCCAGCACGACGACGACGCGTGGGTTGGCGTCGGCCACGGCGTGCAGCAGGGCCACCTGGTCGGCCGGTAATTGCATGTGGTCGCGGTCGAAGCCTTCGGACTCGTAGCCCGGCGGCAGCCCGAGGAAGAGCACGACCGTGTCGGCCGCGGCCGCCTGTGCGACCGCCTCGGCGACCAGGGACGCGTCCGGCGCCTCGACCGCGTAACCCTGCGCCCACGTGACGTCGCGCGACGTCAGCGCCCGGATCTCGTCGAGCGGGACGTCGAGGCGGGTGGGCACGACCTGCGAACTGCCGGCGCCCTGGTAACGCGGCGTCCGCGCGAACTGCCCGATGACCGCGATCGAGCCCGCGGCCGTCGATTCCAGTGGTAGCAGGTGATGATCGTTCTTCAGTAGGACGGCGCATTCCCGGGCGACCTCGCGCGCCAGGTCGTGGTGGGCGGTCGCGTCGAAGCGTCCGGCCGCCTCGATCGCCGGACGTGTGCGGTCCAGCAGCCCGAGCAGCCTCTCGACGCTACGGTCGAGCAGCGCTTCGGACAGCTCGCCGCCCCGCACCGCTGCCACGAGACGGTCGTCGTTCACCCCGCCGGACGACGGCATCTCGAGGTCGAGCCCGGCGGCCACGCCGGCCACCCGGTCGTCGACGGCACCCCAGTCCGACATCACGAGCCCGTCGAAACCCCACTCGTCCCGGAGCACCTCGGTGAGCAGCCACGGGTGTTCGGACGCGTAGATACCGTTGATCTTGTTGTACGAGCACATCACCGTCCACGGACGGGCGGTCCGCACGACCCGCTCGAACGCGGCCAGGTAGATCTCGCGCAACGTGCGCTCGTCCACCTCGGCGCTGATCCGCATCCGGTCCGTTTCCTGATTGTTCGCAGCGAAGTGCTTGACCGATGTGCCGACGCCCTGACTCTGCACACCCTCGACGTACGCCACTCCGAGGTCACCGCTGAGCACAGGGTCTTCGGAGAAGTACTCGAAGTTGCGACCGCACAGCGGCGAACGCTTGATGTTGATCCCCGGTCCGAGCAGGACGGCGACTTGCTCGGCGCGCGCTTCGATCCCGAGAGCCTCGCCGACCCGGCGTACGAGCGCGACGTTCCACGACGAGCCGAGGGCTGCGGCCGTCGGGAAACAGGTCGCCGGGACGCTGCCGCCCACCCCGAGGTGGTCTCCTCCAGTCGGCTGCTTGCGCAGCCCGTGCGGTCCGTCGGTGAGCATGATCGCCGGGATGTGCGCTCGGGCGACGTCCTGCGTGTGCCAGAAGTCGGAGCCCGAACACAGTGCCGCCTTCTCCTCGAGCGTCAACGAGCGCAGGGCGTCGCGGTAGTCGTCGGCCATGCGCTCAGCATGCCCTGCGTGCCGGCCGGCTCGGTAGGACCGTCTTCGGTCAGCTCAGGACGGACGCGCTGATGGTCGGCGCCCGGGCCCCCAGAAAGAAGACGCCTTTGAGGCCGGCCGTCTCGAAGCCCGCGCTCGGGTTCTGCGCGAGCGTCGCGTGGTCGATGCTCATTGTCCCGGAGCGATCGTTGCTGACGAAGAAGATCGCGCCACCGCCCTCGTCGGCGTGATTGCCGCGGATGGTGGTTCCGGCCACGGTCAGGGTGTACGTGTTGCCGTCCAGGCAGATGGCCCCGCCGTTGCCGCCGCCGGGCGTACCCGCCCGCGCCGGGTTGGCGCCGACGCCGATGGCTTGGTTGTTGGTGAACAGGCTGTGGAGGACCACCCACGAGACACCGATGCTGCTGAGCCCGCCGCCGTTCGAGCACGCGCCACCGTCGAACGTGCTGCCGACCACGTACACGGGCAGGCCGTGGTACTGGCTGAACACGCGCAGGCCGGCCCCGCCGACGTCCGGGCCCGAGACGTCGCAGCGGTTGCCGACGAATCGCGTGTTGATCACTTTCAGTTGGCCGCCACGCACGAAGACCGCGCCGCCGCCTCCGCCGTCCGTCGTCTGTCCGGTCGAGTTGCCGTGCGCGAAGGTGAGGTTCTGCACGGTGAGTTGTGGGCTGTCCTGGTCCTGGCAGTGCGACGTTGTCCAGCCCTGGGCCTGGTCGCAGGTGTTCATGTACAAGATGCGGCGAGCGCCGCCGCCGTCGAGGGTGACCCGGCCGCCGCCGTCCAGGACGATGCGCGGGCCGTGCGCGTTGACCACCTTGGCCGTCGCGGTCATGGTGATCGTGACCGGCGCCGGACCGCACGAGAACGTGATGACCCCACCGGCGGCCACCGCTGCGACGACCGCCGCGGACGTACAGCTCGCCGCGGTCCCGGTACCGATAACCCGGGTCGGGTGCGTCGTGTCAACGGGCCGGCCCTGTGCGGGAACCGGGACGATCGCCGGTGGGCCGCCGATCGCCACCGCGGGCCGCGGTGCGGGCGCGGCCTTCGATGGCGCGGCCGGCGGACGCGTCGTCGTGCGCGGCGGTGACGCCGAGGGCGACGCCGCCGCCGAGGGAGTAGCCGGAGACGATGCGGAGGCCGACGGGGTCGCTGTCGAGTCGGTCGGCGAGGACGCAGTCGGGGCCGTCGAAGCGGGGTTGGCGCGCGGCGGCGATGGCGAGCGGTCCGACCCGCACGCGGTCAACGCGATGGCGACCACGCCGGCCGCGACGAGCAGAGTCGGGCGGCGCACCCGGCAGATGCTAGCGGCGGCTTCGCCCGGATCGTTGCGCCCCCACCGGCGGCTGACTACTCCGGACGGGCGTCGATACCGCCCACGACGTCGCCCTCGCCGGCCCGTTCGGCCGCGCGGTCGGGGTCGTCCGTCGCCGAGTTGTCGCCGCTGCGCTCGTCGCGATCGGTCGCGCCGATGGACGGCAGAGGACCCTCTGCAGCGGCTCGATCGAGGGCGTCATCGTCGGTCCTGCCGGTCGACGATTGGTCATCGGGGTTCGTCATACCGACTCCTCTGCTCACCGGTGGTCGCGTGCGTCGCGTGCGTCGCGTCACCGTAGCGTGATCACCCGACCGACCGACAGGGTCGACCGACTCGCGACCGGAGCGTGCCATGCGGGTACCGGACGAGCTCGCCGAGCTCAGGGCCAGCCGCCGTCGGCGGCAGGACCGCGTCGCCGACGCGATGACCGCGTTCAGCGGCTCGATGACCTTCGTCTACCTGCACGTCACGTGGTTCGCCGCGTGGCTCATCGTCAACTCGATTCCCGGACTCGAGTTCGACCCGTTCCCCTTCGGCCTGCTGACTCTCATCGTCTCCTTGGAGGCGATCTTCCTGTCCACGTTCGTGCTGATCAGCCAGAACCGGCAGAGCGAACGGTCCGATATCCGCGCGCGGAGCGACTTCGAGACCAACGTCCAGTCCGAGGTGTGGACCGAGCTCATGGCCGAGAAGCTGGGTGTGGACCGCGAAGAGGTGAAGCGCCGGGTGAAGCGGCGGCTGGCCGAGGCCGACCGGAAAGCGGACCGGGCGGCCAGCTGAGCGGCTGCGTACCATCAGCGCCGTGCTGGCCAACCGGCTTGTGTCGCGGATCCGCACCCGCGTACCCACATGACAGCCGACGACGTGGCGTCGGCCGCGTCGGCGGACTGGACGCCCGGCGAGGTCGCACGGGCCTTCGCTGACCTCGGCCGAACGCTCGGGACCGTACGTACGGTCGACGAAACTCTCGAGCGGCTGACCGAGGCCAGCGTCCGCCTGATCCCGGGCGCCGAGGACGCGGCCGTGAGTCTGGGCCGTAGCCACGGTCGTGAGCCGTTCAGGACGGTCGCGGCGACGAGTGACCTGCCGCTGCGCGTCGACAAAATCCAGTACGACCTCGAGCGCGGGCCCTGCGTCGACGCCATCCTCGACCAGACGGTCTTCCGCACCGGCGACCTGCGCAGCGACCCACGCTGGCCCGACTTCGGCCAGCGCGCTGCGGACGACACCGGCGTGCTCAGCATGCTGTCCGTCCGCATCTTCCTCGGGGACGACGACCTGATCGCCGGGATGAACTACTACGCGACCAAGCCGCAGGCGTTCGACGACACGTCCGAGGCCCTCGGCGTGCTCGCCGCGACCCACGGCGCGCTGGCACTGACCGCGGCACGCCAGCACGAGCGCGCGGCCAACCTCGAGCGCGCGCTCCAGAGCAATCGCGATATCGGCGTGGCTATGGGCGTGCTGATGTCCAACCACAAGATCACCAAACAGCAGGCGTTCGACCTGCTCCGCGTGGCCAGCCAGCACACTCACCGCAAGCTGCGCGACGTCGCCGAAGAGGTCGGCGAGACGGGCGCTCTGGACCTACCGACCGCGAACGCGGCCGCGGCGTCGTCGCCGGACGGTCACTGACCTCAGCACCGCCTCGCGCTCAGCGGCGGGCGTCGCGCACGGCAACGGCGGATCGCTGGTCTCCTCGGGCTTGCAGCGCGGCGATCACGCCGTCGACGTCGGCCGGCGGCCGGTTCTGGCTGAGTTTCGCCTTGGCCTCGATGCGCGTGATCGTTACTTCGACGCCGACGATTGCGCGCAACTGCGCGTCGATGAACGCCGGAGGTGCGTCGTCCACTGACCAGGGACGCGACTCGGACGCCTCGTGCTCAGAGGTGAGCCGACGCACCAGACCGTCGAGCCACTCAGGGTCGTCGTGCACGGACAACGTCCCGTAGACGTGCGCGGTCAGGTAGTTCCACGTCGGGACGACCCGGCCGTGCTCGTAGGTGCTGGCGTACCAGGACGGCGAGATGTAGGCGTCGGGGCCGTGGACGATGACCAGGACCTCGCCGGTTACCGGCTCGCGCCACTGGTCATTGTTCCGGGCGACGTGGCCGAGCAACGCGCCGTGCTCCCCGGCGTCGGGCGCGAAGACGAAGGGCAGGAAGGTGGCGACCAAGCCACGCGGCGTCATCGTGATCAGGTCCGCGGCGGCGTCGCGGCGGAGCAGCTCGAGCACCGTGGCCTCATCGGCGGCGAAGTGAGCCGGTACGTACATCGTTGGCCTCCCTCGCTCGCGAGCCTAAGCGACTCAGTCAGTCCAGCGTGGCGCCGCGTAACGGGGCGAGGGCCACCGTCACCTGCCGGAGCTCGTCGAGCATCGGCTTCACCGACCCGGTCACCGTTTCGTTGGGTACGAACGCCGAATCCTGCAGGAACTGTTGGTACAGCGGGACGTTGACCGCGGCGGTGGCCGGCCACATGCGCAGGGCGTTGACCACGGGCCGGATCGCCGTGACGGCCCGCGTACCTGCGGACACCCCCCCGTAGCTGACGAAGCCGACCGCTTTGTACGCCCATTCGGCGCTCAGATAGTCGAGAGCGTTCTTCAGCGGTGCGGTGAAGGACCAGTTGTACTCCGGCATAACGAACACGAACGCGTCTGCGGCCGCCACCTTGGCCTGCCAGGCCAGCGTGTGTGCGTTGCGGTAGTTGCCGAATCGTGGGTGTTCCGCCTCGTCGAGCATGGGCAGGTTCTCTTCGGCGAGATCGACGGTGCTCAGCTCGAAGCCGCCGTGCTCCTGCGCGCGGGCGTGGAACCACGAGGCGATCGCCACGCCGCCACGAGACGGACGGGTGCTGGCGGTGACGGTCAGGAGACGCGGTGTCGGCATGGTTGAACTCTAAACTATTCGGATGGGGTCGGTGGGGTACTGACCGTCCGTTACGGGATCAGGAGCGTGCCTCGGCGATCACGCGCATTCGGGTCAGCAGGGCGGATGTGGAATGGTCGTCGAGATAGTCGACCGTCATCACCTGCCCGCCGTACGCGCGTACGACCGGAGCCTCCGGCAGCATGTCCGCCGTGTAGTCGCCACCCTTGACGTAGATCTCCGGCGTCAGCCGGCGCAGGAGGTCGGTGGGAGTGTCGTCAGCGAAGATCGTCACGTAGTCGACGCAGCTCAGCGCGGCCACCAGAGCAGCGCGGTCGGCGGCCGGAGTGACCGGACGGCTCGGGCCCTTGAGCCGGGCGACGCTCGCGTCGGAGTTGACCGCGACGACGAGCACGTCGCCCAGCCGCTTGGCCTGATTGAGGTAGGCGACGTGACCGCGATGCAGGACGTCGAAGCAGCCGTTGGTGAACACGATGCGCCGCCCGGCCGCCCGGTGGGCCTGCACGGCCGCGGCCAGCGCGCCCGACTCGAGCACCACGTCGTGCTGAGCCTCCACGCGTCGCCGCAGGTCCTGCGCCGAACACACCGCGGTTCCCGGTCGGTGCACCACGACGTCCGCCGCGGCCTGGGCCAGCTCGGCGGCGTCGGGCAGCGCCAGTCCGGCCCGCAGGCCCAGCGTCAACGCCGCGCAGTACGTGTCCCCCGCGCCGGCGGTGTCGCGCTGCCGAGGGAGTCCGGCGGACACCGCCGACCCCGCCCACGTGCGATGTAACGGCTGGTCGGCCGTCACCACGACCGAGCCGTCGCGATCGAGCGTCACCACGACCGCGCCCGCGCCGGTAGCCGCGAGCAGCTCCCGCCGGCGCGTTTCGAGGTCGGCCAGCCGCGCCTCGGCCGACGCGGGCGGCATGTCGTGGAGCAGCGCCCACGCTTCGGCGGCGTTGGGGGTTGTGACGTCCGCCCGGGCGGGCGCCCAGCGCGACGGTTCGCGCGCGTCGACCACGAGCAGCGGCATGCGGTCCCGGTAGGCCAGCACGGCGTTCCGTACCCGGTCGGTCAGCGTGCCGAACCCGTAGTCGCAAACCACCACCGCAGCCTCGGGTTCGAGCACCGTGGCCAGGTACGCGCAGACCTCGTCCGAGACGGCGTCATCCGAACCTACGGATGGAGTACCGACGACCTGGCGGCAGCCAGAGAGTTCTCCGACCAGCCGGGTGTTCGGTCGTCCAGCACGGACTCAGCGTCCTGGGCTATGAAGATCCGGCCATGCTGGAGCTCTGCGAGGTGTACGACCTTGCCAGCATCAACCGCAGCCCGCTGGGCATGGGCCTGCTCAGCGGCAAATTCGACGGTTCGACGCGCTTCCACGACGACGATCAGCGACGGCTCGCCAGCTGGCATCCCGGCTTCGCCGACGGCGCTCCGACGGCCGACTGGCTGCAGAAGCTGGACTCCGTGCGTGAGGTGTTGACCAGTGACGGAAGCACACTCGCCCAA
>CAXTNQ010000011.1:0-553 GCA_964245745.1 uncultured Jatrophihabitantaceae bacterium
AGCGATCCGACAACGCACAGCAAACCTCCGGGTCAGGCCAACGGGATGATCCTGAGACCCGTCGGCAAGCACCGGGTGAACAGCACATGAGCGACATGCGTACGGCCGGCGGCTGCCCCGTCTCGGTAACGCCGACTCGTGTCCTCTGTCGCCCCGTCGCGGCTCTCGCCGCGAACTCGCGCTCACGCGCGAGGGGAGCGCCTATAGGCTCGCGCTCATGTCGGACGAGCACGAGCCTGCGGGCCAGGACTGGGCCGGCATGGCCACCGATAGCGACGCCGGAGCTCCGGGTGACCACCTCCCCGAACCGCCGCTCACCGCGGACGAGCGGAATACCTTGCGTGACCTGCAGCGCGAAACGTCCGACGACACAGTCGAGCCGGTGGACGACTCGTCCGCGATGCTTAACGCCGTCGAGAACGACAGCCCGTTGCCGGGCGCGGGCGGCGACGCGGACGACCCCGACTCCGTCCGGTTCGAGGCACCTTCGGCCTGAGCCGTTCAGCCACGCACCGACGTGCCGTCGCCGAAACGTACGTCGACCACGGTGAGC
>CAXTNQ010000011.1:563-28602 GCA_964245745.1 uncultured Jatrophihabitantaceae bacterium
CGCGGTGGCTGGCCGTCGGCCGCAATTCCCCGTTGCGACAACACGGGATGGACCGCCGGGTGGATGGTCTGCTCGAAGGCCGCCTCACACTCCTGCTCGGAATCCCAGACGTCGATGTAGCGCAGGGTGCCGTCCGCTCTCTGGACGGCGATGTGCACGACCAGGCCGGGCAGTTCGGCGTCCCCCGGGCGGGCGTCGATGTCGGCATACACGTCAGCGCTGATCGGGACGTCCTGAATCCAGGCGTACAAGGCCACGTCTCTCCCTATTCGTCCGAGTTAGCTTCGGATGAATGGTACGGTCGCTCGTGACGTCACGCCCGGTCAAGCCGCGTAGGTACGACAGCAGCCGACGGCGGCAGGCCGCGGCCGAGACCCGCCAGCGCGTGTTGGCCGCGGCTCGCGCTCGTTTCCTGGTCGACGGGTATGCCGGGACGACGGTGGCCGCGATCGCGCGGGAAGCCGGCGTCGCGGCGGACACCGTCTACGCGACGATCGGGCCGAAGCCCCAGCTGTTCCGGGAACTGATAGAGATCGCGCTGTCCGGCACCGATGCGCCGGTCGAAGGTGGCGCGCGCGACTACGCCGTGCGCATGCGCGCCGAGGCGCGCGCCGCCGCCAAGCTGGCGATATACGCCGCGGCCGTGACCGAGATCCAGGGGCGCCTGGCCCCGCTGTTCCTCGTCCTGCGTGAGGCGGCGGCCGGATCGCCCGAGCTGGCCGCACTGTGGCGGGAGATCACCGCACGACGCGGGCGCAACATGCGCCGGCTCGCTGCTGACCTCTACGACACCGGAGAGATCCGCGAGGACTTGAGCGTGGCCGAGGTGGCCGACGTCGTCTGGACGATGAACAGCTCCGAGTACTACGCCATGCTCGTGCTCGACCGAAGCTGGTCACCCGAGCGCTTCCGGGACTGGCTGTACGACGCCTGGTGTCGGCTGCTGCTGCGCGGCTGATCACAGCAGATCGTCGACGTCCGCGGGGAGGGCCCGGATCACCCTCCGGGCCAGCGCAGTGTGCTGCCGTCGTAGATCGCCGCGAGCGGTGCCGCGTCGAAGGCCGGGCCGAGATCGGGTACGGCGGACAGCTGCCCGGACGACACGAGCACCTGGGCCTCCTGCGCGGTGCGCGCCGTGTCGACGACGCCGAGGGGCTTGCCGGGTACGGCCGAGCTCGCGACCAGCGCAGATTCTCGTTGCCACACCGCCTGATTGTGCTTCTCGTCGAAGCCGGGCGACGACCGCTGCGCCGCGAAGTGCACGCACTGGTCGACGTGGTCCTGGCAGTAGGCGTACGCGTGCAGGCTGGCCCGCAGGAAGTCCTGCACCGCTTGCGGATGCTGGGTCAGCAACGTCCGGTTGGCGATCACCGTGCCGAACGAGCCGACGACGCCGTACCGTTCGGGGTCCCACTGCCGCACGGTGGTCCCGCGGTCGGCCAGGGTCAACGGCTCGTTCGACTTGTACGCGGTGAGCGCCTGCACCTGACCACGCGGCAGCACACTGGGGTCGAAGCCGACCTTGACCTGCTTGATCCGTCCCACGTCGACGCCCGCGGCGACCAGCATGGCGTCGATGGACGGCGGCAGAATCCCTTTCTGTCCCAGGGTATGACCCTCGAGCTGCTTGAGATCGGTAGTCGCCGGCATGGTGAGCAACGTGTCGGCCGGGACGTGGCCGTAGGTCGCAACGCCCACGACGTCCACGCCGTGGGCGCGAGCCACCAGCAGGTCGGACTCGCTGCCGACGTCGGACAGCTGCACGGTGCCGGCCGCGACCAGCCGGCTGTTCACGCCCGTGTCTCCGGTGCCCGGGCGCAGCGCCACGGTCAGGCACAGATCGCGGAAGTAGCCGAGACCGTCGGCGGCGACCGGGGCCAGGATGCTGGCGGACGCCTGGAACTGGTATCCGGTCAGGTAGGTGATCGTTCCGGCGTCGCGGTTGGCGGTACACCGGCTCGCCGCGGCCCCCGATCTCGGGCCCGCACGGTGCGCGTGGCTGGCGCACGCGGCTACCAACGCGACGACCGAAAGGGCGCCCAGCAGCACGCACGCACCTCGACGTATCACCGCCACATCATTGCGGGCGTGCTCTCCGGCCGCCGACGGCCCACCGTTCGGCCAGCGTCGCTGCCAGTACGAGCAGTACGCCGAGCACGGCCAGGCAGGCGATGGCCGCGTAGACCACGGGCAGATTGCTGTTGGACGAGGCCACGGTGATCGCCGTCCCCAAGCCGTCCGCCGATCCGGCCGAGACGAACTCCGCGACGACGGCGCCGACCACGCTCAGCGGCAGACAGACCCGAAGCGCTGCGAACAGGAAGGGCAGACTGCTCGGCACCCGCAGGTGCCACAGCACCTCGAACCGGGACGCGTGCACCGACCGCAGCACGTCGAGCACGGCCACGTCGATCTGCCGCAAGCCGGTGGAGATGTTCACCAGCAGCGGGAAGAACGTGATGATCGCGGTGACGAGCACCTTGGGCGTGGCGCCGAACCCGAAGGCGACGACGAGGGCCGGCGCGACCGCGACGACCGGCGTCACGTTGAGCACCACGGCCAGCGGCAGCACGGCACGCCGCACCGCGACCCACTCCGACACGGCGACCGCCAGTGCCGACGCCACCACGAAGGCACACGCGAGGCCGGCGAGAGCTTCGCCCAACGTCGTTCCCGCGCCGCGCAGGTAGAAGCCGGGGTCGTCGGCCAGAGCGCGGACGACATCGCTCAGCGGCGGCAGCACGTAAGGGTGTCCGGCCGCGACGAGGTTCCAGACCAGCCCGAGCAGGACGAGAGCACCCGTGAGCGGTAGCCACGTCGCCGGACGCAGCCAGGCCTTCACGACACGGCGAGGGCGGGGCGCATCGCCGCGCGGAGGTCGGCGCGCAGGACGTCCTGGCAGGCCCGTAGCGGCACGCTGTCGATGAGCTCGCCGCTACGCGGACGAGGCAGCTCGACCGATCGCACACCGCTGACACGTCCGGGCGGCCCGGCCATCACGACCACGACATCGCCGAGCAGTACCGCCTCGGGGATGGAGTGGGTGACGAACACGACCGTGGTGTGCCACTGCTGCCAGAGTCGTAGCAACTCGTCCTGCGCGGCTTCCCGGGTGAACTGGTCGAGCGCCGCGAACGGCTCGTCCATCAGGAGCAACCGCGGCGCCAACGCGAACGCGCGGGCCACGGCGACGCGTGCGGCCATCCCGCCGGAAAGCTCGTGCGGACGGCGGTGCCGCACGTCGCTCAGTCCCATCGCGGCGATCACCTGCTCGGGATCGGGCGCGGTCCGGGGTGTCGCACGCCGGTTGACGCGCAGCGGCAGGCGCACATTGTCAAGGACCGACAGCCACGGCAACAACGCCGGGCGCTGCTCGACGAGCCCGATCGCCTTATCGCGACGCGCCGCGTCCGGCGTCTGACCGAACAATGAGACACGTCCGGCGTCCGGCGCTTCGAGGCCGGCGATCACCCGCAGCAGCGTTGACTTACCGCATCCGCTCGGGCCGATGACCGTTACGAACTGGCCCTCGTCCACCACGAGGTCGACATCACGCAGCGCCGGCCGGTCCGGGCTCTGCCCCGGGTAGCGGCGGGTGATCCGGGAGAGAACGAGCCCGTCCGCCGCGGCGTCGGTCACCAGCGGTTGCCGCCGGAAACCTCCCGCACGGCTGGCCGCACGTCCGCCAGGTACACGAGCGCGACGATGATCGAGATGACGTCGAACGGGAACGGCAGGAACGGGCCGAGCAGCGCGGCGGCGATGGTGGCGGCCAGCCAGATCACCTTCGTCTGCTTGGACGCCGCGGGGAACGCGGCCGCCTTGCGCATCGCGCAATCGACGACCGCCCAAGTACGCAGCGCCACGAGTCCCCAGAACAGCAGGCGGTCGAACCACGCCTGAACCTGGTCGAGGACCCACATGCCTGCCAGGGTAACGCCGAGGCGCTGGTCGAGGGCCGGCGTTTGCCGCCGCGACCAGCGCCCCGCGCGACCGGCGGATTACCGGTCCGCCGCGTCCGCGCAGAGCGCGGACTCGCCGCGGCGGGGCGACCGGCGGACCGAAAGAACTAGTTTGCTTTCTTGGCGGCGGTCTTGCGCGGCGCGGCCTTCTTGGCGGTCGTCTTGGACGCCGTCGCCTTGCGCGCGGTGGTCTTCGCAGCCGTGCTGGCCTTGCGGGTCGTCTTCTGGGCCGTCGACTTGGCCGCCTTGGTGGCCTTCTTCGCGGGCTCCGGGTGAGACTGACGCGGACGGGTCGAGCCGGAGGGCTTGCGACCAGCGAGGGACAGCGCCGGGCTCACGATCTTGTCGTTCACCGTCTCGACCACGGTCGTCGCGAACGACTCGGCGGTGTCGTAGGCCCGTGAGACTCGGGGATCCTTACGCACGTCGCCGACGAAGCCTTCGGTCCGCTCGACGAGGGCGTCGCGCAGGCCGCGCGCCTGGGCGACGTAGGGCTCGACGGCGGAAAGGAACATGTCGAGGTCACGCCGGGCGTTGTCGGCCAGCGACTTGGGGTCGAGCGAACGCCGGTCGGCCAGCGCCTGCTGAGCCTGGTCGATCACGCGCTTGCCCTGTTCGACGGCGGAGTCGGCGTAGGCCTTGACGTCATCGGAGATGGACATGACTTGCTACTCCTTCACTTCGGTGGCGGCCGGGTCG
The DNA here is from genome assembly GCA_964245745.1 of uncultured Jatrophihabitantaceae bacterium. GTDB lineage: Bacteria > Actinomycetota > Actinomycetes > Mycobacteriales > Jatrophihabitantaceae > CAXTNQ01. The sequence goes on from CAXTNQ010000011.1 coordinate 5,225, forward strand.
CCGCCGCTGTCTGGTCGGTCTGTTTCGGGAGGCAGGTTCTCGCGGCGGAAGGCGTCGTAGATGTCGATCAACACCTGCTTCTGCCGTTCGGCCAGCCGAGGATCGCCGAGAATCGCGGTCACGGTCTCGGTGTGACTCGTCTGCTCGAGGATCCCGGCGCGGACGTACAGCTGCTCGGCCGAGATCCGCAGCCCCTTCGCGATCTGCTGAAGGATTTCGGCGCTCGGCTTTCGCAGTCCACGCTCGATCTGCGAGAGGTACGGGTTGGAGACGCCGGTCAGCCGCGCCAGCTGACGCACCGAAACCTGCGCCTGCTCACGTTGCTCGCGGATGAACTCGCCAATCGCTGCGGTGCGTTTCGCTTGATCCTTTAGTCCGTCCACCAACCGGTCGTTCACCTTACCCATTTTGACACGAGGTGCTAACCGTTGCAAGCGATGAGCTAGCGCCCCTTGTCGCGTCAACCACTGTTAGTCACCTGAGAATGGGACGACGCGAGGTGTGACGCCCGAGGATCGTCACGTCGAACGTCCGGGACGCGTCCATCGACCGAGGAGTGAGTTGTGCGCAACCTTGCCGACCTGGCCATCCGCAGGCGTTGGTGGATCATCGCCGGCTGGATCGCGTTCATCGTCCTGGCCCAGGGCATCTCCGGCGCGCTCGGCGGCGCCAACTACAAAGACACCTTCAGCCTCCCGCACACCGAGACCGACAAGGTCGTCAATCTGCTGAAGGCCGCGGGCCAGGACAACCAGAACGGCCTGTCGGGCCAGGTGGTGTTCCACGCCCGCTCCGGGGACCTCAACAGCGCGCCGGACGGCGTCGTCCCTGCCTTCCAGAAGCTGTGTGCCGCCAACCTCGACGTCGTCAGCGTGACCAGTCCCTGGACGACGGTCACCTGCCAGCCTGGCGGTGGCTTCGCCAGCAGTCCGGGGATCGGCGCCCTACAGTCCAAGACCCAACCCATCGCCATCGCCAACGTCAGCTGGTTCACGAGCAAGTACGACCAGAACCTCTTCGACGGGGTCTACAATGCGCTCAAACCGCTCAACAGCTCGACGCTGCAGGTCGAGTTCACCGGCGACGGCTTCCAGGGACAAGGACAGAAGGAAAGCGGCATCCCGCCGTTCCTGCTCGGCTTCATCGCCGCGTTGATCATCCTGGCCATCGTGTTCCGGACGGTCGGCGCGACGGCTCTGCCACTGGCCAGTGCCGTCGCGGCGCTGACCTCGGGGCTCGGCCTCATCGGCATCCTCACGCACGTCATGAACGTCTCGAACGTGACGCCGCAGCTGACCGAGCTCATGGTCATCGGCGTTGGCGTCGACTACGCCTTGTTCATCGTCACCCGACATCGGCGCAACCTGCGCCGCGGCATGCCCGTCCGCGACTCGATCGTCGCGTCGATCAACACGTCGGGACGGGCGGTGCTCTTCGCCGGTTCGACGGTGTGCGTCGCCATGCTCGGGCTGACGGCACTCGGCGTGAGCTTCTTCTACGGGTTGGCCATCGGCACGGCGATCGCGGTGGCGCTCACCATGGCTGCGTCAGTCACGCTGTTGCCGGCCTTGCTCAGCTTCCTGGGCCTGAAGGTGCTCCCGCGCGCACAGCGTCGGGCCGTGCGCGCCGGCCAGTTCGTCGACGCCGAGCCGACGGGGTTCTGGGCCCGCTGGGCCGCCCTCGTGGCCCGGCGCCGGGTGATCACCGGCATCATCGGTGCGGCCATCATGATCACGCTGGCCATCCCGTTCTTCTCCATGCGCATGGGGCACGCCGACCAGGGCAACGACCAGGCCAGCACGACCACCCGCAAGGGCTACGACCTGATCACCGACGGGTTCGGCCCGGGCTACAACTCGACGCTGACCCTGGTCGTCCAGGGCCCGGACGCCCAGGCACGCGCCGCCCAGGCCGCGCAGACCCTGCGGACCGTGCCCGACGTGGACCCGAGCAGCATCGTGGTGCCCCAGAAACCCCTGACCAACGACATCAGCCTGGTGTCGTTCAAGTCGAGCACATCACCGCAGGACGTCCGCACGACGGATCTGGTGCACCACCTGCGTGACGACGTGTTGCCGCAGCTCTACGCAAACAGCTCCGGTCACATCTACGTCTACGGGCAGACCGCCATCTACGTGGACTTCAGCAAGGTGCTGTCGTCGAAGATGCCGTTGTTCATCGGCGCGGTCGTCGGACTGTCGTTCCTCCTGCTGCTCATCGCCTTCCGCAGCCTGGCCGTGCCGATCACCGCGGCGGTGATGAACCTGCTGGCCGCGGGCGCGTCCTTCGGCGTCGTCGTGGCGATCTTCCAGTGGGGCTGGGCGTCGGACGCGTTGGGCATCGGCAAGGGTGGCCCGATCGAAGCCTGGGCGCCGGTGCTCTTCTTCGCGATCCTGTTCGGGCTTTCGATGGACTACCAGGTGTTCCTGGTCAGCCGCATGCACGAGGAGTGGGTGCACACGCGGGACAACCGGCGGGCGGTCCGCATCGGGCAGGCGGAGACCGGAGGCGTCATCACCGCCGCCGCCCTGATCATGATCACTGTGTTCTTCGGCTTCATCCTCGACCCGAACCGGGCGGTCAAACTGCTCGGGGTGGGTTTGGCCGGAGCGGTGTTCCTCGACGCGTTCGTGCTGCGTACCGTGCTCGTCCCGTCGCTCATGCACATGCTCGGCAAGGCGAACTGGTACTTCCCCAAGTGGCTGGACCGCATCGTCCCCCAGGTGTCCGTCGAGCCGCCGGAAGAGCGGCCGGCGGAGCCCGAACGCGTCCTCGCCGGCTCGTCACCCTGATGTCGCGAGCCGGCGCCAAGCGCACGTAGCTGCCTCACCGCCGCGCGGCGTGCCTGAACCAAATCGGGCGCGCCGCCGTGGTGTCAGGGTGATGCAGCTGAACCAGGGCGGGGTGCGCGGAGCCTCCGGTCGCGAAACGCCTTTGCTCCAACGGAGGCTTTCCCATGTTCACCCTTCGGCGCCTGCTACCGATCACCACGGCCGCCGTCGTCCTCACCACGACAACTCCCGCCCGATCGACGTCCGCGCATGGCCGCGCCGACGAACGGTTCTGGGGCGAGAGCAGCTTTCTCAATCCGCAGAGCGGCCTCAACCTGGACCGCAGTTCCGCCGTCGGACGATCAGCAGTCAGTGACCTGACCTGACCGACGCTCACCCACGCGCGCAACGTGCCACAAGTGCGGTGGATCATAACTAGCCGTGTCACCCGCACGCAGGTGGGCCGCCCGGCAGACCCGCCGGCTGCAGGACAATCTGGGGGCGACGGCCACCCGCGTCCTCCGGCTGACCGGGGCCGCCGTGGCGGCCTACCTCGCCGCGGTGGCTCTGCTCGACGATCCGCGTCCGGTCCTCGCGCCGCTCACCGCGCTGCTCATCGTTCAGGTCACGCTGGTCGGGACGCTCACCGACACCGTCCGCCGGATCGTCAGCGTCCTGGTCGGAGTGACCGTGGCGATCGTCTTCTCGACGTTCGTCGGGTTCCACTGGTGGAGCCTGGGGCTGCTCATCGCGGCGTCGATCGTGCTCGGCATGATGCTCCGGCTGGGCGACCATCTGCTCGAGGTGCCGGTGAGTGCGATGCTCGTCCTCGCGGTCGGCGGCTCGGAGAGCGCGGCGCTCGACCGCGTGTCCGCCACCGTGGTGGGGGCGACGGTCGGGCTGCTCGTCAACCTGCTGTTCCCACCCGCCGTCCAGACCCGCAGTGCAGGAGCGGCGATCGAGAACTACGCGCGGCGGCTGGCCGCCCAACTCGACCGGGTCGCCGACGAAGCCAGCGGGCAGGTCACGGCCGATCAGGTCGTGGGCTGGCTAGAAGACGCCCGGGACGCCGCCCAGGACGTGCCCAACGTCGAACGGGTGCTCGCCGCCGCGGAGGAGAGTCGACGCCTGAACCCACGTGCGGTCGGCGACGAACCGGCGAGCGCCGGCCTGCGCAGTGGCCTGGAGGCGCTGGAGCACGCGGCCGTCGCACTGCGGGCGCTGTACCGCTCGCTGGCCGACCAGGCGCGGGATCACCCGGCGGCTCGCGAACTGTACGGCGAGGAGGTGCGGGCGGTCTTCGCCGCGCTCATGCGCGAGATGGCCAGCGCCATTCGCGACTTCGGCTCTCTGCTTCGGGCGGAGGCCGAGGGTGAGCGGCCGCCCACGGCCGAGGAGTTGGCCGACGCGCTGGAGTCCGCACACGAGGCGCGGGCGATGCTCACCGAACTCCTGCTGGTCGACCCGCGGGCCGATCCCGAGTCCTGGCAGCGCCACGGCGCGCTGCTGGCCGCGGTCGACCGGGCCCTGCGCGAGCTCGACGTCGAAGAGCACGCCCGGCAGCGCGACGCCCGGCGCGCCCGCGCGGCAGCGGACCCGACGCGAGCGGCCCTGACCATGCAACGGTTGCGTACCGCGACCAAAGCGGCGACCCAGACCGTGACCGACGCCGTGACCGACCTGCCCGGCCGCCTTGTCGATCGGCGATCCGACGAGTCGGACGGAACCTAGGCGTCCCCTCGCGCGTAAGCGAGAGTTCGCGACGAGAGCCGCGACCGGGCGGTGCAGGAGACACGGCCTAAGTGACGCGCGCTGGTTGCCCCTCGATCGAGAGCTCCGCGCCGTCGGCGACGGTGCGCTTCACCACCGCGAGCGCGATCGGGCCAAGTTCGTAGTGGTGTACGGCCGTGCCCAGGAAGCCGATGCTTCGGCCGTCCTGTTCGATCGCTGTGCCCGGAGCCGGGAGTTCGTCGGTCAGGCCGGACAGGTAAAGCGTGACGAGCCGCCGCGGCGGCCGCCCCAGGTTCTGTACGCGCGCGACCGTCTCTTGACCGCGATAGCAGCCCTTGTTCAGATGTACGGCCGTCCCGATCCACCCCACCTCGTGCGGGATCGTGCGGTGATCGGTCTCGAAGCCGGCCCGCGGCCGGGTCGCCGCGACCCGAAGCGCCTCGAACGCCCACAGCCCGACGCGCGGCACGTCGATGTCCGGTGCGTGGCCGCGGGGCACGACGAGGTCCAAGCCGTAAGGCATGCGCCGGACGAACCCCCCTTCACCCGACGCCGCCGCGCCTGTCGTCGGCACCGGCCACCCCGCCTTCGCCAGCGCGTCGTCGGTCCCGGGGCCGACCAGGCTCCACACCGCCCACTGCGACGTAACGTCGGCCAGCTCGACCCGCTTGAGAAAGCGCATCTTCTGGAGGTAGTCGAGGGCGGCCTCGGCCATGCCCGGTTCAACGTCGAGCCATACCGTCTCGGCCAGCTCGGTAACCTGCCAGTGCTGCTCGACATGACCGTGCGGCGAAAGGACGAGTGCCTCCGTCGACGCCCCGTCGGCCAACTCGGCCACGTGCTGTGAGCAGATCGAGTGCAGCCACGGCAGCCGGTCCACTCCGGACACGGTCAACACCCCGCGGTGCGACCGGTCGATGAGACCGACGTGCTCGTCCATTAGGCGTTGCTCGGCGAGCGGGTCACCGTAGTGCCACGCCACACCGGCGTCGCGCCCGGACGCCTGCACTGCTGTCGTCACGTGAGGTTCATCGTCCGGCGGCCTCGAGTTGTTCCCGCGCCGCGCACGGGCCACACCGGCCGAACACCGTGAAGTGCGAGCGGTCGAGCACGAAGCCGCTCTCGGCGCGCAGTCGGTCGGCCAGCTGGTCCACCAGTTGCGGCCCGGCGTCGACCACCCGTCCGCACCGGTGACACACCACGTGGATATGGTCGTCCTCGGCCGGACGAAACGAGGGCGCGCCGTGCCCGAGGTGGGTGTGGCGCACGAGACCGAGCTCCTCGAGCAGCTCGAGGGTGCGGTACACCGTAGCCAGGTCGACGTCCGGGATCTCGCCGCTGATCTCGTCCGGCGTCGCGTGACCGAGCTCCCGGACCGCGGCCAGCACCTGTCCGCGCTGCGATGTCATGCGCAACCCGCGTGACCGCAGCCGCGACGCCAGTTCGGCGGCGTCTAATGCGGCCGGCATGCCCGCCAGCATAGATAGCCTGCGGGGCGTGCTCATCGTTGCGCTGCTCGGTCAGGGGCTCGTCGATCCCACCCAGCCGGTGCTGTTCGCCGACGACCTTGGACTGGACCGGGGCGACGGGTGCTTCGAGGGCCTGCGGGTCCGCACAGACTCGCACGGCAACACTGAGGTCGACGACCTGGACGCCCACCTGGCTCGCCTCGGCCGCTCGGCGGCCGCGCTCGAAATCGCGTTCGACGAGGCCGCCTGGCGCGCCCTCGTCGGCCAGGCGGTCGACGCGTGGCCGTTGCCGGGCGAGGCCTCGCTGCGACTGCTGCTCACCCGCGGACGTAACCCGGACGGTCCACCGACCGGTGTGTTGACGCTCAAGCCCGCGCCCGCCACGTACGCGCAGCAACGGGCCGCTGGCATAGCGGTCGTCACGCTGACCCGCGCCACGTCGAGTGACGCGTACGCCGACGCACCGTGGCTGCTCGGTGGTGTCAAGACGCTGTCGTACGCGGTCAACATGGCGGCGTACCGCGAGGCCGCGCGCCGCGGAGCGGACGACGTGATCTTCGTCAGCACCGACGGGCGGGTGCTCGAAGCCCCGACCGCATCGGTCGTGTGGGTCACGGGCCGCACGCTGCGCAGCACGCCGGCCGGCGCCACCGGCATCTTGGCCGGCACCGTCCAGGCCCGGCTGTACACCGCGGCCCGCGCCGAAGGGTGGGCGACCGAACGGACGCTGGGCACCGTGGACGACCTGCATGCCGCCGATGCCGTGTGGTTGACCAGCAGTGGGCGCGGCCCGGTCGACGTCGTCGAGCTGGACGGCAAAGGACGGTCGCGTGACCTCGAGCTGCTCGCGGAAATCCGTCGCCTGAGCGGATTCTGATGAGCCAGCGTCCGGCGCGGGGAACGGCTACGCTGGTCGTACACGAGAGAGGAGGTGGTCCGAGACTTGAGTACCAACCGGACACGTGAGGTGGCTGCCAGCTAGCCGCTGCAGCCGTCCTACTAGCTCATCGGACAGCCGCGAGGTACCTACCGCGCCGCCCTGACAGGACCCTGACAGCGGCACGGCTATACCCCGGCAGCCACCCGGCCCCCGAACCGTCGACCCGTCCAGTCGACCCGCACCCCATGTGGTGTGGACCGGTTCGGGGGCTGCTTCATGTTCACAATTCCACGTACGACCGAGCACGGACCGTGTCGCCCCATCGAGTTGGGTACTACGCCGGTTCCAACACGAACACCGGAATCTGTCGGTCGGTCTTGCGCTGGTACTGCGCGTAGTCGGGGTAAGCCGCGACGGCCCGCTCCCACCACTGCGCTTTCTCCTCACCCGCCACTTCGCGGGCGACCAGGTCGTGTGTCTCCGGACCGTCCTGCACGCGGACGCGCGGGTCGGCGACCAGGTTCTCGTACCAGACCGGGTTCTTGGGTGCCCCGCCCATTGACGCCACCGCGGCGTACCGGCCGTCGTGCTCGACCCGCATGAGCGGCACCTTGCGGATCTTGCCGCTCTTGGCGCCGCGCATGGTGAGCACGACCACGGGCAAGCCGCGCATCGAGGTGCCCCGGGTGCCGCCGGAGGCCTCGTACTCCGTCACCTGATCGCGCACGTACGCCCGTGGACTGGGCACATAGTCGTCGGCCATGTCGATCAGTCAAACACTCGGCGCAACGTGCCGTTCAGGTGTGGTGCGTACTCGCCGCCCAGCACAGCGAGCTCCGTCGCGTAGACCAACGTGTCATCGCGCAACGCGTAGAGCCGGTGCTCTCCGGTAACCGCTTGCGCGGTGGGTGTGACGGCCACCGACGTCGACGCGAGATCCCATGTCAGGTCGCCGGCCGGGCCGACCAGCACCTCGGCCTGTCCCGTGACGGTGACCAGCAGGACCTCGACGTCGTCCGCACCGGAACCTGGTCGCCAGATTCCCGTTTCGCGCATGGCCGGCCGGGTGACGGCACCGTTCTCGTCCAGCAACCAGGCGCGCGCGTCGTAAACAAGGAACGGTCGCCCGTCGTGCGCAAACGTGAGCCGCTGGCCGAAGCTGAACGTCTCGTCGGTCGACGCGACGACCCCGGCGCCCGACCCCTGCCACACGCCCACCAACGGCAACAGCGCCAGGAGCCGGTCGTCGAGCGGCGCACCGGACCGCAGGTCGGTCGTGTCCTCCGGCACCGGCAGGCTCATAGCGACCCCGGCCGGTGCGCCGTAACGTACGGCGGGTGGCCCGGCTCGTGCTGCTCAACGGCGCGCCGGGAAGCGGCAAGTCGACCTTGGCCAGCCGCTTCGCCGAGAACCACCCCTTCGCGTTGGTGCTGGACGTCGACCGGGTGCGCGGCATGCTCGGGCGCTGGCTCGACGACCCCTACCGGGCCGGCCTGCTGGGCCGGCGCCTCGCGGTGGCGATGGCTGATAGCCACCTGACGGGCGGTCACGACGTCATCGTGCCGCAATACCTGGGACGCGTGGCTTTCGTGCGCACCCTCGAGCGCACGGCGATCCGTGCCGACGCCGCTTTCGTCGAGGTCGCGCTGGTCAGCAGCGTGGACGATGCCGTACGCCGCTTCGAGCGACGGTCGATGACGTCGGCCGATCCCGCGCACCTCGAGGCCGCCCAGCTACAGAACCGGCGGGGCGGTCCGGCCGAACTTGCGGTGATGTACGACCAGCTGCTGGCCGTCATCGCCGCACGTCCCCAGACGCACCTGATCACGACGGTGGACGGCGACGTCGACGCCGCGTACACGGATTTGGCCACGTACGTAAACGGGGAACGGTGGTCAGCCGGAACGGGCGAGCACCTTGATCAGCGCGTACATGCATCCGGCGGCGATGGCGACGAGCGCGACTATGAGTAGGGCCAGGTAGGCCGCGTCCATGAGCGGCAGGATAGTGCGGTGCGCGCTCTCGTCGTGAAACTCACCGCTGGTGTCGAAGAACCCGAACGCTGCGCCCAGGCGTTTACCGTGGCCGCGACCGCGTTGGCCGCCGGCGCCGAGGTGTCGCTGTGGCTGACCGGCGACGCGTCCTGGCTCGCCGTCCCTGGACGCGCCGAGGCGTTCGTCCTGCCCCACTCGGCACCGCTGGCCGAGCTACGCGATGCTGTTCTCACGTCCGGCATGCTCACGGTCTGCACCCAGTGCGCCGCACGACGCAACATCACGCAGGGCGATGTGTTGCCCGGCGTGCGGATCGCCGGCTCGGCGTCCTTCGTCGACGAGTGCCTGCACGACGGAACGCAGGCCCTCGTCTATTGACACATCGCTCTTCGCGCAAGCGCTCATCGCCCGCTCGCTCCGGTCCTTGGCGCGTACGCGCATGCGATCCTCGCTTGCGCCGCATCACTTTGCGCGCTCGCCGTCAGGACAGGACGAGCCGCACCTCGATGAGCCCGGGTTCGAGTGCCACCACGTCCTTGCGGGCCGCGCCGTCCCGGTGCAGCGCGGACAGCGTCCACTTGCCGGGGGCGGCGTAGAACCGGAAGTCACCGGTCGCGCTCGTCACCACCTCCGCGGTGAACTCGCCGGTCTCATCGAGCAGCCGCACGTACACCCCGGGCACCGGAGCGTCGTCCATCGCGACGGTCCCGTAGATCACGGTCTCCTTCGTGACGTCGACCCCCGGTGGCAGCGTCGGCGTCTGCGGAGGCGCCCCGCACACGAGGTCAGCCCTTCTCGATGGGGACGCCGACCAGCGAGCCGTATTCGGTCCACGACCCGTCGTAGTTCTTGACGTCGGTGTGGCCGAGGAGCTCGTGCAGGGCGAACCAGGTGTGACTGGAGCGCTCGCCGATGCGGCAGTACGCGATCGTCGGCTTGGCCTCGTCCAGCCCGGCGTCGGCGTAGAGGGCACGCAAGTCGTCGTCGGACTTGAACGTGCCGTCCTCGTTGGCCGCCTTCGACCACGGGACGTTCAGCGCGGTCGGGATGTGGCCACCCCGCTGCGCCTGCTCCTGCGGCAGATGAGCCGGCGCGAGCAGTCGCCCGGCGAACTCGTCGGGCGAGCGGACGTCGATGAGGTTGTCCTTGCCGATCGCGGCGATGGTCTCGTCCCGGAAGGCACGAATCGAGGTGTCCTGGTCCTGCGCGGTGTAGGTCGTAGCGGGCCGCGACACGGTGTCCTTCGACAGCTCGCGACCGTCCAGCTCCCACTTCTTGCGGCCACCGTCGAGCAACTTGACGTTCTCGTGGCCGTACAGCTTGAAGTACCAGTACGCGTAGGCCGCGAACCAGTTGTTGTTCCCGCCGTAGAGCACGACGGTGTCATCGTTGCCGATGCCCTTGTCCGACAGGAGTTTCTCGAACTGGTCCTTGCCGATGAAGTCCCGGCGGACCTGGTCCTGCAGGTCGGACTTCCAGTCCAGCTTGACGGCACCGTCGAGGTGCCCGCCGTCGTACGCGGAAGTGTCCTCGTCGACCTCGACGAAGACGACGCCTGAGGTGTGCAGGTTCTGTTCGGCCCAGTCGGCCGAGACGAGCACGTCAGCGCGGCTCATGTGTTCTCCCATGTGATCACGTGTGCGGAAGGCGCGCGCGCGAAAAGCGCGCGGCCAGGAACGGGGCTAAGGAGTCGCTCAGGGCAGCAGACACAGGCAGCTGCCCACACGGCACAGGTCGACCGTGCGGCGGGACGTGAGCGCGGTGCTGACTGCACGCAACGCAAGCGCCATGTCGACCAGGGTAGCGCTCAGCTGACGCGACGGAGTACGACGTTGGTGCCGGCACCGGCAACGTCGAGGCCGTCGGAGCTCGGGGTGATCGACTGCAGGTGCAGGCCATAGGGCAGCTCCGGCAGTGGGATGAGGCCGGTCACCGCGGCCGAGACGGCCGGCAGCACGGCCGACGGGACGGTCACGCCGCCGGCGCGCAGCTCGGTGATCGTCACCTGGATCTTGCCGTCGACGAGGGCCAGCTTGCCCTCCCCTGTCACATCGACGGTGCCGCCGATCACCGGGAGGTCGATCCGCGCGGACGCGTCGAGGCGACTGCCGTTGGGGGTGATCGTCAGGTTGGGGATCTTCGAGAGCCGGGCCAGCTCGCTGTAGGGAATGACCACCGTGCCCTGTACCTGGTCGACGGGCACGTTATTGACGTCGTGGCGTAACAGGTCCGACAACGGCAGGTGGGCGCCGCGCAGGTCCACGTTCAGGCCCGCGCCGCGGATCTGCCCCAGGGACGACAGCCGCCCGGACACCTGGATGTCGTTGTAGCGTCCGCGAAGCGCCTGGGTGAGGAAGGGCACGCCGCGCACGTTGATCGACGGCTGGCCGGCGAACTGCGCGTTCTCCCGCAATTGCGACGCCGCGACGTTCTGGGCGACCACGACGCCGACGCGATCGGCCACCACGAGAAGGACAGCGAGGATCGCGACGACCGCGATCAAGATCTTCCAGCCTCGAGCCACGACGGGTCAGGCCCGGACCGCAAGGCAGAGGAGGTAACCGACCGGTGCCACCAGGGTGAGCGGCAGCAGCACGAGGTAGATCGGCCGCAGCCACGGGCGCGGGACGTCCGCCGGCAAGAACGCGCACCCCACACCGAGCAGGCTGGCGACGGCACCGACCGCTGCCCCGAGGAACACCGACCGGGCCGAGGTGAATTCGACCGTGCCGTGCAGGCGCACGAAGCCGACGACCGCGCCGACCACCGCCGCGGCCGCCACCGCGGTCAAACCGTTGGGGACGCTGGCGTCGAACCGCGGCATCGGCCACCAGGCGTCGACGACGTGGGCGACCACGAGGGCCCCGGTGGCCGCGGCCAGCACGGCGGTCGCCATCGCGACGCCCGTGGTTTCGTGCCACAAGGGGACGAGGGCGGCCGCCGCGATCACACTGACGATCAGCAGCGCGATGTCGGAGAGCGACTCGGTCACGCGCAGGCGGACCACTCCCCGGGTGAGCTGGTGGATGAACAGCGCCGGCACCGACAGGCCCGCCACGGCGAGCAGCGGGGACAGTTCACTGGTCGGCCATACGACGACCACGACGTCGGCGGCCGCCGCGGCGAGCAGGCCGAGGACGAGGCCACCGATCCGGCCCGGCAATCCGGTGCCGAGCACCCAGGCGAAGACCAGCAGGGCTTGGGTCAACGCGATACCGATCACCAGCGGTCCGATGCCGGTCCGGGCGAGCACGGTCAGTGCGCCCCCGACGACCAGCGCGACCCCGGCTGCGAGCAGGTGCGTGCGCCGATAACGCCACGCCGCGGGAGGTGCCTCCGGGCCGGCATCGGTGGGCGGTGCGACGTCGGCGTTCGGCACGCGTGACATCGTTCCAGACCGCTCTGTGCACTAGCTCAGCCTCAGATCGGCAGCATTCGCGGATGGTGGCGCCGCGTTGATACCCTCTGGCGATCCCGGGCAATGCCGCCCGCCGTCCGACGTTCGGCCGACGAGGAGACCCCGTGGAACTGATCCTCCTGACCGCGGCACGCCAACCCACGACCGAGGTCCTCCCCGCTCTGGGGCTCCTGTCGCACTCGGTCTCGGTCCTGCCGATGGACGCCGCGGCACTGGTCGACCACCCCTCGGGTGACGCCATCCTGCTCGACGCCCGCCGCGATCTCGCCAGCGCGCGGACGTTCACCCGGATACTCACGGCCGTCGGCGTCACCGCTCCGGTCTTCGCGGTCTTCACCGAAGGGGGCCTCGTCGCGCTGTCGGCCGACTGGGCCGTCGACGACATCGTGCTCGACACCGCCGGCCCGGCCGAGCTCGACGCGCGACTGCGGATCGCCCTCGACCGTCGGGTGCAGGCCGCCGACCCGACGCCGGACCGGGTCACGATCGGCGATCTGTCGATCGACGAAACGACCTACAGCGCCAAGCTGTCCCACCGCTCGCTCGACCTGACCTACAAGGAGTTCGAACTGCTGAAGTTCCTGGCTCAGCACCCGGGCCGGGTCTTCTCCCGGGCGCACCTCGTGCAGGAGGTGTGGGGGTACGACTACTTCGGCGGCACCCGGACCGTCGACGTCCACGTGCGTCGACTGCGCGCGAAGCTCGGTCCCGAGCACGAGGCGATGATCGGCACCGTACGCAACGTCGGCTACAAGTTCGTCCGTCCGTCCGAAGCCGCGACCCGGGACGCCGACCTCGACCGACCGGTGCTCAGCGAGCGGTAGCGTCCCCCGATGTGCCCGGTGAGCCCAGCGTGCCCACCGTCGCCGCTGATCGGACGCTGGACGCTACGGACCGCGCGGCGGTGCGAGCACTGGCCGGACGACTCGGGCGCGAGGTGGGCGCTCCGCCGCTGAACGACGAGGCGCTCGCTCGGCTCGGCGAGACGGATCCGCGGGTGCAGCACCTACTCGTCGACGCCGGCGGCGAGCTGGCTGGGTACGGGCAACTGCGCCTCTCGGACGGGGTGGCCGACGCCGAGCTGGCCGGAACCGCGCCCTACCTCGACGCCCTGCTGGATGCGGTCGACGCGCGAGTCGGCCACCGCACAGTGCGGGTGTGGGCTCACGGGCAGGACAGTCCCGTAGTGGCCGCGCTGCACAAGCACGGCTACGTCCAGCACCGGCTCCTCTGGCAGTTGCGGCGCAACCTGCGGGACCTGCCGACGGTCGAACTACCGTCCGGCGTGGCCGTCCGGGCGTTCGTCCCCGGACGCGACGAGGACGCGTGGCTGGCGGTGAACGCCGCGGCCTTTTCCGCGCACGCCGAGCAGGGTGGCTGGACCCGGCGCGACCTGACGGCGCGCGAAACCGAGGACTGGTTCGACCCGGCGGGGTTCTTGCTCGCCGACCGGGACGGTCAGCTGCTCGGCTACCACTGGACGAAGGTGCATCGGGACCGCAAGGGACACGCCGTCGGGGAGGTGTACGTCCTCGGCATCGCCCCGTGGGCGCAGGGGATGCACCTCGGGCGGGCGCTGCTGGCCGCCGGCCTGCGCTACCTGGCCGACCGCGGGTGCGTCGAGGTACTGCTCTACGTCGACGACGACAACCAGGCGGCGCTGCGCCTGTACGACTCGATCGGCTTCCGCAAACACGACATGGACGTGCAGTTCGTGCGGGCGCTGAAGCAGTGACCGGGCGCCGGTTCACCTGCTCGTCATACGCTGCTGGGCAGGACGCCGCTCGCTGCCCGCGCCGCGTTCACCTCGCGTTCACTCCGGGCACCCCATCGCGCCACCTCTCCCGCTTAGCGTCCTTTCGGCCATGACCGTTGACGAAAGGGATTACCCGTGAAGCTGTACCGGACCGGCGTTGTCGCCGGCCTGATCGCCGGCGCTCTGGTGCTGGCGGCGTGCAGTTCCAGCAGTTCGAGCGACTCCAGCTCGTCCGCCGCGGCCGGTGGCGGTGGCTCCTCGGCGGCCAGCAGCGGCGGCAGCGCGGTCAGCTGCGTGAGTGGCTCGCTCAAGGCCGAGGGCAGCACCGCGCAGCAGAACGCCATCAACGAGTGGATCAAGGACTACCAGCAGAAGTGCTCGGGCGCGACCATTGCGTACAACGGCACCGGCTCTGGCGCCGGTGTCAAGAACTTCAACGCCGGCCAGGTCGACTTCGCCGGATCGGACTCCGCCTTGAACGCGACGACGGGTGAAGTGGACGCCGCCGCCAAGCGCTGCGGGTCACCGGCCCTGGACCTGCCCATGGTGACCGGCCCGATCGCCGTCGCGTACAAGCTCGGTGGCGTCTCGAAGCTGACCCTCACGCCGTCGCTGATCGCCAAGATCTTCACCGGCAAGATCACCACCTGGAACGACCCGGCTCTCACGGCGGCGAACAGCGGGGTGAGCCTGCCCTCGAAGCCGATCACGGTGTTCTTCCGCGGTGACTCGTCGGGCACGTCCAACAACTTCGCCAAGTACCTGGCCGCGGCCGCGCCAGCGGACTTCCCGCTCACGCCGAACAACGCGTGGCCGGGCAAGACGGGCCAGGGCAAGACGAAGTCGCAGGGCGTCCAGCAGGCTCTGCAGACCACCGACGGCAGCATCGGCTACATCGAGTGGTCGTACGCGGTCAACGGCGGCCTGTCCTACGCCCAGGTCGACAACGGTGGGGGTGCCGTAGAGCTCACCGCGGACTCCGCCGGCAAGGCCGTCGCCGCGGCGAATGTGACCGGCACGGGCAACGACCTGACGCTGAAGCTGGACTACACGACCAAGGCGTCCGGGGCGTACCCGATCATCCTGGTGACCTACGAGATCGTCTGCTCGAAGTACTCCGACGCCAAGATCGGCTCACTGGTCAAGTCGTTCCTGAGCTACACGGCGGCGGACGGGCAGAGCCTCCTGCAGGATCTGGGTTACGCACCGCTGCCCTCGGCGATCCAGACCAAGGTGCAGGCCTCGGTCGCGACGGTCAGCTAACCGCTCTACATTGATTCCGGATCGACCGTGCCGCAGCCTCGCCGGACGGACCGGGCTCATCGGGCCTACTGGACTTCCAGTGGCCAACGGGCTCACCGGTCCGTATCGGCGGGGCTGCGGCCACGCGCCCGCCCTGCCGTAGCTGCTGCTGCAAGGACATAACCACATGCCCGAGCGAGACACGATGACGCACCGCGGACCGCAACCACCGGAGGACGGCGCCTCGCCCTCGGGTTCCTCTTCGAGTGCTTCCGCCTCGGTGCCCGCACCATCGATCGCCGGAGAGTCGGTGGCCGACCGGGTCGAAGGGCCACCACAGGACGACGACCCGGTCGACTTCGCCGAGCGCGGACTGCGCGCCGCACTGCCCGTTGGTTCGGCCGAACCCACCGGTATCTCGACCGGCGGCGGACTCCCGCCAGTAGCGGGCGCGGGATCGGCCGCCGGCGGGCGCGGCCGGATCCGGATCGGAGACCGCATCTTCGCCGGGTTGACCAGTGGGGCCGGCGGCTTCGTCGTCCTGCTGATCGCCCTGGTCGCGTTGTTCCTCATCGTCAAGGCCATTCCGGCGTTGGCCGACAACCACGTCAACTTCCTGTTCTCGCGCGAGTGGCAAACCGACAACCCGGACAACCTGCGGTTCGGGATTGCCGCCCTGCTGTGGGTGACGGTGATCATTTCGCTGGTCGCCATGGCCATCGCGGTGCCGCTGGCCATCGGCATTGCCCTATTCATCACCCAGTACGCGCCACGCCCCCTCGTCCGCCCGGTCGCGTACGTCATCGACCTGCTGGCGGCCATTCCGTCGATCATCTACGGAATCTGGGGCATCATCGTGCTGGCGCCCTACCTCGAGCCGGTCCAGCGTGTGCTGTACCACCTCGGGTTCCTCAAAATCTTCGAAGACGTTGGCATCAGCCGCGGGACGATCTTCAACGGCGGGGTCGTGCTGGCGGTGATGATCCTGCCGATCATCACCGCCATCGCCCGGGATGTCTTCGAGCGCACCCCCCGTGCCAATATCGAGGCGGCCTGGGCGCTGGGCGCCACGCGCTGGGAGATGATCCGGATGGCCGTCTTGCCCTACGGCCGGCCGGGCGTCATCAGCGGCGCCATGCTCGGGCTCGGCCGCGCACTCGGAGAGACCATCGCGATCTACCTGATCGTCTCGCGGGCGGGCGACGGCGCGCCCTTCTCGTTCTCGATCTTCAGCAACGGTGAGACGTTCGCGTCGAAGATCGCCAACAATGCCGCCGAGTTCAACAGTCCGAAGCAGACGGGCGCGTACATCGCCGCCGGCCTCGCCCTGTTCATCCTGACCTTCGCGGTCAACGCCGCAGCGCGCTGGATCGTCAACCGGCGGAAGGATTTTGCATGAGCACGACGGTTGCTGTTTCCGCCGCCACCCCGCCGTCGCTGGGCGCCCAGAAGGGAATCGGTGCCCGCAAGTTCAAGAACCGGCTGGCGACGGTGCTCGTCGTGACGGCGTTTGCGATCGCCTGCATTCCGCTTGTCTGGCTGATCTGGACCGTGATCAGCCGCGGCCTCTCGTCCATCCTCAGCGCCGACTGGTGGACGGGCGACCAGCGCGGAATCACGTATCGCACCGCCGGCGGTGGCGCGCTGCACGCCATCATCGGAACCGCGCTGCAGGTGTTGCTGTGTTCCGTGATCTCGGTGCCGATCGCCGTCCTCGTCGGCGTCTACCTGGTCGAGTACGGGCGCGGTCCGCTCGCTCGGGCCACGACCTTCATGGTCGACATCTTGACCGGTATTCCGTCGATCGTCGCCGCGCTGTTCATCTACGCCGTATTCATCACGACACTGGGCGGCCACCGGGCTGGGTGGTTGGTGTCGATCGCCCTGGTCATGCTGATGATCCCAGTGATCGTCAGGACGACCGAGGAGATGCTGCGGCTCGTACCGAACGAGCTGCGGGAGGCGTCCTACGCCCTTGGTGTGCCGAAGTGGAAGACGATCCTGCGCGTGGTCATCCCCACAGCGCTCAGCGGCATCATCACCGGCATCGTGCTCGGCATCGCCCGAGTAGCGGGCGAGACGGCTCCCCTGCTGATCCTGGTGGGCTATACCCCCGACCGGAACAGCAACCTGTTCAGCGGCTTCCAGGCGTCCCTCCCGACGTTCATCAACGACCAGTTCGGCAACCTCGGCAACACGCACGCCCTCGTGCACGGTAGGCCGGTCACCATTCACTACGCGGCCGACCGGATGTGGGGCGCCGCGCTGACCCTGATCATCATCGTCATGGCGCTCAACCTCATCGCCCGGCTCGTCGGCCGGACCAACAAAGTCGCATCCTGAGATAGAAGGCAGACTCGTCATGGCCAAGCGCATCGACGGCAAAAACCTCAACATCTACTACGGCAAGTTCCTCGCCGTCAGCGACTGCACCTTCGTCATCGAGCCGCGCAGTGTCACCGCCTTCATCGGCCCGTCCGGATGCGGCAAGTCGACCGTGCTGCGCACGCTCAATCGGATGCACGAGGTCATCCCGGGTGCGCACGTCCAGGGTGAGGTGCTGCTCGACGGCGACGACATCTACGCCAACGACGTGGACCCGGTCGACGTCCGCCGCACCATCGGCATGGTCTTCCAGCGCCCGAACCCGTTCCCGACCATGTCGATCTACGACAACGTGGTGGCCGGTCGCAAGCTGCAGGGCGGCCGGATGCGCAAGAGCGAGCTCGACGGCATCGTCGAGAAGTCACTACGCAGCGCGAACCTGTGGGAAGAAGTCAAGGACCGACTGAGCAAGCCCGGCGCCGGCCTGTCCGGTGGTCAGCAACAACGGCTGTGCATCGCGCGGGCCATTGCGGTGGAACCCCAGGTGCTGCTCATGGACGAGCCTTGTTCCGCTCTGGATCCCATCTCGACACTGGCCATCGAGGACCTGATCCAGACGCTCAAGGAGCAGTACACCATCGTCATCGTGACCCACAACATGCAGCAGGCCGCGCGGGTCAGTCAGCGCACCGCGTTCTTCAACCTGTCCGCCGCCGGCAAGCCGGGTCAGCTCGTCGAGATGGACGACACCGAGACGATCTTCTCCAACCCGCACGATCGGCGCACCGAGGACTACATCTCCGGCCGCTTCGGCTGAACGCTCAGGCCCGCCGCGGTTTGGCGTGCCGGGCCCGGCCGGCGGCGTCTTCTCGGCGTACTCCGGGCAGTGCGAACCGCGCCGCGTTCGTGGGCGGCCCGCCGAGCAGATCGTCACGTACCGCATCGACGAAGTGGCTGCGTAGCTGCATCGGATAAGACGGATCACCGGCCGACCGCAACACAGCCTGCACGCACATGTCGGCCAGTTCGGCGATCTGCGACGGTGCGGTCAGACGCAGCTCGGTGATGTCGGCCGTGAGAGCACGGACCGTGAGGCCGACGTCGGGATGATCCGGGCGCATGGTGAGCAGGCCGTCCAAGGTCAACAGCGTTCGCTGGTAGGCGGCCTGCTTGGCGCCGGCGGCGGCGCGACGACCCTGTGCCCTCTCGCGCCGACGCTCGCTCAGCCACAGCGCCGCCACGCACAGCGCGACGCCGACGACGACGCCGGCGAGGGACATCACGGCGGCGAGCATGCCCGTATCTCACCCTGTCGGTTGCTGATGACCACGGCGGCTCGCCGCAGCAGGTGCGCCGCCACGAACGTCACACCGAGAGGATGTCGGTATGGCGTGGTTGCTGGTCATCGTCGCGGGCCTGCTGGAGACCGGCTTCGCGGTCAGCCTCAAACAGAGCAGCGGCTTCACTCAGCTCGTGCCGACCCTGCTGTTCGCGGTGTTCGCGCTGGGCAGCTTCGGGCTGCTGACGCTTGCGTTGCGCTCGCTGGAGGTCGGTCCGGCCTACGCCGTGTGGACGGGCATCGGCGCCGCCGGCACGGTCATCGTGGGCATGATCTGGCTCGACGAGGCGGTCACCGTGCTCAAGCTCGTGTCCGTCGTCCTGGTCGTTGCCGGGGTCGTCGGTCTGCAGCTGAGCGGCGGCGCGCACTGACCGCGGTCCTGGTACGCCGGCGAGGCGGCGCGGTCAGTCCTCGCGACGCTGCAGCGAGTTCACCTGGTCGGCGGGGGCGCGCAGGAACGCGTCGTTGCCGCGCCAGAATTCGTAGATGCCGTCTTCGAGGACGACGTCGTCCGCGTCGATCTCCTGCTGGCCGCGCTCGTCGGCCCATGTCACGTCGTAGGTTGGCACGCGCGCCCGAAGGGATTCGAACCCCTAACCTCTTGATCCGTAGTCAAGTGCTCTATCCGTTGAGCTACGGGCGCATGCTATTCAGTTGCCACGGCGGTCAGCCGACGCGGAGGCTCCGGGATTCGAACCCGGGAGGGGGTTGAAGCCCCCAACCGCATTAGCAGTGCGGCGCCATAGACCAGACTAGGCGAAGCCTCCAGTGCCTCCCGGTGCCTCCCACTGACCGCCTTCTGTGGAAAGGCGGCCCGCTGGTCACCGATGCGACAGCGTACAAGGTGCCCGCAGGCCGTCCAAACGACGAATCAGCCCGCAGCCGGGACGAGCAACGGCATGACGATCCGGTCCACGATCTCGGCCACGTTGGCCTCGGTAGCCTCCCGGTTGAGCAGCACCATGCGATGCATCACGACCGCGGGCAGGACGTCGGCGTAGAGCTCCGTCGCCGCCTCGGGACGGACCTCGCCGCGTGTGACGCCTCGTTCGAGCAACCGCACCATGGCGGTGCGCTTCGGGCAGTAGACCCGTTCCTCTACGGCGTCGGCCAAGTCGGCGTCGCGCGTGACCTCGCACGCGACCGCGCGCATGAACTCGCCGCCGCGCCGGGCCAACTCGCTGATCCGAAGACCGAGCATGACGAGCAGATCCCGAGTCGGCAGGTCGAGCTCGAGCAGGCCCTCGATCGCCGCGTCGGGCTTGCCGAAGCGCGCGAAGTAAGCGTCGAGGACCAGGTCCTGCTTGACCGGCCAGCGCCGGTAGATGCTCGCCTTACCGGTTTGCGCGCGGGCGGCCACGGACTCGACGGTGAACGCGGCGTAGCCCACGTCCGCCAGCTCCTCGAAGACGGCGGCGAAAATGGCGTCCTCGAGGACGGCACCACGGCGCCGATGTATCACCGCGGGCGCGCTCGGCTCCAACAGGACCGGCGCGTCGAGGAAATCCGTTCGCGCAACGCCCATCGTTGTCAGACCCTTCGTCCATCATCAATTCACATGTTCGCCATAAAGGACGCTTGCGTTCCTTAACCGGCTGCCACTACCGTGACAGCATAAGAGACGCGCGCGTCCACTACCAGTACCGCCGAGCTACCCGGAGCACAGAGTGACAGCCACGGAACGCGTAACCACCACAAGCACCAGCACGGTCACGGCAACGGGCGCGCGACGCGCCACGCATCCGGCGCTGCTGCTGTTCCTCATCGCGGGCGCCCAGCTGATGGTGGTGCTCGACGCCACCATTGTGAATATCGCGCTGCCCTCGATGGGGCGCTACTTCGACCGCAGCCAGACCGACATGACATGGGTCATCAACGCCTACACCCTGGCGTTTGGCGGCCTGCTCCTGCTGGGTGGTCGCGCTGCGGACATCCTGGGTCGGCGGCAGATGTTCATCCTCGGCCTCGGCCTGTTCTCCCTGGGTAGCTTCCTGGGCGGTATCGCGCCGACTTACGAGCTGTTGCTCGCCGGCCGCATCCTGCAGGGCATCGGTGGCGCCATCGCCGCGCCGACCGCACTCTCACTGATCACCGTCTCCTTTGCCGAGGGCCCGGAACGCAACCGCGCGTTTGCCGTGTACGCCGGAGTCTCCGGAGGCGGCGCGGCGATCGGACTGCTGGCCGGTGGCCTGCTCACCGAGTACCTCGACTGGCGTTGGGTGCTGTTCGTCAACGTGCCGATCGGTGTGGGGCTGATGATCGGCGGATTCCTCTACATCCACTCCTCGGAGCGGCTGACCGGACGCTTCGACCTGCTCGGTGGCCTGCTGTCCGTAGGCGGCATGGTTGCTCTCGTCTACGCGTTCATCAACGCGGCGAACCACAGCTGGGGCCAGACCACGACGATCGCGTCCTTCGTGATCGCGGCTGTGCTGTTGATCTCGTTCGTCGTCTGGGAGGCGCGCTATCCGCACGCGATGATGCCGCTGCGCATCTTCGCCAATCGGTCCCGGTCGGGCGCCTACCTGGTGATGCTGATCATCGGCGCGGCCATGTTCGGCATGTTCTTCTTCCTCACGTTCTACGTCCAGAACGTCATGGGCTTCAGCGCGCTGAAGACCGGCGTGGCCTTCCTGCCGTTCTGCTTCGTGATCATCGTCGGGTCGGGGATCGTCAGCCAAGTGCTGCCGCGCATCGGCCCCAAGCCGTTGATCACGCTGGGCAGCGCGCTGATGACGGTCGGACTGTTCTGGTTCTCCGCGGTTAAGGCCGACAGTGGGTACTGGTCGCTGCTGTTCCCGGCGATGATCGTCATGGCGACGGGCATGGCCATGGTGTTCGTGCCGATCACCGTGGTTGCCGTGACCAAGGTCGAGCCGACCGACACCGGCCTGGCGTCCGCGCTGTTGAACGTCGGCCAGCAGGTGGGTGGCTCGATCGGCCTCGCGGTGCTCACCACGGTGTTCGCCACCGCGTCCAAGCACGAGGGGACGAGCCAGATCGCCAGTCTGGCCGGTGCGTCGAAGCAGCACCTCGCCGAGCTGTTGTCGAGCTCCAAGTCGGGTCAGCCGGCCTCCGCGGCGGCCTACGCCGACCGGCAGGCGATCGACGCCTTCCAAGCGGTGCAGGCGCACGGGTCGTCGCAGGGCTTCCTGGTCTCGGCGATCCTCGGCGTGGTGGCAGTGGTAGTCGCCCTCGTCTTCATCAACGTGAAGCGCAGCGACCTACCACAAGGCAGCGAAGCCCTAGCCGTCGCCTGATCCCCCTGTATGACGCTCCGGTTGTGGGCGTTGAGAGGGGATCAAGCTGACCGCCCCGAACAACGCCCACAATCGGAGCGTTTGCGCCCCTAGCACTCGATGACGTTGACGGCCAGGCCGCCTCTGGCCGTCTCCTTGTACTTGATCTTCATGTCAGCGCCCGTCTCGCGCATCGTCTTGATCACCTTGTCCAGGCTGACGATGTGGTCCCCGTCCCCGCGCAGGGCGATGCGGGCGGCGTTGATCGCCTTTACGGCCGCCATGGCGTTGCGCTCGATGCAGGGCACCTGAACGAGGCCGCCCACCGGGTCACAGGTCAGCCCGAGGTTGTGCTCCATGCCGATCTCGGCGGCGTTCTCGACCTGCGCCGGCGTCCCACCGAGCACCTCGCACAGCCCGCCCGCCGCCATCGAGCAGGCCGAACCGACCTCGCCCTGGCAGCCGACCTCGGCACCGGAGATCGACGCGTTCTCCTTGTAGAGCACGCCGATCGCGCCGGCGGTGAGCAGGAACGCCACGACGCCCTCGTCGGACGCGCCGGGCACGAAACGCCGGTAGTAGTGCAGTACCGCCGGGAGCACTCCGGCGGCGCCGTTGGTCGGCGCGGTCACGACGCGACCGCCGGCCGCGTTCTCCTCGTTGACGGCGAGCGCGAACAGGTTGACCCAGTCCATGGCGTGCAGGGGGTCCCTTGCGCTCCGGACACCGTCGGTCGCTGCGGACTGCTCCTCGCGTAATCGCTGGTAGAGCTCCGGCGCGCGCCGTGGCACGCGCAGTCCGCCCGGCAACGTGCCACCGTGCGCGCAGCCGTTGCGGACGCACTGCTGCATGACCGCCCAGATACCCAGCAGGCCGGAGCGCACGTCTTCCTCCGTCCGCCACGCGGTCTCGTTGGCCAGCATGACGTCGCTGACAGCGAGCCCCGTCGACGCACAGCGCGCCATGAGTTCGGCCGCGGTCGTGAACGGGTAGGGCAGCGGCGTGGTGTCCACCGTGATCCGGTCCGCTCCGGCGGCCGCCTCGTCGACGACGAAGCCGCCGCCGACCGAGTAGTACGTGCGCTCACGCAGGAGCCGCCCGTCCGCGCCGAAGGCGCGCAGCTGCAGGCCGTGCGGGTGGAACGGCAGCGAGCGGCGGCGCTGGAATACGAGATCCTCGGGTGCGAAGTCGATCTCGTGCCGGCCCAGGAGAGC
>CAXTNQ010000011.1:28612-30901 GCA_964245745.1 uncultured Jatrophihabitantaceae bacterium
GTACGTGCGCTCGCGCAGCAACGCGTCGCCGGCGTAGGCGAAGAAGCGCATGCCGTTGGGGTGATACGGCAGGGACGTCCGGCGGTGCAGGACGAGGTCATCGTCAGCGAGCGACACCTCGTGCTTGCCGAGCAACGCGACGCGTCCGGCTTCGCGTACGGCCGCCACTCGCGCGGCCACGGTGTCCGTGTCGACGGTCTCCGGAGCTTCCCCCTCGAGCCCGAGAATGACCGCACGGTCGCTGCCGTGGCCACGTCCGGTCGCGCCCAACGAGCCGAACAACTCGGCGCGTACGCGGGTCACCGCGCTAAGTTCGCCGTCGTCGGCCAGCCCCAGTGCGAACGTGCGAGCGGCGCGCATCGGACCGACGGTGTGCGAGCTGGACGGCCCGATGCCGATCGACAGCAGGTCGAAGACGCTGATGGCCACGACGTCATCATCCGCCGGTCGGCAAGCTCGGCGGCCGTAAACCCACTAGACGACGGTGAGCGTGACCTCGATGTTGCCGCGGGTGGCCTTCGAGTACGGGCAGAACTGATGCGCCTGCTCGACGAGGTCGCGCGCCTGGTCGGCAGCGACGCCCGGGATACCGACCTGCAGCTCCACCGCCAGCCCGTACCCGCCGTCGTCGGACGGCCCGAACGACACTTCTGCGGTAACCGTCGACTCCGACGCATCCACCCCCGCCGCCTTCGACCGGTTCAGCAGAGCGCCCTGAAAGCAGGCGGCGTACCCGGCCGCGAACAGCGTCTCCGGATTGGCCGCGGGCTGCGCCGTCGTTCCGGGCTGAGCGAGGTCGAGGTCGACGACGCCGTCCGCGCTGACGACGTGGCCGGCGCGGCCACCCCGAGCGGTCGCGGCGGTCGTGTACGCGACTTTGGTCAACGTGGTGGTCATGCGGCTCCTCGTCCGGACGGCTGGCGCGGACCGCGCCGTAACCACCGTAGTTCGCCACTAACCTCGGCGGGATGACCGCGGTCACCGTCGGACGCACCCCTCGACACGACGCGGTCGTGGTCGCTGCTCACTCGCTGACCCCGCGGATGCGTCGGCTGACCCTGAGCTGCAACACGATGACCGGCCTGCCGCTGCGGCCGGCGCAGGACGTCGAACTCGTACTGTCCGAGCGGGACGGGCGGCGGGCGAAGCGTCGCTACACGATCCGCAACGCCGAGCCGGAGCGCGGACGCTTCGACGTCGACGCGCTGCTGCATGGCTCGGGCCCGGGAGCGCGCTGGGCGGCCGGCACACAGGTCGGGGCGGGGGTAAGCCTGTTCGGGCCACGCGGACGCCTGGAACTGCGTGCCGCCGAGTGGCATCTGTTCGTAGGGGACGAGTCCGCGCTACCGGCCATCGCCGAGCTGGCCGCGGCGCTGCCCGCCGGCACGCCGGCGATCGCAATCGTCGAGGTAGGCGACGCCTCCGACGAGCTACCCGTCGGCATGGAGCCGACCTGGGTGCACCGCGACGGTGACCCGCCAGGACATCCGGATCGGCTCGCGGCGGCCCTGGCCGCTCGGCACGCTCTGCCCGGCACCGGCCGCGCATACCTCTTCGGCGAGAGCCGCGCCATAGTGGCGCTGCGTCCGCACGTCGAGGCGCTCGGCGTGCCGCGGGAACGCACCTACGTGAAGGGTTACTGGAACCGCGGACGTGCCAGGATCACGCCATGAGTCCGGCTTCTCGCATCCTGCGCAGCGCATGACGTCGCCCCGCGCCGGTCAGCCCGCCACCGCGGCGGACCTGGTCGACGTCGACGAGCTGATCGCCGCCTACTACGACCGGCACCCCGACCCCTCGGTTACCGAGCAACGGGTGAGTTTCGGTACGTCCGGCCATCGCGGCTCGTCGCTCAAGACGACGTTCAACGAGGACCACATCGTGGCCACCAGCCAGGCGATCAGCGAGTACCGCGCGGCGCAGGGCATCACCGGCCCCCTGTTCTTGGGCGCGGACACGCACGCCCTGAGCGCTCCGGCCACCCGGTCGGCGCTCGAGGTGTTCGCGGCCAACGGCGTGCAGGTCCGGCTGGACGCCCACGACGGCTACACACCCACCCCCGCGGTGTCGCGCGCCATCCTCGAGCACAACGTTGCCTCGGGCCCGCGCGCGGACGGGGTCGTCGTCACGCCGTCCCACAACCCGCCGCCCGACGGCGGGTTCAAGTACAACCCGCCCGACGGCGGGCCGGCCGGGACCGACGTCACCGGCTGGATCCAGGACCGCGCTAACGAGCTGCTCGGCCGCGAACTCGACGCGCTGATCGCGCATGCGCACGCCGGCGGTTTC
>CAXTNQ010000012.1:0-19306 GCA_964245745.1 uncultured Jatrophihabitantaceae bacterium
TGAACTGCGACAGCTGCGAGGTGCCGAAGAACTCCTTGATCGACGCCACCACGGGGCGGATGTTGATCAGGGTCTGCGGGGTGATGGCCTCCACGTCCTGAGTGGTCATCCGCTCCCGGACGACCCGCTCCATTCGGGACAGGCCGACCCGGATCTGGTTCTGGATCAGCTCGCCGACCGTCCGCAGCCGGCGGTTACCGAAGTGGTCGATGTCGTCGGTCTCGTAGCCCTCTTCGCCCGCGTGCAGGCGGATGAGGTACTCGATAGCCCGGACGATGTCATCCTCGGCCAGCGTGCCACGGCTGATCGGCTGGTCGACACCCAACTTCTTGTTGACCTTGTACCGGCCGACCTTGGCCAGGTCGTAGCGCTTCGGGTTGAAGAACAGGTTCTCCAGCAGCGCCTGCGCGGACTCGCGCGTCGGCGGCTCGCCCGGGCGCAGCTTGCGGTAGATGTCGAGCAGCGCCTCGTCGGTGGTGCCGATGTGGTCCTTCTCCAGGGTGGCGAGCAAGGTCTCGGACCAGCCGAAGTGCTCACGGATGCGGTCCGCGTTCCAGCCCAGCGCCTTGAGCAGCACGGTGACCGGCTGGCGGCGCTTGCGGTCGATACGCACCCCGACGGTCTGCCGCTTGTCGATGTCGAACTCGAGCCACGCCCCGCGTCCCGGGATGACCTTGACGCTGAACACGTCGACGTCCGAGGTCTTGTCCAACGTCCGGTCGAAGTAGACGCCCGGCGAGCGCACGAGCTGGCTGACGACCACCCGCTCCGTGCCGTTGATGATGAAGGTGCCCTTGCGGGTCATCACCGGGAAGTCGCCCATGAACACCGTCTGGCTCTTGATCTCGCCCGTGGTGTTGTTGGTGAACTCCGCGGTCACGAACAGTGGGGCCGCGTAGGTCATGTCCTTGTCCTTGCACTCCTCGATGGAGGCCTTGACCTCTTCGAAGCGCGGGTTGGAGAAGGAAAGACTCATCGATCCCGAGAAGTCCTCGATGGGAGAAATCTCCGCAAGGATCTCCTCGAGTCCCGACTGGGACTGACCGCTCGCCGCCCGCGCGCGCCACGCGTCATTGCCGACCAGCCAGTCGAAGGACTCGGTCTGCAACGCCAGGAGGTTCGGCACCTCCAGCGGCTCTCGGATCTTGGCGAAGGAGGTCCGGGATGACGCTCCCGGGATACCTGCCTTGCTCGGTAGTGCGGTGGAGTTACGGGAGCGGGAGTCTGCCAAAGCGCGTCCTTCCAAGGACTGTCTGTGCGGTACGGGCGGCGATACCTTCATCCACCTGCGGCTCGCGGGCGGCCGGCGCGTCAGAACGCAGAGTGGCCAGCGAGGGCATCACGACGGAGGCCCGTAACGGGCCGCGGAGTGGGCAGAGGGCAGCGCAACGTCCGAGAGTAGCGCACGACGGCATGACTCGCAAGGCCTCTCCCGCAGGGGCCTTCGGCGCGGCGGGTGATGCACATCGCTGCGCGTCCATCACTGTCCCTCGCGGTCCGGCCCGAGTCAAGCACCAACCGCGGTACGTGGATAACGCGTCCTGCGGCGCGCCGCGCCACTCGACGGTGATCATGTCGCGCCTATCCGCGGCGAAACGCGACGTGATCAAGGTGATCGACCAGTGCCGCCAGCGCCCGTCCCCAGGACCTCCCGACAATCCACAGATTGCGCGCCCAGGACAGCGCTCAGGCTTTCGTCCGCAAAGACTTGTTCTACACGGACAGTCTTCCCGTCTGGCTGGACGATGTCGTGCCGCTGCTCGAGCCCGGCAGCCTTCCCCGGGTGCCGTGTCGTCGCGAGGCCGCCCGGCGCGGGTTCAGCGCCGATGCGGTCGACCGTCGGGTGCGGCGTGGCCGGTGGGTGCGGTTGCTGCCGGGCGTCTATTCGACGGATCCGCCGGTGCACCGACGCGATCACCTGTGGGCGGCCACGACGCACGGCGGACCGGGCGCCGTGGTCTCGGGCGGGGCCGCCCTGGTCGAGTACGGCGTGCGATCGTTGAGATCGACAGCGTGGAATATCACTTCCGGCGGGCGGACTGGCAGGCCACCCTGGCCAGGCACGCGGCGCTCGAAACCGAGGGCTACTCGGTCATTCACGTTCCGCCGTCAGGCCCTGGCCGATGCGCCGGCGTTCGTCGGCCTCGTCCGCACCTGGCTGGACGGACGCGCCCGTTCACTCGGCCTACCAGGCGCCGTGCTCCCTTGATGAGGTCGCACTCGGCCGCGGTTTGACGCGGTTTGGCGCGGCCAGACGCGACATGATCACCGATGGTCGAGAAAGAGGCCGACATCGAGTGAGGGCGGTCCCGATCACGGGACCGCCCTCAACATATCGCGGTGAGCTACCGGACGGTGACCGTGGCGCCGGCGCTCTCGAGGGCCGCCTGAGCCTTGTCCGCTTGCTCCTTGTTCACCTTCTCCAGGACCGGCTTGGGGGCGCCGTCGACAAGGTCCTTGGCCTCCTTGAGGCCGAGGCTGGTGAGCGTGCGCACCTCCTTGATGACCTGGATCTTCTTGTCGCCGGCCGCCTCGAGAACGACGTCGAACTCGTCCTTCTCCTCTTCCTGCTCGGCCGGTGCGACCGGGCCGCCCGGGGCAGCGGCGGCGACGGCGACCGGCGCCGCGGCCGTCACGTCGAACGTGTCCTCGAACTGCTTCACGAAGTCCGAGAGCTCGAGCAGCGTCATCTCCTTGAACGCGCCGAGCAGCTCGTCGGTGCTGAGCTTCGCCATGGTGTGGCGTCCTTTCTGGTTGGTCTCGCCGGGTGAGCCGGTGAGGTATGGATGAATTACTCCGCCGGCTCGGCGGCAGTCTCACGGTCGGTTGCGGGCTCCCTGTCGGTCGGAGGCAACGCCGCCGCTTCCTCGGCGGTCACCTCGACGGACGGCGATTCGACGGCGATCGGCTCCAGGGGGCCGTCCGCGTCGGCCTGTGGCCCGCTCGGCGCGCTCGCCCCGGTCGGCTCGGCCGGCGTGGCGGCCGACTCCGTGGCCGGCAGCTTGTCGGCCAAGGCCTGCGCCAGGCGCGCCAGCTGCGACAGCGGGGCCTGGAACAGTCCGGCTGCGCGGGTCGGCAACGCCTTCAGGGCACCAGCCAAGCGGCCCAGCAGGACCTCACGCGACTCCAGGTCGGCGATCCGACCGACTTCGGCGGCACTGAGCTGCTTGCCGTCGAGCACCCCGCCCTTGATCACGAGCAGCGGGTTAGCCCGAGCGAAATCGCGTAGCCCCTTCGCGGCGACGACCGGATCACCGGTCACGAAGGCGATCGCCGTCGGGCCGACGAGCAGCTCCTCGTCGACGGTGACTCCTGCTTCGGCCGCGGCGCGTTTGGTCAGCGTGTTCTTGACGACGGCGTACGTAGTGTCGTTGCCCAGGGCGCGGCGCAGGTCGGTCACCTGCTTGACCGACAGCCCGCGGTACTCGGTGATCACGGCGGCGCTGGACCGACTGAAGTGTTCGGCGATCTCCGCGACGGCCGCAGTCTTCTCGGCGTTCGGCATCCGTCCTCCTCTCCTGCAGTTCGGGCTGGACGCACGGCGCGGGAGACGAGAAACGCCCCGGCGCAGGAAGCGCACGGGGCGGCAGCAGCCGATCCGTTCGACCTGCGCGGGCCGCTCCGGCGCTCCGGATGCGTTCTGCCGTGTGTGCGCACACGGCGGCCAGCGGTCTTAGGTGGAACTCCGATCAGGGTAACGAAATCGATCGGCACAACGCCAATCGGGCCGACGCCCGTCGACCCCAGGCCAATCAGACGGTGGCGTCCTCGAGCAAGTTCCGGGTGCGGTTCGCGTCGACCGGGATGCCCGGGCCCATCGTCGTCGCGAAGGTGACCTTCTTGAGGTACTTGCCCTTCGCGGCGGACGGCTTGGCCCGCAGCACCTCGTCCAGCGCGGCAGCGTAGTTCTCGACCAGCTGCTGCGGCGTGAACGACGTCTTGCCGATAACCAAGTGCAGGTTCGCTTGCTTGTCGATCCGGAAGCTGATCTTGCCACCCTTGATGTCGGTCACGGCTTTGGCCACGTCGGGCGTCACCGTTCCGGTCTTCGGGTTCGGCATAAGGCCGCGCGGCCCGAGAATGCGCGCGATCCGGCCGACCTTCGCCATCTGGTCCGGGGTGGCGATGGCGGCGTCGAAGTCCAGGAAGCCGTCCTGGACGGCGGCGATCAGGTCATCGCTGCCCACCCGGTCAGCGCCCGCCGCCTCGGCTTCGGCCGCCCGGTCGCCGGTCGCGAAGACGATCACGCGCGCGGTCTTGCCCGTGCCGTGCGGCAGGTTGACGGTTCCGCGGACCATCTGATCGGCCTTGCGGGGGTCGACCCCGAGGCGCAGGGCCACCTCGACGGTCCCGTCGAACTTCGTGGGGGACGACTCCTTGGCCAGGCCGGCGGCCTCGAGCGGCGAATAGCTACGGCTCGGGTCGACCAATGCGGCCGCCTGTCGGTACGCCTTGCTGTGCTTCACGCAGTACTCCTCATGATTGTGGTGTTCGCGGACGCCGACCTTCGACGTCCTCCCACTGTCGGGCACAAGCCCACACAAATAGAACCTTCAGCCCTCGACGGTGATTCCCATCGACCGGGCCGTCCCAGCGATGATCTTGGCGGCCTGGTCGACGTCGTTGGCGTTGAGATCTTCCATCTTCGTCTGAGCAATCTCGCGCACCTGGTCCATGGTCACTTTCGCGACCTTGGTGCGGTTGGGTTCTCCGCTGCCCTTGTCGACGCCGGCAGCCTTGAGCAGCAGCCGGGCGGCAGGCGGGGTCTTGGTGACGAAGGTGAACGACCGGTCCTCGTACACCGAGATCTCGACGGGGACGATCTGGCCGCGCTGGGATTCTGTGGCCGCGTTGTAGGCCTTGCAGAACTCCATGATGTTGACGCCGTGCTGACCGAGTGCCGGGCCGACGGGCGGCGCGGGGTTGGCCGCTCCCGCCTGGATCTGCAGCTTGATGACGGCGGCAAGCCGCTTCTTGGGAGGCATGTTCTTCTTCTCTTCTCGAATGCGCTGGTGCGGGAACTAGATCTTGGCGACCTGGCTGAAGGACAGCTCGACCGGTGTTTCACGTCCGAAGATCGACACCAACACCTGCAGCTTCTGGTGCACCGGGTCGATCTCGTTGATGGTGGCCGGCAGGGTGGCGAACGGGCCGTCCATGACGGTGACCGACTCCCCGACGGTGTAGTCGACGACCTCGACCTTGGGCTTGTCGGCCGGGCTCGCCGTCTCACCGCGGGCGAAGCGGTCGGCCTTCTGGGCGGCCGGCGCGAGAATCTTGACCACCTCGTCGAGCGACAACGGCGACGGGCGGGCCGTGGCGCCCACGAAGCCGGTAACTCCTGGGGTGTTGCGGACGGCGCCCCAGGACTCGTCGTTGAGGTCCATTCGTACCAGGATGTAGCCCGGAAAAACCTTGCGCTGCACCTGCTGGCGCTTGCCGTTCTTGATCTCGACGACGTCTTCGGTGGGCACCTCGACCTGGAAGATGTAGTCCTCCATGTCCAGGGAGGAGATGCGGCTCTCGAGGTTGGTCTTCACCTTGTTCTCGTAACCGGCGTAGGAGTGCACGACGTACCAGTCGCCGACCGCCGTGCGCAGCTGACGCTGCAGGGCTTCGACCGGATCCTCGACCTCGTCCGGCTCGGCCGCGGCATCGGTCTCGGCCGCCGGAGGAGCGGCAGCGACGGGCGGCTCCGGGTAGTCGGCGAGAGCTGGGCTGTCCGCGAGCTCGGCGTCGTCCGGCAGGACGCCGGTGCGCAGGTCGGCGACATCCTCATCGGCGCCGCCGAGCAGTCGGGCGGCCTCCGTCACGTCGCCGGTACGCGGCCCGGCGTCGGCCGACGCGTCCACGTCGTCGCCGTAGGTGGACGTCCCGGAGCTCTCGTACTCGGACACGATCTCTCTTTCCATCAATTGCTCAGTAGGCGTACGTCGGTCAAGGCGGTCGGGAACCCGATCAGCCGAAGACGGCAAGGACGGCCCGGGCGAAGCCCACGTCGAGGCCGGCCACGATCGCCACCATGACCACGACAAAGATGATCACCACGATGGTGTACGTGATCAGCTCCTTGCGGGTGGGCCAGAGCACCTTGCGTAGCTCGGAGACGACCTCGCGCAGGAAACGACCGACCCGACCGCCTCGGCCGCCGCCGGCGGGTCGCGTCGCAGTCGGCTCAGGACGCGCCGTGCTCGTTGTGGCCACGCGAGCTCTCCTTCGGTCCAGCGTCGGTACGTGATCGGTCAGTGCGCATTCTCATCCGCAGGGGCGACAGGACTCGAACCTGCAACCGCCGGTTTTGGAGACCGGTGCTCTACCAATTGAGCCACGCCCCTAGACGAACTTGAGGATCCTGCTGACCTGCGACCAGCGCAGGCTGACGCAGGGCCGCGCTGGACCCTGCGGTCGAGTGTACGGGCCTGCCCTGCGGCACTCCAACTTCGCCCACGTCCACCGCACGAGAAGCGGCGGGTTGGCGGATGTCCTCCCGATGGTCAGGTGCTCGCGGCGCACGCTCGACCGCGCTATCGGTGCTATCGGTCAGATGGCGTTGTTGCGGCTGAGCCGGATCCAGCGGTAGCCCCATCCGGCCACCGGGAGCTCGGTGAGGTCGGGAGGTGGGGAGGGGTAGCCCTGATCAGCCAAGATGTCGAACGGCTTGTCGACGTCGCCGAGCGGACCGACGTCGACGTGCGCGGACGTGTCGTCCAGGTTGTGCAGCAATAGCACCGATCCCTCAGGAGCGTCGAAGCGGTGCGCGAGGACCGACGGCGATCGCAGGTCGACGACCGAGCAGCGGCCGACACCGATCTCGGGGCACTCTCGTACGGCCCGGACCAGTTCCTCGAACCATCGCAGCAACGAGTCCGGGTCCCGCTCCTGGTCCCGGACGTTTACCGCCGCCCATCCGTAGCGGCCGCGCCGGGTCATCGGACGTACCAGTCGAGCCGGATCCGCCACGGTCGAGAAACCGGCGTTGGGCCGGTCCTGCCACTGCATCGGCGTACGGATGGCGTCCCGCCCGGACAGGGCGAGGTTCTCCCCCATGCCGATCTCCTCGCCGTAACGCAGCACCGGGGTACCGGGCAGCGCGAACTGCAGCGCGTAGGCGAGTCGAATGTGCCGCGGGTCGCCGCCAAGCATCGGAGCCAGGCGACGACGGATTCCCCGACCGTACAGGCGCATGTTCGGTCTAGGGGCGAAAGCCCGGAAGGCGTCGCGGCGCTGTTGCTCGGTCAGTCGGGACAGGTCGAGTTCGTCGTGATTACGCAGGAAGGTGGCCCATTGCGCCATGTCTTGCAGCGCGGGGGCGCTCCGGAGCGCGTCGACGAGCGGTTCGGCCTGGCGCCGAGCGAGAGCCAGCCACAGCCGGGCATTGAGCGCGAAGGCGAACAGCATGTGCGCTCGGTCGTTGGGTCCGTTCGAGGTCGTGCCCGTGTAACGGTGGAGCTCGTCGGGTTCCACGTTCGCCTCGCAGAGCAGGACGGCATCCCCGCGCTGCCACTGCACGTCCTGCCGCCAGTCGTCGAGGATGGACCAGTCCATAGGTGCCGGGTTCACGCCCGGTTCGATCATTTCGAGCACGAAGGGAGCGGCGTCGACGCGAAACCCTGAGGCGCCCAATTGCACCCAGAACCGCATCACGCGCTTGATCTCCTCGCGCACCGCGCGGTTCTGCCAGTTGAGATCCGGTTC
Source organism: uncultured Jatrophihabitantaceae bacterium (assembly GCA_964245745.1). GTDB lineage: Bacteria > Actinomycetota > Actinomycetes > Mycobacteriales > Jatrophihabitantaceae > CAXTNQ01. The sequence continues at coordinate 7,696 of CAXTNQ010000012.1, forward strand.
GCAGTCGTAGAAGCGGTGGTAGTACCACGCACCGGCTTGTTCGTCGAAGGTCCACGTCTCCTTCTGCTCGCCAGGGAACACGATGCCCTGTCGGCGGTCGGGTGGCTCGGTCTCGCTCCACACGTACCAGTCGCGATAGGGCGACTGCGGATCCGAACGGGCCGATTGGAACCAAGGGTGGTGATCGGAGGTGTGGTTGACCACCAGGTCGAGCAGCAGGCGAATCCCACGCCCGCGTGCCTCGCCTGCAAGTTCGGCAAAGTCACCGAGCGTGCCCAGCCGCGGGTCGATGCCGTAGAAGTCGCTCACGTCGTAGCCATCGTCGCGGTGCGGCGACGGGTGGATCGGGTTGAGCCACAGACAGCTGACCCCCAGCCGTGCCAGGTAGTCGAGCCGGCTGGTCAGACCGCGCAGATCGCCGCAGCCGTCACCGTTGGAGTCCTGGAAGGACTGCACCTCGAGGCTGTAGATGATCGCTTCCTTGTACCAGCGCTCCGCCACCGCGGCTCCCGTCGTTTCGGTCCGGCTATCCGACGCATACGACGAGGCCGGCCTGCCAGACCGTAGCCCGCCGCCACAGCGGCCCCGCCACGCCGGCGTCTGGGAGACTGGGCGCCATGGCAGCACGCATCTCCGACCGGGTAGCGGCGATCGCCGAGTCCGCGACTCTGGCCGTCGACGGCAAGGCGAAGGCGCTCAAAGCGGCCGGACGTCCGGTCATCGGCTTCGGTGCCGGCGAACCCGACTTTGCCACGCCCGACTACATCGTGCAGGCAGCCATCGCCGCCGCGCGCGATCCTCGCTATCACCGCTACACCCCGGTCGCCGGCCTGCCGGAATTGCGCGCGGCCATCGCCGGCAAGACCAAGCGGGATTCCGGGTACACGGTCGACGCCGCCCAGGTTCTGGTCACCAACGGCGGCAAGCAGGCGGTCTACAACGCGTTCGCCACCCTGCTCGATCCCGGCGACGAGGTACTGCTGGTCGCGCCCTACTGGACCACCTATCCCGAGGCCATCCGGCTGGCCGGTGGCGTCCCGGTGGAGGTCGTGACCGACGAGCGCTCGGGCTACCTGGCCAGCGTCGACCAGCTCGAGGCCGTCCGCACCGCGCGCACCAAGGTTCTGCTGTTCGTGTCCCCCTCGAATCCCACTGGCGCGGTCTACCCACCCCAGCAGGTCGACGCGATCGGGGGGTGGGCGGCCGACCACAACCTCTGGACGGTCACCGACGAGATTTACGAGCACCTCGTCTACGACGGCGCGGTCCAGCGGTCCGTCGCGCACACCGCGGGCGAGCGCGTCGTCGTGCTCAACGGCGTGGCCAAGACCTATGCGATGACCGGTTGGCGGGTCGGTTGGATGATCGGACCGTCCGACGTGGTGCGCGCGGCGTCGAACCTGCAGTCGCACGCCACCAGCAACGTGGCCAACGTGTCGCAGATGGCGGCGTTGGCTGCGGTCAGCGGTGACCTGTCAGCGGTGGCTGAGATGAGGGCGGCGTTCGACCGCCGCCGCCGAACCATCGTCGGCCTGCTCGACACCATCCCCGGCATCGTCTGCCCCGAACCCTTGGGGGCGTTCTACGTCTACCCGTCGGTGAAGGGGCTGCTCGGCCGGTCGTTGCGCGGCCGGGTCGCTTCGACCTCGGCCGAGCTGGCCGAAAACATCCTGGAGCTCGTCGAGGTCGCGGTCGTGCCGGGCGAGGCTTTCGGAACGCCGGGGTACCTCCGGTTTTCCTACGCGCTCGGCGACGACGACCTGGCCGAGGGCGTAGGGCGAATCGCCAAGCTGGTCGCCGACGCCGACTGACGGCTCCGGCGGCTCAGCTGACCCGTACGACCGCGCGGGCCTTGGCGAGTACGGTTTGGCCGTCGACCGTGGCGGTCAGCGCGATCGTCGCCCGGTCGCCGTCTACCGCCGACACCTGACCGGTGACGACCAGCACCGCCTCGCCCGGGTCGGGGACGGCGATCGGACGCGTGAAGCGCACTCCGATGTCGATCAGCGCGCCCGGATCGTCCAACCACGTGGTCACCGCCCGGGTCGCCAGCCCCATGGTCAACATGCCGTGCGCGATGACGTCGGGCAACCCCACCGAGGTCGCCACGCGCTGGTTCCAGTGAATGGGATTGAAGTCACCGGATGCTCCGGCGTAACGCACGAGCGCGGCCCGCTGGAGCGGGTAGCGCTGCTCGGGAAGCTCGGTACCCACCTGCATGCTGGTCACGCCGCCGTCCCGCGCGCCACGAGCACCGAATACGCGCTGCACACGGGTTGGCCGTCGTCGGTCTCGACGTCGGCTCGGGTACCGACCACGTCGTTGCCGGCGGCCGCCCGGATGCTTTCCACCGAAACCGTGACCTTGAGCCGGTCGCCGGCATGAATGGGCCGGGTGTACTCGAAACGCTGTTCGCCGTGGACGACGCGCGAGAAGTCCAGGCCGAGTTCGGGATCCTGCATCATTGCCACCTCGGCCGACATGGTCATCACGATCACGAAGGTCGGCGGGGCGATCACGTCCGGATAGCCCAGGGCACGGGCGGCTGCGGGATCTCGATAGACCGGCTCGGGATCGCCCAAGGCGTCCGCGAATTCGCGAATCTTCTCCCGGCCCACCTCGTAGACGACCGGTGAGGAGTAGCTGCGGCCGACGAACGAAGGATCGAGCGACATGGCTGGACGCTAGCGCGTCATGTCGATCGGAGGCCTCAGCGCGTCTCGCGGTGCTCGGTGTGCCGGCCGTCGTGCGGACAGAACTTCATCAGCGTCAGTCGATCGGGGTCATTGCGACGATTCTTCTTCGTGATGTAGTTGCGCCGCTTGCATTCCTGGCAGGCCAGCGTGATCTTGGGGCGGACGTCGATGGCGGCCACGGTGATGCCTTTCCGAAAGTTCGAGTCGAGATTTCGTAGCGAGGGCCGGACTTGAACCGGCGACACAGCGATTATGAGCCGCTTGCTCTACCAGACTGAGCTACCCCGCCCCGACATGGACAGTGCCGAGCCCCCTTACGGAATCGAACCGTAGACCTTCTCCTTACCATGGAGACGCTCTGCCGACTGAGCTAAGGGGGCCGGTGGACCCGCCGAACGAGCGGCGCGAACCAGCCCTTGAGCTTACACGAATCGGACGGCGCAAGCCCGGCCGGTGGCGCCCCTGAGCCCGCGAAGTGACCCTCGTCCGGAGATCTTGGCAACGCCTGCCCGGCGTACCACACTCGACAGCAGACGGTGGCTGCTCCACCGCAGGCGCGCGCCGGTGGCACCGAGGACAAAGGGGTGTAGAACGCAGGTATGTCCGAGATCGCCGAAGTGAGCACCCAGGGATGACGCGCGCCGCCGAACGTCCTCTCGAAGGCGTGACGTCCCCGACTCGGGCGAGCATCCGGGCGCGGACGCTGCGGACCGATCGCTGGTGGCTGCAGCCGGCCGTGACGGCCGGTGTGCTGTTCCTGTTCGCGGTCTACGCCACGTGGCGCGCCTTCGAGAATGCCAACTACTTCTCGATGCCGTACCTGTCGCCGTTCTACTCGCCGTGCGTGACCGGCAAGTGCGCCGACGGCGCGAGCGACCTCGGCACGTGGATCCCCGGCGACTGGTGGCCGTTGTCGCCGGCGCTGGTCATCCTGATCTTTCCCCTCGGCTTCCGGCTGACCTGCTACTACTACCGCAAGGCCTATTACCGCTCGTTCTGGGCATCACCGCCGGCCTGCGCGGTCGCCGAACCGCACACCGGCTACACCGGCGAGACCCGGTTTCCGCTGATCCTGCAAAACATCCACCGGTACTTCTTCTACGCCGCGGCGCTGTTCGCCGTACTGCTCAGCTGGGACGCCATCCACTCGCTGCGTGACACGCACGGACACTGGGGACACATGGGCCTCGGGACGTTGATCTTGGCGGTCAACGCCACCCTGATCTGGGCCTACACCCTGTCCTGCCACTCCTGTCGACACATCACCGGTGGACGCCTACGCCACTTCTCGAACCATCCGTTGCGCTACCGGGCATGGACCTTCGTTTCTCGGCTGAACGCCAGGCATATGCAGCTGGCGTGGATGTCTCTGGTGTGGCTCGTCGTCGCGGACTTCTACATCCGGTCCCTCGCGATTGGTTGGTTCAATGATCCACGGTTCTTCTAGAAAGTTCGGCCGATGAGCGACTACGAGAAGCACAGCTACGACGTACTGATCATCGGTGCCGGCGGCGCGGGGCTGCGCGCCGCGATCGCCGCCCGAGAAGCAGGCATGCGCACGGCGATCATCTGCAAGTCGTTGTTCGGCAAAGCACACACCGTCATGGCCGAGGGCGGCATCGCGGCCAGCATGGGTAACGTCAATCCGAACGACAACTGGCAAGTGCACTTCCGCGACACCATGCGCGGAGGGAAATTCCTCAATTCCTGGCGGATGGCCGAACTGCACGCCAAAGAAGCGCCCATGCGGGTGTGGGAGCTCGAAACGTACGGAGCACTCTTCGACCGCACGCGTGACGGCAAGATCAGCCAGCGCAACTTCGGAGGCCACGAGTACCCGCGGTTGGCCCACGTCGGCGACCGCACTGGCCTGGAACTCATTCGCACCCTGCAGCAGAAGGTCGTGTCTCTGCAGCAGGACGACGCGCGGACGACGGGCTCGGCGGACGGCAAACTGCGCGTGTTCGCCGAGTACACGATCACTGAACTGCTCACCGACGACGAGGGACGCATCGCGGGTGCGTTCGGCTATCGGCGTCAAGACGGCGGCTTCGTCGTGTTCCGTGCGCCTTCCGTCGTGCTGGCGACGGGCGGCATCGGCAAGTCGTTCAAGGTGACGTCGAACTCATGGGAGTACACCGGCGACGGGCACGCGCTGGCGCTGCGCGCCGGATCGACGCTGGTCAACATGGAGTTCGTCCAGTTCCACCCGACCGGAATGGTCTGGCCGCCGTCCGTCAAGGGCATCCTCGTCACAGAATCCGTACGCGGCGACGGCGGCGTGCTGCGCAACGTCGACGGCAAGCGCTTCATGTTCGAGTACGTGCCGGCGGTCTTCCGCGGCCAGTACGCGGACACCGAGGAGGAGGCGGACCGTTGGTACACCGACCCCGACCACAACAAGCGTCCGCCGGAGCTGTTGCCGCGTGACGAAGTGGCTCGGGCCATCAACTCCGAAGTCAAGGAGGGTCGGGGTTCACCGCACGGCGGTGTGTTTCTCGACATCGCGTCCCGTCGACCGGCGGCCGAGATTCTCAAGCGGCTGCCCTCCATGTACCACCAGTTCAAAGAGCTGGCCGACGTCGACATCACCACCGAGCCCATGGAGGTGGGCCCGACCTGCCATTACGTGATGGGCGGTGTGGAAGTCGACCCGGATACGGAGGCGGCCACCGGAGTACCCGGCCTGTATGCGGCCGGCGAGGTCGGCGGAGGCATGCACGGTTCCAACCGGCTCGGTGGTAATTCGCTCTCCGACCTACTCGTCTTCGGTCGGCGCGCCGGCGATGCGGCGGCGGACTACGTGGCCAGCCTGGAAGCGAGCTACCCGACGATCTCGTCCACTTCGGTCGAAGAGGCGGTGCGGACGGCGCTCGCCCCGTTCGAGAACGTAGCGGCTGGACACGAGAATCCCTATACGCTGCAGCAAGAACTACAGCAAACGATGAACGACCTGGTGGGCATCATTCGGCGCGCGGGAGAAATCAAGCAGGCGCTCGCCACGCTGGAAGAACTCAAGGAGCGTGCGCTCAAGGTCGGCGTCACCGGCGACCGGCACTTCAACCCCGGCTGGCACCTCGCTCTGGACCTGCGCAATATGCTGGCGGTCAGCGAATGCGTGGCGCGCGCCGCGCTCCTGCGCGAGGAGAGCCGCGGCGGCCATACCCGCGAGGACTTCCCGGCGATGGACGCCGAGTGGCGCAAGGTCAATCTCATCTGCTCGGCGGTCGGTAACGGCATCGAGGTGACCAAGCAGCCGTTGCCGGCGATGCGGTCGGACCTGTTGGATCTGTTCCAGCGTGACGAGCTGGCCAAGTATCTGACGAAGACCGAACTCCCGCCGGAACCGGCTGCGGTCAGCGAAAGAGTCAGGGAAGAGGGCGTGTCCGCTTGAGCGACTATCACTTCCGAGTCTGGCGTGGGGACGTCGGCGGCGGCGACCTGACCGACTTCACGGTTGAGGTGAACGAGGGCGAAGTCGTTCTCGACGTCATCCACCGGCTGCAGGCCACCCAAGCCGGCGATCTCGCCGTCCGCTGGAACTGTAAGGCCGGTAAGTGCGGCTCGTGCAGCGCGGAGATCAACGGCAAGCCGCGACTGATGTGTATGACGCGCATGTCGACGTTCGAGCCCGATGAGACCATCACCGTCACACCGCTGCGGGCCTTCCCGGTAGTCAAGGACCTGGTCACCGAGGTCGGCTTCAACTACGAGAAGGCGCAGCGCGTACCGGCGTTCGCTCCGCCACCCGGTCTTGCTCCCGGCGAGTACCGGATGGCGCAGGTCGACGTGGAACGGTCGCAGGAGTTCCGCAAGTGCATCGAGTGCTTCTTGTGCCAGGACACCTGTCACGTCGTTCGGGACCACGAGGACAACAAGCCGGTCTTCGCCGGCCCTCGCTATCTGATGCGCATCGCCGAGCTCGACATGCATCCGCTCGACGCGACTCCGCGGGGCGAGCGTCAACGCGAGGCCCAGGACGACTTCGGGCTGGGCTACTGCAACATCACCAAGTGCTGTACCGAAGTGTGCCCCGAACACATCAAGATCACGGACAATGCCTTGATCCCCATGAAGGAGCGGGTCGTCGACCGCAAGTACGACCCGGTGACCTGGCTGGGCGCCAAGATCACTCGTCGCCCGCGCTGATCGGGATCGCTACCGAGACATCCGCGCGCTGCCGGAGGGCACAAAGTTGCCCAGGTGGTCGCACGGGGGGACGACCACCTGGGCTCGGCTTCAGTATGCACGCGCTGTAGTCGAAGCGCAACCCGGAGCATTCTCCTGTTCTGGGTAGAGGTCGCCCGAATTGCGCCCCGGCGTCAACGCCGATCGCCGCCTAATCCTGCTCCACGGTCGACCACACGGGGTCAGCGCTCGGGGGTGGGCAGCAGGAGGTGCCCCATCCGATCGCGTTTGGTGTCGAGGTACTGGGCGTTGTATTCGGTGCGCATCACCGGCTGGTTGACGATTTCGACCACGTGCAGCCCGGCGCGGTTCATGGCCTCCACCTTGGCCGGGTTGTGAGTGATCAGCCGCATGCGCGTCACCCCGAGGTCCCGCAGCATCTGCGCCGCGGGCGTGTATTCGCGCGCGTCGACGGGCAGGCCCAGCGCAAGATTCGCGTCAAGGGTGTCAAGGCCGGCATCCTGAAGTTCGTACGCGCGCAACTTGTCGATGATGCCGATGCCGCGCCCTTCGTGTCCGCGCAGGTAAATCAGGACTCCGCGTCCTTGCGACGCGATCGCGGCCAGCGACTGCGACAGCTGAGTGCCGCAGTCGCAACGCAGCGAGCCGAAGTTGTCACCAGTGACGCATTCACTGTGCACGCGAACGAGTACCCCTTGCGCGCTGGTGTTCGCGGCACCGATGTCGCCCATCGTCAAGGCCAAGTGCTCGACGCCGTCGAGCGCGTTGCGGTACTCCACCGCCTGAAACTCGCCGAATCCGGTCGGCAGTACCGCACGAGAGACAGGCACCACGAAGCGCTCGGTCACCCGACGGTAGGCGATCAACTCGGAGATGCGGAGCAGGGGCAGACCGTGATCGGTCGCGAAGCGAAGCAGCTCCGCATCCTGGCGCAGACTGCCGTCCTGGGTTCGGATCCGCCCGGTCGCAGCCACGCCGGTCAGGCCGGCCATGGTGAGTAGGTCAACTGCCGCTTCGGCGCGATTTTCCAGGACGAGCACGCCCCCGCGGCGCGCGCGGATGGGTACGACGTAGCCGGGCTGGCGCAGGTCCGACGCGCGCACTCTCGAGTCCGAGAGCGCATGCATCGTCTTGGTCCGGTCGTTCGGCGATCCACCGTCCGCGGCCTCGCACGCGTCGACGCTCATCGCGACGCCGCTCAGGATGGGATCCGATGAGTCGCCGGTCAACGCCTGGAGTCCCAAGTGATCGGCTCGGCTCAGGGGCATCGGAGCACACACCATTCCGGCGTGGCTCAGGATGAACGCCATCTGCGGCTCGGTGACGAGTTCGGCCGCCGCCACGAGATCACCGTGGCCGGACCGGTCGTCGTAGATCACGACGATCGAGCCTGCGGTCAAGGCGGCCGCCGCGACCTCGACCGCGTGCGCCGCGTCCTCGAAGCCCGGCAGGGCCGTCGCGTCGTCGACCGCGGATCGTGTATCGACGTCCATGGTCGGCCTCTGCTCCATTGTCTTCACCCAGCGCGGAAACCCCGTCGAGCAGTTCCGCACTGCCGGTGAGAGGTACTGCCCTCAATGTAGTAGCCGAAGACTGCGCGAGCAGGCATGGTTGTCATCGCCGCTCACCGTCGGAGAGTGCGTAGATGGAACTAGAGCGCCACGAGATTGGGATCGATGGCCCTGAGCGCGAACTGATCCGCGCGCTGCAGGCGGATCCGCGTGCCACCTGGTCGAAGCTCGCCGCAGCACTTCGGGTCGACGCAGTGACGGTCGGTCGGAGATGGAGCCGTCTGGAGCGGGCAGGCATCGCGTGGGTCTCGGCGCAACCCTTACGGGAACGCGGCAGTATGGGCGCCTTCGTCGAGGTGTCTTGTGAACCAGGACGTGCCGGCCAGGTGGCGACCGATCTGGCTGCCGATCCGCAGTGTATGACCGTCGACTTGACCAATGGGGCACGAGACATCATCTTGAGCGTCGCCGCGCGCACTCGACAGGACATGGCGGAGTACGTCCTTCGACGCTTCGTCGGAGTACCTGGTGTCACGCGCGTCGTTACCCGTTTCATGCTCAAGGTGTATGCCGATGCGTCAGATTGGCAGACCCGCACGTCGACTCCTAGACGTCGGGTCAGTTCCGCTGGCGGTACGTCGGTATCGACGGACTTCACGCCGACCGCGGCGGAGTGGGACATTGCTGTCGCCCTGGGCAAGGACGGCCGGATGAGCGCAGCGGACCTGGCCCGGAACACCGGCCTGAGCGACACGACGGTGCGGCGCCGCCTGTCCCGTCTCTTGACCAGCGGGCAGCTCCGTCTGCGATGCGACGTCGCGCGCGAGCTGTCCGGCGAGCCCATCAGCGTATGGCTGTTCCTCCGAGTTCCCGCGGACCGGCTGGATCAGATCGGTGGCGCAATCGGCTCGTTGCCGCCCGTGCGATTGTGCGTGGCGACCGAAGGGACGGCGAACTTGGTCGCCAACGCTTGGGTAACAAGCCTGGAAGCAGTGACGAACATGGAGACCTCGATCGCTCGCGCCGCGAAGGGCATCGAAGTATCAGATCGGTGCATCGTGCTGCGTACGACCAAGCGCGTAGGTCGGGTTATCGGCCCGGACGGCCGGGCCGTGGGCATCGCCGTCACCGACTTTCGGCATGTACCGCCGTGGCCGATCGCCCGCGCTTGACCGACGCCCTACGCAGTGGCGTCCCGCAGCGGAGGTGCGAGAACTCCGGCCGGGATGGGACTGTCGTAGGGGACATCCTTGAGCTGACCGCGAAATTCACCCGTGGCCCGCGCTAGCAGGTCCGAGTCGGTCAGGAGCTTCGTGGCGGTCAAGGCCATGACTTTGGCGGCATGCGTCATCCCGCGATGAGCGGCACCGAGTTTTCCCTGGGCCACTAGTTGCCACGAATGTGCCGGTGTCCCGAAGGCCGCACATGCGACGGTGCACTGGACAGTGGGCACGACCCAGCTGACGTCACCCACATCCGTCGAGCCGTGACTGGTTGCGCGCCGTGCCGGGTCGGCCAACGGCAGTACTCCCGTGTGCAACGCGCTGTTGCGATCGACGGTCGGATGTTGTCGTAGGGCGGCGGCGAGCTGCGCAGCACCAAGGGTCGCTCGGAAGGGGTCAGCGCGGGCCTGATCATCGTCGGAGAACGGCACGGGCCCGAGTGCGCCGAAAGCGCCGTGCATGGCCTCGTCGAGAACGCGGTTGGGACGCAACTCCGAAGACGCACCATCGAAGTCCACGTCGAGTGACGTCTGGGTCATCAGGGCGGCGCCCTCAGCGATCTTGACCACCCGCTCGTACAGGCTTCGCATGGCGGCAACCGTCGGACCGCGGACGATGTAGAACGCCGTGGCGTGCGATTGCACGACGTTGGGGGATGCACCGCCGGCATCGACGATCGCGTAGTGCACCCGGCAGTCGGACGGCATGTGTTCGCGCAGGAAGTTCACGCCGACGTTCATCAATTCCGCGGCGTCGAGCGCGCTACGACCGAGGTGGGGTGATTCGCCGGCGTGAGCGGCAACGCCCGTGAACCGGAAGTACACCTGGCAGCAGGCCAGTGTGTCCGCACAAATGACCCCGGTGGTGTCGGCGGGATGCCAGCTGACCGCCGCGTCGACATCGTCGAAGGCGCCGGCGTTCACCATGAACGTCTTACCCGCGGCGGCTTCCTCGGCGGGGCACCCGTAGTAGCGAACTCGTCCCGGGAGTCGGTTCAGGGTCAGATAGCGACTGACGGACGCTGCCGCCAGCAGGCTGGCCGCCCCGAGCAGATGATGACCACAGCCGTGTCCGCCGCCGTTCTCGGTCTCTGGATTGGCCTCCGGAAACGCCGTGCCCGAACGCTGGCTCATGCCGGCTAGCGCGTCGTACTCGCCGAGGAACGCGATCAGCGGACCATCGGTTCCGCTCTCCGCCGAGAAGGCCGTGGGAATTCCGGCGACACGTCGCTGTACCCGTAACCCTGACTGCTCGGCCAGCGCAACATGGCGATCGAAGGCCGCGTACTCCTGCCACCGCAGTTCAGGGTTGTCCCACAGCTGATCGGCCAGTGCGTGATACGAGGTTTGGCGCTGCTCGACCAACTCCGCAAGCTGCGACGCAATAGTCATGTGCAGTCCTTTCCGACGTACTGGTACCGAACGGGGAGCGATGCCCGCGTCGCGTCAGAGTCCGGCGTCACGCGCGGAAGGCGACCGATAGGGACGAATGGTCAACACCGTCATCAGGGCCGCAACACAGATCCCGCCGGCGATCACCCAGATCGTCGTGAACGCCGCCTCCTTCGGCACCTTGGTGCCGCGAATCACGAGGCTGCTCAGCACCATGCCGAACACGACGGTCCCGAGCGCCCCGGCCGTACTACGCAACATGTTGTACATGCCCGTGTTGATGCTCGAAGCGTCCGGATTGCTGCGCAGCAGCAGCATCGTGGGAATGATCGCCAGAGCAATTCCGTCACCGAAATAGGCGAGGCAGTTCCCGGTCAGGACGGCCGCCACCGAATAGTGGCTAATCGCCATCGAGAAGTAGCCGGCCGCAGCGATCACGACGCCACACGCGAGGGTGGCACGGTGCCCCAATCGCCGCGCGACCGACGCGCTCACGGATCCGCCCAGCATGGCCGCGACCGCGGCCGGGAAGATTAGGTAGCCGATGTGCACGGCGCTCAATCCGAGCCCGAAACCGAGCTTGCCAACGGGCAATGCCGCGTAGAGCGAGTACATCGTCAGCGACCCGAACAGTACGACGC
>CAXTNQ010000012.1:19316-19667 GCA_964245745.1 uncultured Jatrophihabitantaceae bacterium
CTCGATCACTACCCACGCGGCCAGAGCGACTACGCCGACGACGAGCGCTGAGATCACACCGAAGGACGACCATCCCCAACGGGGCTGCTGGGACAAGCCCAGCAACAAGCTGGCGAGTCCAATACCGAGCAGTGCGGCGCCCACCCAATCCACCGAGCCTGATGCTCGAGAGGTCGACTCGCGAACGAAGAACACGGGCACCACGATGCAGACGATCATGACGATCGCCGGCACCCACAACGTCACTCGAAGGCTGCCGGTCCACGACAGGATCTGTCCGCTCAGCACGCCGCCGACGGCGCCGCCTTCCACGCCGCCTCGCAGGCCGCCGCGATGTCCTCCGCTCCGGAG
>CAXTNQ010000012.1:19677-30038 GCA_964245745.1 uncultured Jatrophihabitantaceae bacterium
AGCGTGAGGCTTCCGACCAGCACCCCGATGCCGGTACCAGCCGATTCGCCGGCACGATCGCGCACGATCGCGAACTCAAGCGGTAGAAAGGCGATGAGCGCCCCCACGAGCACCCGTCCGACGATCAACACCGAGAAACTCGGAGCAATCGCCACCAGGACCGAGCCGACCGCAGTCAACGACACGGCGACGATCAGCATCCGGCGATGTCCCGTCAGGTCACCCAACTTGGCGAGCACCGGCACGAAGATCGCCGCCGCCAACAAGTACGAGGATGTGATCCAGCCGATACCGCCTGCACTGATCTGAAAGTGCCTCCCTATCTCGGCGAGTAACGGCGTAACCCAGCCCTGCAGCAGCCCGCTACAGAACTCCACGAAGACCAGGGCACCGACCATGCCGAACGCAGACCTGGTCAACGGCCGGTGCGGGACGGAAACCTCTGGAGCCCGCGGTGCGCGGATCCTCGCGGAATCGCTAACAAATTCCATCCGGTCCTCCTCGAATCGTGAGCCGACACTTGAAGCCAGGCGTCAGCGAAGATGAAATGTCAGCAGACGGCGGCAGTTCGAGGAAGTGATGCCGAGATCAGCCGGAAGAAATCGCAGGAAACCGTCTGGAGGAGCGCAACGGCGCAGCTTTCCGAAGGCTGTCGGCGATCGCCCTCATCTGTCCCCAGGACGGCGAGGCGAGCGCGGCAGACGGTTGACACCTCCCTAGCCCTTCCCTAGCGTCCTCGCCTACCGGGCCGTGCGTCCGTCAATAAGGAGACCCGTCATGTCGTCTCTTCGCGAAGCCCGGTGGGGCAAGCAGGCCCGACTGACAGCGACCGTCGTGGCCGCATTGCTCCTGGTAGTGGGGATTGTGTCGATCCCGGTCGCGTCCGGAGCCCTAGCCGGACGGGCGCCATCACGCGTGGCCGCGGTGCCTGCGGTCAACGTCACGATCCCGGCCAAGATCGCGTGTGCCTCGCTGGTACAGAGCGATGGCCTGCACTTCGCCGGCGTCCCCGACTTCAGCCGGATCGCCGAGGCCCCGACACGCATTGAATCGGCCTCGGTGGTGCCCGCGACCAGCACGTCGCCGGCCTACTGCGACGTCAAGGGCTACATCCAGACTCAGATCACCTTCGAACTGAAACTGCCCACCACCACGTGGCAGGGCCGGTACCTCCAGCAGGGGTGTGGCGGCCTGTGTGGTGTGGTCAACCCGACGAGCTTCCCGACCTGTGATGCCGCGCTCGGCGGTGACTTCTCCCTGGCCTCCACCGACGACGGCCACCAAGCCTCGCCGACCGACGGCATGTGGGCCGGCCGTGACCTGCAAACGAGGATCGACTTCGGCTACCGGGCCGTCCATGTCCTGGCGGTCGCCGCCAAACGCATCCAAGCTGCGTACTACGGGCAGGCCCCGAAGATCTCCTATTTCCAAGGCTGCTCCGACGGAGGACGCGAGGGCCTCGTGGAGGCTCAGCGGTATCCGACCGATTTCACCGGCATCGTCGCCGGCGCACCCGCGAACTACGTTGCCAACGCGGCGCTGTGGCAGGCCTACTACGTCGACGCCAACACCGACAGCAGCGGCAATCCCATACTGACCTCTGACAAGCTGGCGCCGCTGCACGCTGCGGTCGTCAAGGCATGCGACGGCAACGACGGCGTCATCGGCGACGGCTTGATCGGCGACCCACGCGACTGCCACTTCCAGGCCGCCAGCATCCAATGCCCGGCAGAGGACCAACCAACCTGCCTCACCCGGGCCCAGGTCGCCTTCGTCGACAAGCTGTACCGCGGCGTGCTCACGGACAAGGGCGTACGGCTGGATCCCCGCCTCGTACCTCGCGGATCGGAACTGTCCTGGCTCGGGTTCTGGATACCGATCCCACCATCGGCTGGACAGCCAGCTGGGGCACCCCCGCTCTACCTCGCGAAGGACTTCGGGGAAAGCCTGGCCGGCTTCGTCAGCTTCCCGATCGGCCAGGGCAAGCCGTTGGAGGACGTCCAGGTCACCAAGACCGAGTTTCTCCGAACCGTCCCCGCGTCGCTGCTGTACAACGGGCTCAACCCGAACCTGTCAGCCTTCCGCAACGCCGGCGGCAAACTGCTGCTGTACCAAGGGTGGGCCGACACATTCGCCCCGCCTTCTTCGCTGCTGGACTACTACGCAGCAGTCACCAGCACGATGGGCGGTCAGACGGCCACGCAACGATTCGCGCGGCTGTTCACGGTCAACGGGATGGGCCACTGTGGCGGCGGACCGACACCGGACTCCTCGGCGCTCGTCCAGCAGATGGTGACGTGGGTCGAGCACGGCGTTGCGCCAGCCTCGATCCTGGTCAGCGACCAGAACGCGATCACCGGCGAGCTCCGGCAGCGGCCGGTCTTCGCCTATCCTTCGGTCCCCAAGTACATCGGTCCTGACCCGGTGGCCAACCCAAAGGCGGCCGACAACCCGAACAACTTCGTTCCGGCGCCTCCGGCGCACGTCCACAACGATCGGATCGATTGGGTCGGCAGCTTCCTCGTCCGGCCGCGTTGAGGCAGGAATCCTGTCGTCAGCGCTCGACCACGACTAGATCGGGGTCGATCTCGAGTCCGCCGTCGCGAGCGGCCTGAACCGCGATCTGAACGAACAGATCGTCGGGTATTAGGCATTCGGCGCACGAATCCGGTCCCGGCACGACCCGGAATCGGTACGCCGGACCGTGGGAAGACACGTGCAGCTCGTAGTTGTCTGCGGCGAGGCTGCGTCGCAACCCGGCGAACGGGTCGTCGCGGGTGGACGAGGCACTGTCCGACCGCGCGGGCGCCGGACGGGTGAAGTCGGCGAGGTAGGTCGAGAACGCGGCGGCCAACCGTTGAGCGTTTGCTTGAAACCATTCTGCGTCGCGCGTCCAGATCGGATGATCGACGTACAAGCAACTGAGCCCTTCGAGACCCAGTCGACGCTGGACGGCGTCCACCACGTATTGGAACGGGGTGGTCGCGACCACGGCGGTGGGGATACCGCGTTCGACGAACTTCAGGGCGTCGATGGCGGATGAGGAACTGCACCCACCGCAGTCGCCGACACCGACGATGACCACACCCGCCCGGTCCACCACGGCCTCGACCTGTTCAGGCCGCAGCGGCACCGGGTCGCTCTTCGTGTAGACGAACGGGTCGCAGACGTCGGCACGTCCGACCAACTCGTCGGCCAGCGCGACGAGCAGGTCCTTCGCGCGGATCTTGCCGTTGTCGACCAGTCCGAGGACAGGGCGCTGCGCCGGCGGCCGGCGATCAATCGCGCGGGCGGCGACGCCTTGTCGGTAGTCGAAGGGAACCACCATCTGCAGCGTCACAGGACTACCTCTTTCGTCACCGGGATGGCCGCTCGAGCGTAGGTGTAACCGAAGATCACGTGTGACCAGCCCGACCCGTGCCCACCGGCGGTGACGAGGACGAGCTGCCCGGGCGCCACCATGGGAAACGTTCCGTCTCCGTCCACGCCGGGAGTCGCCTCGGCGAGTTGGGCCGGCGCTACAGGACCGCCAGCGCCGGACATCGCCACGCCCGCCACAGCCAGCTCCGCCGAGGTGGTGCGAGTGGAACGGGTCAGGTGATCGCAGATCTGCTCCTGAGTAAGGCCGGCGTCTCGGAGCACCATTTCGTGCTCGGGTCCTAACACGACGATGTACGGACTTCCCAGTCCTGCTCCGGCGTGCGACAGATCTTTCATGGCGGCGGTCAGGGTGGCCAGTATCTGCCCGGAGTCCCGGCTGGTCATGTTGTTGACCTGCCGAGGCGCGTCGGTTACGGCGACGGTCACCGTGGTCGACGAGGCCGGCCAACCCGAGCGCACGTTGAGCGGCAACCAGGGCTCAGCGGGCCGCGACTCGGCGAAGTGCGCGGTATATCGCGCTTGGTTGCCGAACGCGGCCCCGTCGAGTTCCCCTCGCCGGTAGCCCAGACCGTTCATGACTCCGAGGCGTACAGCGCGGCCGATCGTCGCGTTCGGGTGATTACCGGGGCCGAACACGTTTCGCCTTGCATTCATGCCGATGGCGTCTGCGTACGGGCCGGAAACAACCGCCGTGATCGCCGTCCCTCCGGAGGAGCCCAAGGTAGAGGCGGCGTTCATGCGCGGATCGAACAGCGCGTCCCACGTCGCCAATACGACGGGAAAGTACGCGGGTTCGGCACCGGCCATGACTGCGGACACAGCCGCCTGCAACACGGTCAGTGGTTCCGACTCGCGTCCTGCGATGTGGCCGAGAAGGTCGTCGTTTTGCCGCCTCGTCGCTTCGAGCATCGCGGCGACGCGATCCGGCGTGGGTGGCACGACGGGAAGCCCGTCGTCCATCCCGTGCCGCCGGAACCATCGCTGTGCGGCGTCGAAGTCCTCAACCTCGACCAGCGACGACATCGTCACGACTCGAGGAACGCGGGAATCACCTCACGCGCGAACAGCGTGTACGCGGCGGACAGGCTTGCGTATCCCTTGGGTCCACCGAAGAGCAGGCTGACCTCGTCGAAGCCGATCTTGTCATGCCAGCGGACCAGCTGCTCTACGCAGAAGTCAGGTGTGCCGGCGATTGCGCGGTCGTGCGCGAACTCCTGGTACGGCGGCCGCTCGCCGTCGACGACGCGCCGCAGGATCGTGTCACCCTCGGCACCCCGCGAGCCGGCCTGCCAGTAGGACCGGATGAACGCCAGGGCCGGGTCGAGCCACTGCTCATCGACCTCCCGCGCCGTCGGCGCCGTCCAGGCTTGGCGGAGCAGGCAGATGTAGGGCTTGCGACCAGTGGCTTCGATCGCCGCGCGGTAGCGCTCGGTTTCGGCGACGACCTCAGACATCGGATCTAACGGGTTCGAGGTGAACCAGCCGTCGCCGATGGCCGCCGCTCGCTCCACCGCGGCGGGGGATGTCCCGCCCACCATGATCGGGGGATGGGGCTTCTGCACGCAGGCCGGCCAGACGGGCGACGGCGGAATGACGAACATCGCGCTGTCGTGTTCGAAGGTCCCGGTGGTCCAGCCGTTCTTCCAGATGGTCAACGTTTCGGTGAGCCGTCGGCCTCGCTTCGTGAAGTCCACGCCGAAGCCGTCGAATTCAGCTTTGCGATACCCGGCTCCGACACCGATCGTGACTCGACCGTCCGAGATCTGATCGAGCTGTTGAATGTGCTCGGCGATCGCCAAAGGATGGTGGAGATTGGCGATGTAGATTCCGGTACCGACGCGAAGACGTTGAGTTCGCGTCGCTATGCCGGAGAGAATGACGAAGGGCGACGCCGGAAGCCCCACCTCTGAGTGGAACGAATGGTGACCGAGATACCCGGCGTAGTAACCGAGTTCGTCGACGAGCTCAGCCAAACGAAAGGTGTCCGCGAAGGCGCCGCGCGTGCCCAGTTGGTCGACGCGGGGCAGCATCGGAGAGATGTGTAAGGAGAACCGTACGGATTTCCGATCAGACATGTCGGGGACTCCCTGGGATGAGTTACGACGCGAATCGCCGGAATCGAGCTATCTCGCCGCCTCGGTTTCCAGGACGAGCTTTCCCTCAGCACCTCGTTGCTCGATGACCGTCAACGCGGTAGCCGCTTCGGTAAGGGGGTACACGCCGCCGATGATCGGCTTGACAAAACCTTCCGCCGCCAAGCGGGCGAGTTCGGCCGCGGTATCCGCCACGAAGGACACGTCCTGCTCGATATAGCCGCCCCAATACACACCGACGACCTCGATGTTCTTCAGCAGCAGTCGGTTCAGTGCGATCGTCGGAATGTCACCCGCCGCGAACCCGATGACCAGGTGCCTTCCCTCGGTGCCCAGCAACCGAATGGCGTCGGAGAACAGGGAACCGCCTACCGAGTCGACGGTCACGTCGACCGGGCCACCCTGTGAGCGGACGTCCGCCATCCAGTCGTCAGCCGCACCGAGAGTGACGACGTGGTCGGCCCCGGCACGCTTCGCGACCTCAGCCTTGGATTCGCTGCTCACCACGGCAGTGGCAGTCGCACCGAATCCCTTGGCCACCTGGATGGCGGCGGTGCCGACACCGCCTGCCGCACCGAGCACGAGAACGTGTTCGCCGGCCGTCAGCCGGCCGCGCCGGATGAGCGCGAAGTACGCGGTCTGGTAGTTCACCGCCAGGGCCGCGCCCTCTTGGAAGCTCAGCTGGTCGGGGAGCGGAAAGGTCATCGGGGCGCGTGCCGCCACGACGTCCGCATAGCCACCGACAGGGACGAAGGCGACGCACCGATCGCCAGGGCCGACGGGCGCGCTGGCGGGTGCTGATCGCACGACGCCGGAGACTTCGACTCCCGGTACAAACGGCAGCTCGGGGCGCACCTGGTACCGCCCGCGAGTCATCAGTGCGTCCACGAAGCTGACGCCTATCGCTTTGACGTCGATGACGACGTCGTCAGGGTCGCCCGAGGGTTCGTCGATCTCGACCAGCTGGACCGCGTCAGGTCCGTCCAGCGCGGTGATCTGCACTGCTCGCATCGGCTCGTCCTTCACTCGATCACGCCACACCGACAGGTCTTTCCCGACGCGGGTCATGAAGCACCTCGTCGACCGGCGGATCACCTCTGGCCCGACCCTAGAGGCCTGCTCGATGCGTGCGCAAGCACGCGTTACTTGAGCGTCCCGACCGTATTCGCGGCCGGATCCTGTGCCGACTCGAACGCTTCGAGCTCGGAAGCGCTGAAGCCGGCGATCTCGGTGAGCACCCTCACCGTGTCTGACCCGAGCAGCGTCGGTAGAGCGGTGGCGATCTTGCGGTGGCCATCGAAGATGAACGGCGACGCAGGCAGACGCACCGACCCGACGCCCGGCACGCCGAAGTCGGAGTAGGCGTGGCGAAGCGTGATCTGGTCGTCGTGCAGCGCCTCGTCCATGGTGTTGATCGGGGACGTCGGGATGCCCGTCTTCATGAATGTCTCGATCCACTCGGCCGCGCTTCGCTGGACAATTGCGTCACGTAGCCGGCGCAGATAGCTGTCTTCGTTGGCGATGCGGGCTTCGACGGTGCGGTATCGCTCGTCGTCCGCGATGTCTTCGCAACCCGGCAACGCCCGAAGCATCGCGAGGAACCTGGGAATGATCCCCGGCACGGTCTGCACGACCAGGTCGACGCCGTCAGAGCTGGTCGCCACGAAAGTATTCGGCGAGACCAACCCGCGCTCCGTGCTCAGCATGCGTGCGAAGAGCGCACATTCGAGCATGTTCATCTCGATGTGCGTGCCTCGGCCCGTCCGCTCTCGGGCGTAGAGCGCGGCGAGCACCGCCTGGGCCGCAGTCGCGCCGCCCAACAGGTCCGCGACGGCGAACGTGGCCGGCGGCGCGAACGCCTTATCGCGAGGGGCCAACTGGTGGAGGATGCCGGCGAAAGCCTGGATCACGCCGTCGGTGGTGGGCATCGTGGACAGCGGCCCGCCCGCGCCGAAGCCGTTCAGGGTGCAGTAGATAAGCCGTTCGTTGACGCCGGCTACGGCGGACGCATCGATCCCGAGCCGGTCGGGCACCCCCGGTCGGAAGTTCTCCACGACGACGTCGGCCTTCCCCGCGAGCCGCAAGAACGCGCGGCGGCCGCTCACCGACTTCAGGTCGAGCACCATGTGCAGCTTGTCCCGGTGCAGTGCGAGATACGTCGGTGAGGGCACCCACGGCCCCGGGCTACTCGCGCGCCGCATCGCCTCGCCACCCGGCGGCTCGATCTTCACCACCGTCGCGCCGAGATCGAGCAGGATGCGAGACACCATCGGTCCCGCCACATAGTGCGCGAGCTCGAGCACGACGATCCCGTCGAGCGGACGGGGGGCGTCCTGGTCCACCGTCTCCTGCCCCGTCATCGACTCACCCGCGAGTCGGAGCCGACCCTGCGGCTAGGCCCGACCGGCGGTGTCCGGCCTGCCGCTGTCGGTCTTGTTCCGGGTCCGCAGTCTCTGCAGCGTGTGCGGGATGCTAGTGGCGAGCCCCGCGAGGCCCCGCCGCCAAGCGGTGACGACCAGAACGATGAGGGCGCCGTAGATGATCGTGGCGTAGGCGGCGGCGTCGCTGGCGTCCTGGGCCGCGTCGGAGAACAGACCGACGATGTTCGGGACGAGGACGGGCAGGCCGATGACGACCGCGGCGCCGGCGATCGCGCCGAAGATGGAGTCGAAGCCACCGATGGTGACCATGGCGAGGTAGCTGATCGCGAGGGTCAGTGTGTAGGCCTCGAAGGAGATGGAGCCACTGAAGTGCGCGGTGAGCGATCCTTCGATCCCGATGACGGCGGACGTGAGTGAGAAAGCGATCATCTTGTAGCGCGTGACGGGGACGCCGACGCCTTGGGCGACGATCTCGTTCTCGCGGATGAGCCGCCAAGCGCGGCCGGCGCGGCCTCGGGACACACGGGTGGCGGCGATGAGTAACACAGCAGTGATGAGGACGAGGGTGATCGCCCAGTACTTCTGCGCGTCGTCCAGTGAGTAGGAGGCATAAAGGGTGGTAATGAGGAACCCGGCGGAGCCACCGCCGTTGTGGAGCTGGTAGAAGGCGGCGGCCTGGTCGATGACGAAGAACCCGGCCAGGGTGGCCAGGGCCAGTTCCAGGCCGCGTAGCCGGACGGCGGGTAGGCCGATGATCAGGCCGGCAAGCGCGGCGACGACGCCGGCAAATGCGACGTCGAGAGGAAACGGAATGTTGATCTTCATGGCGAACACGGACGAGAACGCGCCGACCGCGAGGAACGCGGAGTTCCCGATCGAGACCAGCCCCACGGTACCGATGAGCAGGTTCAGAGCAACGGCGCCGAGCGAGGCCAGCAGCACCGCGTTGAACACGTTGAGGTAGTCGGTGTTGGAGTACATGAAGTACACCGCGGCGAGCGCCACGACCACGATCTGCACGGTCAGTATGCGAGTCGCGTCGAAGACTTTCCGCGGCTCGCGATAGGTGTCGAGGTTCTGCTTTTCGCTCATGGTCGTCACACCCGCGTCACGTGTCGGGTACCGAACAGGCCGTTCGGTTTGATCAGAAGAACGACCAGCAGCAGACCGTACGTCACGAGGTTGACGTAGTCCGGGCCTACGTACGTGGTCATGAATCCCTGCGACAGACCGATGATCAAACTACCGATGAGCGCGCCGAGGATGCTGTCCATGCCACCGATCAAGATCGCGGGGAACGCCGCGAAAGCCAGCGCGACCACCGACGCATCCACCGCGTTCGTCGACGCGAACGCGATTCCGCCGATGCCGGCCAGTACTCCAGCCAGCGTCCACGCCGCCACCTGGATCAAGCGGATGTTGATGCCGCCTTGGCTGGCCAGCAGCGGATTCTGGCCGGCCGCGAACAACGACCGACCGAATGCCGTCCACCGCAACGTGAGCGACAACGCAATGGTGATGACGATGGCGATGACGGCGATCACCAACTTGCTCGAGGCCACGTTCACGTTGAAGATCGTCACAGTGCCCGTCGGGAGTCCGGGAAAATGAAGCTTGTACAACCCGTTCCCGAAGAGCAGAACCAGAGCGCCGTCGAGGATCGAACCGAGGCCGAGGGTGGCGATAACTGCTGCGAAGTTGGATGCGCCGCCGCTGAAGTTCTTGAGGACGACGAGATAGAACAGCGCGGTGACGACCGCGGGAGCCACCAGAGCAAGGACGAACGCAGCCGGGGTGCCCCACGACGCAGCCTTACTGGCGATGACGAACGCGGCGAGGGTGACGAGCTCACCGTGCGCGAAGTTGAACGTCCCGGTCGCGCGGTACGCGACAACGACTCCGAGGGCGATCAGTGTGTAGACGCCGCCGAGAGAGATGCCGCTCGTGATCGAAACGACGAACTGCTCCATGACATCAGCTCACTCTCGACGAATCGGCCGGCGAAGACGGCTCGTCCGCTGTCTGCGGAATCACCTTCCCCGACGTCCCGTACGCGAACGCTTCCTTCAACTTCTCGGAGCCGAGCACCTGGTCAGGAGTTCCGGTCATCAGAGCGGAGCCGGCCTCGAGAGCGGTAACCGAGGTGGCGGCAGTTCGCACGACATCCATGTGGTGCTCGACCGCGACGATTCCAACGCAGCGGGCCTCCCGCAACGCCACCAGGGTGGCCGTGACGATGTCCCGCTCGTTGTGGTCCAGACCGGATGTGGGTTCGTCGAGCAGGAGGAGTTTCGGTCCCGCAATGGTGGCTCGAGCCATGTCGACGACCTTGCGCGCCCCGTAGGGCAACGACGACGCGTCGAGGTTGGCATCCTGGCCGATACCGAGCATGTCGAGCAGCAAGTGCGCCTTCTCCAGGAACTCGAGCTCGAGACGGCGCGCGTACCGATTACGGAACAATTGATCGGACAGCCGATACCGCAGCCGATG
This sequence comes from uncultured Jatrophihabitantaceae bacterium, assembly GCA_964245745.1. Lineage (GTDB taxonomy): Bacteria > Actinomycetota > Actinomycetes > Mycobacteriales > Jatrophihabitantaceae > CAXTNQ01. The sequence goes on from CAXTNQ010000012.1 coordinate 30,023, forward strand.
GTGCGCACCGGCCATC
>CAXTNQ010000013.1:0-4020 GCA_964245745.1 uncultured Jatrophihabitantaceae bacterium
CCGCAGGCCATCGCCTCTTCGACCGCGACGTAGCACGGCAGGCCGTAGCGCTCCGCTATGTCTCCGACCGCGCGGAGCATGGCCATCGGCCCGCAGGCGTAGACGGTGCGCGCGCCCCATCCCTCGACGGCCCGGCCCAGCTCGTCGGTGACCAGACCACGCCGACCGGATGACCCGTCGTCTGTTGTCACGACCACCGGCCCGATGGCCTCCGCCGCGTCGACGCCGTACAGCCGCTCGGTGGTGGCTGCGCCCAGGACGAACCCGACACCGTGCGCGGCGAGCTGCCGGCCGAGCGGAAGCAGCGGCGCCGTGCCGTAGCCGCCACCAACCAGCACCGCAGGACCGGGCGCCGGTGCGGGGAACGGCGTGCCGAGCGGGCCCACCAGGTCCAGCTCGGCGCCGACGGGTTGGTCGACCAGCCATCGCGTCCCGGCGCCGCGCGCCGCGACGACGAAACGGACGACACCGTCCCCGGCGTCGGACAATGCGAAGGACCGGCGGAGCACCATCGAGGTCTGCGCGCCGCCGACCGCGACGGCCACGAACTGGCCCGGCGCGAAGCCCCGTCCGACGTTCGTGGCCGCGACCGCGAACTGCACGTAGGCGCCGGCGGGTTCACGCGCGACGATGACCCCGCGCTCCTGAACCGGCGGCCGGACGCTCATCGCGGCGCGCGCATCTGAGCGTGCCGGGCCTGCAGCGACCGGACGGTGACCTCGCCGCGGACGAGCTCCTCGATGCCCTGTACGGCCGCCGCCGCGGCCTGCACGGTGGTCAGGCACGGGATCCCGGCGCCGACCGCGGCGGTGCGGATCTCGTAGCCGTCGACCCGCGGCCCCGAGTTGCCGGGTGCGCCGAACGGCGTGTTGAGGACGAGGTCGACCTCACCGGCGGCGATCCGCCCGACGATGGTGTCCCCTCCCTCGGAGAACTTCGCCACCACCTCGGCCGTCACCCCGTTACGCCGCAGCACCTGCGCCGTCCCCGCCGTGGCCAGGATCCGGAAGCCCAGATCCGCCAGCCGGCGCACCGGGAAGATGGCCGCCCGCTTGTCTCGGTTGGCCACGCTCACGAACACCGTGCCCTTCACGGGCAGCGAGCCGTAGGCAGCTGCCTGGCTCTTGGCGAAGGCTGTCCCGAACACGTCGTCGAAGCCCATGACCTCGCCCGTGGACTTCATCTCCGGCCCGAGCAGCGAGTCGATTTGCCGCCCGTCCGGACCGCGGAAGCGCTGGAACGGCAGCACGGCTTCCTTGACCGCGATAGGCGCGTCCGCAGGTAGGTCCCCGCCGTCACCGGCCGCTGGGAGCACTCCTTCGGCGCGCAGCTGCGCGATGGTGGCGCCGACGGCGATGCGCGCCGCCGCCTTGGCCAGCGGCACGGCGGTGGCCTTCGAGACGAACGGGACGGTCCGGCTCGCGCGCGGGTTGGCCTCGAGCACGTACAGCACGTCGGCGGCGATGGCGTACTGGACGTTGAGCAGTCCGCGCACGCCGACCCGCTCAGCGATGGCCTGGGTGGACGCCCGCACTTCGGCGATGTCGCGCGCGCCGAGCGTAATCGGCGGCAAAGCGCACGCCGAGTCGCCGGAGTGGATCCCGGCTTCCTCGATGTGCTCCATGACCCCACCGAGGTACAGCTCGGCCCCGTCGTACAGCGCGTCCACGTCGATCTCGATGGCGTCGTCGAGGAAGCGGTCGACGAGCACGGGATGCTGCGGGGTGATCTCCGTGGCCCGGCTGATGTAGGACGCGAGCATCGCCTCGTCGTACACGATCTCCATGCCCCGTCCGCCGAGCACGTACGACGGCCGGACCAGCACCGGGTAGCCGATCGCGTCGGCCACCGCCTTGGCCTCTCCGAAGCTCGTCGCCGTCCCGTGCCGCGGCGCGGGCAGTCCGGCGTCGGCCAGCAGGCGACCGAACGCGCCCCGGTGCTCGGCGAGGTCGATGGCCTCGGGCTGCGTGCCGAGCACGGGCACGCCCGCATCCTTCAGGGCCTGCGCGAGGGCGAGCGGCGTCTGGCCGCCCAGCGTGCAGATCACGCCGGCCACGTCGCCGGACTCCTGCTCGGCGTGTACGACTTCGAGCACGTCCTCCAGCGTTAGAGGTTCGAAGTAGAGCCGGTCGGCGGTGTCGTAATCGGTCGACACCGTCTCCGGGTTGCAGTTGACCATCACGGTCTCGTAGCCGGCGTCGTGCAACGCCATGACCGCGTGCACGCACGAGTAGTCGAACTCGATGCCCTGACCGATCCGGTTCGGCCCGCTGCCCAAGATGATCACCTTGGGCCGGTCGGGCTGCGGAGCGACTTCGGTGTCCTCGTCGTAGGAGGAGTAGTGGTAGGGCGTACGGGACGCGAACTCCGCCGCGCAGGTGTCCACGGTCTTGAACACCGGCCGGAGGCCCGCTCGCCGGCGCAGCAGTCGCACCCCGTCCTCGCCGGAAAGCTCCGGACGCAGCGCAGCGAGTTGGCGGTCGGACACGCCGTGCCGCTTGGCCTGTAGGAGCAGCTCGGGCGTGAGCGCCGGTGCCTCGGCGATCTCCTCGCGCAACTCGGTCAGTTGGGCGATCTGGTCGACGAACCAGGGATCGATTCCGGACAACGCGGCCAGATCCTCGACGGACAGGCCGGCGCGCAAGCCCTGCTCGACACGGTAGAGCCGGCCCTCGGCCGGGGTGGCGATCGCCGTCCGCAGCTCGTCCTCGGAGAGCTCGGGGTCCGGACGCGTCCAGAATCCGGCGTCCTTCGTCTCCGTCGAACGCAACGCCTTGCCCAGGGCTTCGGTGAAGTTGCGGCCGATGGCCATGACCTCGCCGACACTCTTCATGTGCGTCGTCAGCACGGGGTCGGCGCCCGGGAACTTCTCGAACGCGAAGCGCGGCACCTTGACCACGACGTAGTCCAGCGCCGGCTCGAAGGCCGCCGGTGTCTCGCGGGTGATGTCGTTGCGAATCTCGTCGAGCGTGTACCCGACGGCCAGCCGCGCGGCGATCTTCGCGATCGGAAAACCGGTCGCCTTCGAGGCGAGCGCGCTCGACCGGGAGACGCGCGGGTTCATCTCGATCACGACCAGCTGCCCGTCCACCGGGTTGATGGCGAACTGGATGTTGCAGCCGCCGGTGTCCACGCCGACCGCGCGTAGCACGGCGATACCGACGTCGCGCATGTGCTGGTACTCACGGTCGGTCAGGGTCATGGCCGGCGCCACGGTGATGGAGTCGCCCGTATGCACGCCCATCGGGTCGACGTTCTCGATGGAGCACACGACGACCACGTTGTCGTGGCGGTCGCGCATGAGCTCCAGCTCGAACTCCTTCCACCCGCGCACGCTCTGCTCGACGAGCACCTCGTGCACCGGGCTGGCGGCCAGCCCCCGCGCCACCATCGTCTGCACCTCGTCCTCGTTCTCGGCCAGCCCGGAACCGAGGCCGCCCATCGTGAAGCTCGGCCTGATCACCACCCGGTGATCGACGGTGGCGGCGAAGGTCAAGGCCTGTTCGAGGCTGTGGCAGACCAGAGACTGCGGGACGTCCGCGCCGACGCCGCGCACGATGTCCTTGAAACGCTGGCGATCCTCCCCGCGGCGGATGGCTTCGATGTCGGCACCGATGAGTTCGACGCCGTAGCGCTCGAGCACCCCGTTGTCGTGCAACGCGACGGCCAGGTTGAGCGCGGTCTGGCCGCCCAGCGTCGCGAGGAGCGCGTCGGGGCGTTCCGCTGCAATGACCTTTTCGACGTACTCGGGGGTCAGCGGTTCGATGTAGGTGGCGTCCGCGAACTCGGGATCGGTCATGATCGTCGCCGGGTTGGAGTTCACCAGGCTGACCCGAAGGCCCTCCTCACGCAGCACGCGGCACGCCTGCGTGCCGGAGTAGTCGAACTCGCAGGCCTGCCCGATGACGATCGGACCGGACCCGATGACCAGCACGTGCTCGATGTCCGTTCGTCGCGGCATCAGCCGGCCTCGCCGAGCATCAGTGGTCGGCTCCGCGCTCGCTCCGGTCCCCGCTCGCT
>CAXTNQ010000013.1:4120-18673 GCA_964245745.1 uncultured Jatrophihabitantaceae bacterium
CGGCCTCGCCGAGCATCAGTGGTCGGCTCCGCGCTCGCTCCGGTCCCCGCTCGCTGTCGCCTTCCAGCAAGTCCACGAAGCGGTCGAACAGGTATGCCGCGTCGTGCGGACCGGCCGCCGCTTCGGGGTGGTACTGGACGCCGAACGCCGGCACGTCCCGCGCCCGGACGCCCTCGACGACTCCGTCGTTGAGCCCGACGTGGCTGACCTCTACGGCGCCGAACTCCGACTCGACCGCGCGGTCGAGCGGCGCGTCCACGGCGAACCCGTGGTTGTGCGCGGTGATCGACACCCGCCCGGTGGCCCGGTCGAGCACGGGCTGGTTCAGCCCGCGGTGCCCGTACCTCAGCTTGTAGGTCCCGAAGCCGAACGCCCGCCCGAGCACCTGATTGCCGAAGCAGATGCCGAATACCGGCATCCCGGCGCGCAGCACGTCGCGCACGGTGGCCACGGCCGCGTCGGCCGTCGCCGGGTCGCCGGGGCCGTTGGCCAGGAACACCGCGTCCGCGCCGGTCGCCCGGATGTCAGCCAGCGTGCTCGGCACCGACAGGACGTGCGTCGTGACGCCGCGCTCGGCCAACCGGCGCGGAGTCATAGTCTTGATCCCGAAGTCCAGGGCGGCCACGGTGAATCGGCGCGGCCCAACCGCGTCGACCCGGTAAGGCTCGGCGGTCGTGACGTCGGCCGACAGATCGGCGCCGGCCATGGACGGTGCGTCGCGCACCCGGGACAGCAGTTGCTCGCGGTCCGCGCCGGCCGAGGAGATCCCGCAGCGCATGGCTCCCCGTTCGCGCAGGTGCCGGGTGAGAGCCCGGGTATCGACTCCGCTGATGCCGACGATCCCCTGGCGATCCAGTTCGTCGTCCAGACTGCGCGTCGCCCGCCAGGACGACGGCCGGCGCGCGGGGTCGCGGACCACGTACCCGGCCACCCAGACCCGCTCCGACTCGGCGTCCTCGTCGTTGATCCCGGTGTTGCCGATGTGCGGCGCGGTCTGCACCACGACCTGGCGGTGGTAGGACGGGTCGGTCAGCGTCTCCTGATAACCGGTCATCCCGGTGGCGAAGACGGCCTCACCGATCGTCTCACCGCGCACGCCGTACGCGTCGCCGCCGAACGTGCGGCCGTCCTCCAGCACGAGAATCGCCTCAGGCACGCAGGGCCTCCGCCCGAAGCCGACCGTCCACGACCGTCGGTCGGCCGCGCAACACCGTGGCCATGACACGTCCGTACAGCACGCGGCCGGCGTAGGGCGTGTTGCGGGAACGCGAGGCGAGGTCGTCCGCCGACACCGTCGTGCGAGCGTCGGGATCGACGAGGACGAGGTTGGCCGGCTCGCCGACGGCTATCGGCCGACCGTGGCCGGCCAACCGGCCGATCCGCCCCGGTGCGGTGCTCATCCGGTCGGCTACGGCTTGCCAGTCCAGGCGGCCGGGTCGGACCATCGTCTCGATCACCACGGACAGTGCGGTCTGCAGACCGAGCATGCCGGGCGAGGCCGCCGCCCACTCCGTCTCCTTGTCCTCGGCGGCGTGCGGCGCGTGATCGGTGGCCACGCAGTCGATCGTGCCGTCGGCGAGTCCCGCGCGCAGCGCCGCGACGTCGGCCGCGGTCCGCAACGGCGGATTCACCTTGTACAGCGGGTCGTACGTCTCGGCCAGGTCGTCGGTCAGCAGCAGGTGGTGGGGCGTCACCTCGGCGGTGATCGGCAGGCCGGCCCGCTTGGCCAGTCGCACGATCTCCACCGCGCCGGCCGTCGACAGATGACAGACGTGCACGCGGGACGAGACGTGGCCGGCCAACAATGCATCCCGGGCAACGATCGACTCCTCGGCCACCGCCGGCCAACCGGCCAGGCCGAGGCGCGCCGATACCTCGCCCTCGTGCATCTGGGCAGCGACGGTGAGCCGCGGATCCTCGGCGTGTTGGGCAATCACGCCGTCGAACGCGCGGACGTACTCCAGCGCACGCCGCATGATCAGCGGGTCGTCGACACAGGCGCCGTCGTCGCTGAACACCCGCACGTGCGCCGCCGAGTCCGCCATCGCGCCCAACTCGGCGAGCCGGTGTCCGGCCCGGGCGACGGTCACGGCGCCGATCGGCTGCACATCGACCAAGCCCGCGGTCCGGCCAAGCCGCCACACCTGCTCGACGACGCCCGCCGTGTCGGCGGTCGGATCGGTGTTCGGCATGGCGAACACCGCGGTGTAGCCCCCGAGCGCGGCCGCGGCCGACCCGGTGGCGACGGTCTCGGCGTCCTCGCGGCCGGGTTCGCGCAGGTGGGTGTGCAGGTCGACGAGCCCGGGCAGCAGCACCGCTCCTTCGCCGTCGAGCACGTCGTCGTCCGAAGCGATCGAGATGCCGCAACCGATGTCGGCGATCACGCCGTCAGCGAGCCGGACGTCGACGGGCTCCTCGCCGTACGGCCGGACGTTCCGCATGACGAGCGGCGCGCTCACGACGCACCGCCCAGCAACAGCTAGAGCACAGCCATGCGCACGCTGACCCCGTTCGTGACCTGCTCGACGATCGTCGACCGCTTCGGGTCGTCGGCCACCTCGGCCGAGATCTCCATCCCCCGGTTCATCGGCCCGGGATGCATGACGATGCCGTCCGGCGCGAGCAGGCCCAGCCGCCGGGCGTCCAGGCCGTAACGGCGGGCGTACTCGCGCTCGCTCGGGAAGAACGCGGCGTTCATCCGCTCGCGCTGCACGCGCAGCATCATGGCCACGTCCGCGCCGGCGAGGGCCGCGTCGAGGTCGAAGGACGTGCGGCCGGGCCACGCCTCGACGCCGATCGGCAGCAGGGTGGGCGGAGCGACGAGCGTGACGTCCGCACCGAGCGTCGACAGCAGCGCCACGTTGGACCGCGCCACCCGCGAGTGCAGGACGTCGCCGACGACGCTCACGCGCAGTCCCGCGAGGTCGCCGGTCCCGCCCCGCAACCGTTGCCGGATGGTGTAGGCGTCGAGCAGGGCCTGGGTTGGGTGCTCGTGCGCGCCGTCGCCGGCGTTGACGACGCTGCCGCGCACCCAGCCGGCGAGCCGGTGGGCGGCTCCGGACGCGGGATGCCGCACGACCACGGCGTCGGCGCCCATGGCCTCGAGGGTCAGCGCGGTGTCCTTGAGCGACTCGCCCTTGGAGACGCTCGACCCCTTGGCCGCGAAATTGACGACATCGGCCGACAGTCGCTTCGCGGCCAGCTCGAACGAGGTGCGCGTGCGGGTGGAGTCCTCGTAGAAGAAGTTGACGACCGTGCGGCCTCTTAGCGGCGGTAGCTTCTTGACCTCACGGCCGGATACCGCGCGCTCCATCTCCGCGGCGGTGTCGAGCACCTTGACGGCCGCGTCACGGTCGAGATCGGCGGCCGACAGCAGGTGGCGCATCAGCGGGCCACCGCGCCCATCGACGGCGGGGTCGGTTCGACGAGGTAGACCCCGTCGACGCCGTCGGCCTCCTCCAGCTGGACGCGGACGGTCTCCGCGCCCGACGTGGGCAGGTTCTTGCCCACCACGTCGGCGCGGCTCGGCAGCTCGCGATGGCCACGGTCGACCAGGACCGCCAGGTGGACGGCCCGTGGGCGTCCGAGGTCGCGCAGGGCGTCGAGGGCCGCACGCACGGTTCGGCCGGAGTAGAGGACGTCGTCGACGAGCACGACCACCCGGTCGTCCACACCCTCCGGCGGCTCGACCGTGGCCTGCAGCGGACGGACGGCCTGCCGGCGCAGGTCGTCGCGGTACAGCGTCACGTCCAGCACACCGACGTCGAACGACGCACCGCCGAAGTCACCCATCCGGCGCGCGAGCCGGCGCGCCAGACTTACGCCTCGCGTCGGGATGCCGAGTAGGACGGCGTCGGCACCGGCAATGCGCTCGAGGATCTGATGAGCCATACGGTCGACGGTCCGCGCGAGATCGCGGGAGTCGAGTACCCGGACACGGGCAGGCTGGGCAGCCAGCGACACCAGATCTCCTTCTCCGCCTCACGGGACGGCCCTTAAAGGATGCCGAAGCACGGCCACTGTAACAGCGCTGATGCAGATGTGAGCGCATTGACGAGCTAGTCACCGCGCGTTACCGTCGGCCGCATCATCGCGGCAGAAAGACCAACGATTGAGGATGCCTTGACCGGTTCATCGTTACCCACCGCAGCCGACGACGCCGGGACGACCCGTGAGTACGCCAAAGCCCTGGGCGCCCGGCTGCGTTCGATCCGGGCCCAGCAGCACCTGTCCCTGCATGGCGTGGAGCGCAAATCAGGCGGCCGTTGGAAGGCGGTCGTCGTGGGCTCCTACGAGCGTGGCGACCGCGCCGTATCGGTCCAGCGGCTGGCCGAGCTCGCGGAGTTCTACGGCGTGCCGGTCGGCGAACTGCTCCCCCGCGAGAACCACCCGGCCACCGGGTCGTCCGGCCTGACCAAGATCGTCATCAACCTGGAGCGGCTGCAGACCCTGCCACCGGACGACGCCGGGCAGCTCATGCGCTTCGTGGCCGCCATCCAGCGCCAGCGCGGCGACTACGGCAACCGGGTGCTGTCGATCCGGTCGGAGGACCTGCGCTCGCTGGCCATCATGTACGACACGTCCGTCGAGGACCTCACCCAGCGGCTGGTGCGCTGGCAGGTCCTCGCGCCCGACTCGCTGATCCTGGACGGCGAACCGGCTTAGGGCGTTGCCGCGTCAGTTCCGGGCGCCACGGGCTCGGTGGGTTCCTCGCGCAGTACCCGCCCGAGCAACCCGTTGACGAACCGCGGGGACTCGTCGGTCGAGAGCGTCTTGGCCAGCTCAACCGCCTCGTCGATGGCCACCGCCGGCGGAACGTCGTCGCGCCACAACAGCTCGTAGACGCCCACCCGCAGGACGGCCCGGTCCACGCCGGGCATCCGGTCGAGCGTCCAGCCCTCGGCGTAGCGGCCGACGATCTCGTCGATCCGCTCGCGGTGGCCGGCCACCCCCTCGACCAGCGTCACCGTGTAGTCGTTCACCGGCGGCTCGGCCAGCGCGACGCGGTCGGCGAGCGTGTCCACCGGGTCCCTGCTCCGCAGGTCGGCCTCGTAGAGCACGTCGACCGCACGCTTGCGGGCGCGTGACCGGGCGGCCACTGCGACGACCTCGAGTCTCGGGCGGCTAGCCGGCCACGCGGCCGAGGTAGCGCCCGTCGCGGGTGTCGACCTTGACCCGCTCGCCTGTCCCGACGAACAACGGCACCTGGATCTCGGCGCCGGTCTCCAGGGTCGCGAGCTTGGTGCCCCCGGTCGAACGGTCGCCCTGCACGCCTGGGTCAGTGTGCGAGATCACCAGCTCGACGCTGGTCGGCAGCTCCACGTAGAGCGGGGTGTCGTCGTGGACGGCAACCATCGCCGACGCGTTGTCGAGCAGGTAGTCCGCGTTGGTGCCCACCGTGTCCGCCGGCACGTGCACCTGGTCGTACGTGTCGGAGTCCATGAACACGAAGTCCGAACCCTCGCGATAGAGGTAGGTCATGTCGCGCTTGTCGACATTGGCGGTGTCGACCTTGGTCCCAGCATTGAACGTCCGGTCGACCACCTTGCCGGACAACACGTTCTTCAGCGTCGTCCGCACGAACGCCCCACCCTTGCCGGGCTTCACGTGTTGGAACTCCACGACGGTCCACAGCTGGCCGTCCAGGTTCAGCACCAGGCCGTTCTTCAGGTCGTTCGTGGTCGCCACGGTCTGACCGCTCCTTGCTCGCGGGGGACGGACGCACCGCTCTCGTCCCGGGCGCCCAGAACGAGTCTACCGGCGCGGGATTCACCGGGGAGCCGCCCCGCGCCTGCCCCACGCCAGCTCCGGGCGGTCATCATGTCGCGTCTCCCCGCGGGAAAGCGCAGAAAGCGCGGCGCTCCGATCCGCCGCGTACGCGGCTCATGGGCTCCTAGTCGATGCACCCCGAAGTGATCTGCTGGGCGTTGGCCACGCCAGCCGACGAGGACGGCGCGGCGGTCGGGGCCCGACGGGTGGCAGTGGCGGCCGCGCGGGCCGTGACCTGACGGCGGTTCTCGCCGAGGACCACGCGCACCCGCCTCACCGCCGGGACCATGTCCAGCTGCGCTCCGGGGACGACCGCGGCCACCGCCTTGGCGGCGCCCTGCTGGCCGGCGGGGTACTCGACGGTCGTGATCGGCAACGGATCCCGGCTGTCGGTTCGCCCGGCGTGAAAGCCGAGCTGTGCCAACCGTTGCAGGTTACCGGCCGCCTGGTCCTGCTTGCCGGTGGCGTTGACGACGTCGACGGTCACGCTGCCCGGCGCCGCGGGCGGCGCGCCGGCCAGCGCCGGATCAGCCGGATGGCCGACGAGGTTGGCGGCCCAGCTGCGCACCTCGTTCGGGTCGGACTTGAACACCCAGCCAACCGGACTGTCCGGATCGCTGCCGTCATTAGGGATCGTCGCGAACGTGACATTGCCGGCCGCCAGGTCGGAGAAGCGCTGGATCAGCTGCAGCGGGTCCTTCGCCAGGTCACGATCCATGATCAACGTGCTGCCGATGGCGTGCAGGATGCCACCGATGCGGCCCGGATTGGTGAGCGTGCCGGCGCTGGTCATCTTCTTGAACGCCTGGCTGAGGAAGTACTGCTGCCGCTTGATCCGTCCCAGGTCCCCGCCCGGCACGTCGTGCCGCTGCCGAACGAAGGCCAAGGCCTGCGAACCCTCGATGGTCGACCAGCCGGCCTTGAGATCGATGCCGGAGTTGACTTCGCGTTGCGCGGCGCAGAGGTCGACCGACACTCCGTCCAGCGCTTTGGACAAGCGGAGGAACCCTAAGAACCCGATCGAGACGTAGTGGTCGACAGTGAGCCCGGTCAGGTTCTGCAGGGTCGAGATGAGCAACTGCGCGCCGGCGTTGGGGTCGCCGTGGCCATCGTTGAGCCCGTCGTGATACGCGGCGTTCAGCTTGTTCGGGTCGTGTCCCGGGATCTGCACGAGGGTGTCGCGAGGGAACGAGATGACCGTAGCCTTCGTCCCGTCCGCTGGCAGATGCAAGATCATCATCGTGTCGGTATTGATGCCACCGCCGTCGTCCTGCGTCCGCATCTCGGCCAGCTCCGCCGGCGTCGCGCCGTCACGGCTGTCGTTGCCAGTGATCAGGATGTTCTGGTCCTTGCCGTCGATGTCCTTCTTGACCGCCGCGGGCGCACCGACCGGCGCCGCCGGCGCCTTCGGCGGACCGATATCCACGGTGGCGATCGAGGACGTGAACGACGTGTACGTCGCCCAGGCCCAGCCGCTACCGGCCAAGACGAGGACCGCCAGGGCCGCGCACATCGCCTTGCCGCCCAGTCCCAGGCGGCGGCGACGGGTTCGGCGCTGGCTCGCCCGTCGCGCGCGTAGCCGTTCGGTGCGCGTCAGTGCGGCCGGAGGCGTCGAAGGTTCGCCCGCGACCGAGGACACCGGCGGCCGGAACTCCTGCGGCATCGCGCTACCGTACGTGGTCGGACTGAGCCGCCCGGTCGCCGGCCACCGCGGACGAGAGCCATGACAGGGCGAGGACGTACCCCTCGACGCCCAGGCCGACGATGCTCCCGCTCGCGACCGCCGACACGAAAGACTGGTGGCGGAAGCTCTCTCGGGCGTGAACGTTGCTGATGTGCACCTCGACCAGCGGGGCGGTGCGTTGCGCGCACGCGTCGCGCAGGGCGATCGAAGTGTGCGACAGTCCGGCGGCGTTGAGCACCACCGGAAGCTGCTCGTCCGCCGCCTCGTGCAGCCAACCCAGCAGCTCACCTTCGTGATCGGTCTGCCGAACGTCGACCTCCAGGCCCAGTTCCTGGCCCGCGCGAACACACAGGGCGGCCAGCTCGTCGTGCGTGGCCGGGCCATACACCGACGGCTCGCGTCGCCCCAGTCGTCCCAGGTTCGGCCCGTTCAGCACGAGCACACGCGGATCGCTCACTGGCTCACCTCGGCGTAGGCGGCAGCCAACAGGTCCGGACTCGGATCGTCGGCGACGGCCGGCCGAGCCAATCCGTCGAGGACGACGAACCGCAACCGGGCCCCGCGGGCCTTCTTGTCCAGCCGCATGGTGTCGAGCAGGGCCGGGAACGCCTCACGCCGATAACGGACGGGCAGCCCGAGCGCGGTCAGCACGCTGCGGTGCCGATCCGCGGTCGCGTCGTCGAGTCGGCCGAGTCGGCGTCCGAGAGCCGCCGCGTACACCAGTCCGACGGACACCGCGGCGCCGTGCCGCCATCGGTACCCCTCGGCGCGCTCGATGGCGTGGCCGAGCGTGTGCCCGTAGTTCAAGACCTCTCGCGGCCCCTGCTCGGTGAGGTCCTGCGCGACGACCGCCGCCTTCACCCGCACCGAGCGACTGATCAGATCGAGCTCGACGTCGTTACCCGGCTTGCTGGCCGCCGAAGGATCGGCCTCGATGAGGTCGAGGATCGCCGGATCGGCGATGAAGCCGCACTTGACGACCTCGGCCAGCCCGGCCCGGTAGTCCTCGTCCGGCAGCGTCTCGAGCGCGGTGCGTTCGCACAGCACGGCGGCGGGCGGGTGGAAGCTCCCGACGAGGTTCTTGCCGTGCTCGGTGTTGATCCCCGTCTTGCCGCCGATCGCGGCGTCCACCATGCCGGCCAACGTCGTCGGTACCTGCACGATCCGCACGCCGCGGAGCCAGGCGGCGGCTACCCAGCCCGCCAGGTCGGTCGTCGTCCCGCCCCCGACCGCGACGACGGCATCCGAGCGGGTCAATCCGAGTCGGCCGAACTCCGTCCAGCATGCGCCAGCGACGGCAAGGGTCTTGGCTCGTTCGCCGTCGGGCACCTCGACGAGGTGACCCTCGATCCCAGCCGCGCCGAGGTGAGTGCGGGCGGCGTCCGCGGTGGCACGCACGACCGCCGGATGGACGACGGCAACGCGCCGTGCCCCCTCGAGATAGGAGCCCACGCGGGGAAGCACATCCTCGCCGACGACCACGTCGTACGGTTGCGGACCGCCAACCCTGACGACGGTGTCGGTCACGGCTGATGGACCGGCAGGAGGGTCGCCACGACCTCGGCGACGCGCCGCGCCGTGCGCCGTTCGGTGTCGACGCTAAGGGTGGCGATCTCGCGGTACAGCGGCTCACGGTCGCGGGCCAGATCGGCGAGCCGGCCGGCGGGGTCACCGGCGAGCAGGGGACGCCCGCGCCCGTCGCCGAGCCGCTCGGTCAGGGTCGGGACGCGAGTACGCAGCAACACCACAGGGACCCCTGACGCACGCAACGCCTGTCGGGCCGACGGCGCAAGCACCGCACCACCACCGAGCGAGAGCACGCCGCCGAAGTCGGTCAGCGCCGCGGCGACGGCTTCGGCTTCGAACGTGCGGAACGCCGCCTCGCCCTGCGTCGCGAAGATCTCAGGCACGCTGCGGCCCACCGCGCGCTCGACCAACCCGTCGGAATCGGCGAAGGGCACCTCGAGCAGGGCGGCCAGCCTGCGACCGACCGTCGTCTTGCCCGCGCCGGGCAGCCCGACGAGCACCGCACGCGGAGCCATCAGAGGCGTCCGGCCGGCTCGGCGACGTCGGACGCCAACCCGCGCTCGGCCAGCCGGTCCCGGTAGGCGGCGACGTTGCGCCGGGTCTCGTCGACGGAGTCGCCACCGAACTTCTCGAGGACGGCGTCTGCGACGACCAGGGCGACAACGGCCTCGGCCACCACGCCGGCCGCCGGCACCGCGCACACATCGGACCGCTGGTTGATGGCGACGGCCGCCTCGCCGGTCGCCGTGTCGACGGTGGCGAGTGCCCGCGGCACCGTGGAGATCGGCTTCATCGCCGCGCGGACGCGCAGCACCTCCCCCGTCGTCATGCCGCCTTCGGTGCCACCGGCCCGTCCGCTCACCCGGCGCAGCGCACCGGACGGGTCGCGGACGATCTCGTCGTGCGCCGCGGAGCCACGGCGGCGAGCCAGGGCAAAGCCGTCCCCGACCTCGACGCCCTTGATGGCCGGAATGCTCATGAGCGCGCCGGCCAGCCGGCCGTCCAGTCGCCGGTCGCCCTGTACGAAGCTGCCGAGGCCCGGCGGCAGCCCGTACACCAGGACCTCGACCACGCCACCCAGGGTGTCGCCGGCTCGGCGGGCCGCGTCGATCTCCGCAACCATGGCCGCGCTGGTGCCCTGGTCCAGGCAGCGCACCGGCGAAGCGTCGACCTGGTCCTCGTCTCCGGGCTCCGGACGTGCGTCGGATGGGGCCGCCACCGCGCCGATCGCGACGACGTGGCTGAGGACCGTCGCGCCGACGGTCTGGTGCAGCAGTCGCTGAGCGAGCGCACCGAGGGCGACGCGGGCGGCCGTCTCGCGGGCGCTGGCTCGTTCGAGAACGGGACGCGCATCGTCGGTGTCGTACTTCTGCATGCCTGCGAGGTCAGCGTGACCCGGACGCGGCCGGGTGAGCGGAGCGTTCCGGGCCTGGTTCGCGAGCAGATCCGCTTCGACCGGATCAGCAGACATCACGGTCTGCCACTTCGGCCACTCCGTGTTGCCGACCCGCACGGCCACCGGGCCGCCGAGGGTCAGCCCGTGGCGTACCCCACCGGTCAGCTCGACCTCATCGGCCTCGAAACTCATCCGCGCGCCGCGGCCGTAGCCGAGGCGGCGGCGGCTCAGCTGCCGAGCGACTTCGGCCGTGGTGATGCGGACTCCAGCTGGCACACCTTCGAGGATCGCGACCAGCGCGGGACCGTGCGACTCCCCCGCCGTCAGGTAGCGCAACACCCGGTCAGTCTCTCAGAAGCCGGTGTGCAGGGCGGCCGCCAGCAGGGCGCCGGCTGCGAGCGAGGGCCCGAGCGCCAGGTGGCTCTTCCAGGACGCGTGGCCGCTGATCAGCGCGACAACCGCGACGACCCCGCCGAGGACGAAACCCAGGAAGAATCCGGCCAGTCCCACCCCCCACCCCAGCCAACCCAGGTAGAGCCCGAGCAGCGCGGCGAGCTTGGCGTCGCCGAGCCCGAGCGACTGCGGTGACGCGAGGACGAGCACGAAGAACAGTCCGCCACACGCCAGCGCGGCCACCACGGCGCGGACGAAGCTCGCCCAGTCGTGCCGAACAGCGGCCGCGACAGCGAGCAGGACGAGCCCCACGGCTACCCCGGTCAGGACGAGCCGGTCGGGTAGTCGATGGTGCTCGACGTCGATGACGACGAGGGGGGTGAGCAGGAGCGCCAGGACCACATAGGCCGGCCAGGCCGCGGTCCATCCGGCCGCGACCCCGGCAAGGACGGCGAGAATCGCACCGGTAGCGGCACACGTTCCCACTCGCACCCGGGAAACCCGTTCACCCCGCCACCACTGCGTGTCGGTCCGGTCCGGCACCCGGACGGACAACCCGGCGAGGTACGGCGCCGCGGCCGCCGCGACCGGCAGCGCCGCGAGACCGGCCAGCACGCTCACGGGCGCGGACCCTATCGACTGGTGAGCGGGCGGAGACTGGGCGCGTGGAGTTCGACGCGATCGTGCCAGCCGGCGGCGGAGCCCGGCGGCTTGGCGGCGTCGACAAGCCGGGCCTGACCGTCGGCGACGCCACGTTGCTGGGGCGCGTTCTCCACGCCCTCGGCGCGGCGGGCCGTCGGGTCGTCGTCGGGCCGGTCCGCGACCTACCGCCGGACGTCGTGCACTGCCGCGAAGCGCCGGTCGGTGGCGGTCCGCTGGCGGCGGTGGCCGCCGGCCTGCCCCGCACGCGGGCTGACGTGGTGGTCGTCGTCGCCGCCGATCTGCCCTGGATCGCGCCGGCCGTCCCGGTTCTGCTCGACGCGCTGGCGCAAGGAGGCGACGCGATCGCGCTCGCCGCTGCGGACGGGCGGCCGAACCCGCTCGCGGCGGCCTGGCGACGGACGGCGCTGGTGGCCGCGCTCGCCCTCGTCGGCGCTCCCGCCGGAGTCGCCGTGCGCCGCCTGCACGACGGCGCGGACGTCCGGGTGGTGTCCGATCCGACAGGCTGGGGGGCGGACTGCGACACCTGGGCCGACGTCGCCGAGGCGCGGCGCCGGGTGCGGACGTGAACGCTCTGGAACAGTGGGTGGCCGACCTCGCCGCCGAACTCGGCGTCGACCCAGACGCGGTCGACCGCGATGTCGTGCTCGACCTGGCACGCGACGCCGCGCACGCGGTCGCCCGACCGGCCGCGCCGCTGACCACCTACCTGGTCGGGCTGGCCGCCGGCCGACGGGGCGGGTCGGTGGAAGCCCTCGCGGACGCAGCCGCCACCGCTCAGCGCCTGGCCGCGCGTCGCACCGGCGGGTATCCGGGCCGGCGGTTAGTGATCTACCGGGTCGGCGTCGACGAAGCCCGGCGGATCGCGGACGCCCGGCCGGCCGATCACGACCGGTGGGCCCCCGGCTATCCGTTTGCGGGCGACCGGGAGGCGACCACGGCGTACCTGGCCGCCACCGGCCGGGACGGCGACCAGGGCGCGTTCAGCTACTACCGGATCACTCGGCTGGCCGACGGACGAGCGATCGGCGGCATCGGCTTTCTCGGCCGGCCGGACGAACACGGCGCCGTCGAGGTCGGCTTCGGACTGATCCCGTCCGTGCGCGGCGAGGGCTACGCGCGGGAGGCCCTGACCGTGCTCCTTGACGTCGCTCGAGAACACGACGTCGCCGTCGTGCGGGCGGCGACCACGCCGGCCAACGTGGCCAGCCGGCGCACCCTGCTCGGGGCCGGACTGTTCGAAGACGGCACGGACGCCGACGGACTAGTGCGCTATCGCGTCCGGCTCGGACGTCAAGCGCGGGCCGAGCCAGTCGGCTCCGGCGTAGACGTTGAGCCGGCCGTCGCGGACCAAGCCGGCCAGCAGTAACCCGTACCGCCGGGCGAGGTCGACGGCCAGGCTGGACGGCGCGGACACCGCCACCACACCGGCCACGCCGGCGGCCACCGCCTTCTGGACGATCTCGAAGGACACCCGTCCGCTGACGACCAGAAGATGGTCGGTCAGGGGGACCCGCGCACCGAGCAGCGCCCAGCCGACGACCTTGTCGACGGCGTTGTGCCGGCCGACGTCCTCGCGCACCACGAGCAGGGTGCCGTCGCTGGTCGCCAGCGCGGCCGCATGTACGCCGCCGGTGCGGGCGAAGGCGCGCTGGCGCGTGCGCATGGCCTCGGGCAGAGCCCCGAGCACATCCGGGTCGACCGACCACCCCGGACGTGCCGGTCGTGTCCACTGCAGTGGGCTGAGGTCGAGCGCGTCGCTGCTGCACACGCCGCACGCCGCGGTGGTCACGTACGCCCGCGGACGGGGCGCGGTCACCCCTGCGGACAACGTCACGTGCACCCGGTCGTTACCGTGCGCACCGTCGACACCGTCGACACCGTCGACACCGTCGACACCGTCGACACCGTCGACACCGTGCGCATCGTCAGCCCCGTCGGCGCACTGGCGCAGCCGGGCGATGTCGGTGGCGGCGCGTACGCCCGACTCGACCAGTAACCAGCCCGCGGTGAGCTCGAGGTCGTGGCCCGGAGTACGCATCAACACGGCGATCACCACGTCGTCGAGGACGAGGGACAGCGGCGCTTCGACGGCGAGATCGTCCGGCGTGGACCTCCAGGCGGTGCCGCGCAGGCGTTCGACACTGCGGCGCGTGGTGGTCCCCGCCATGCCGCCCACGGTACGCACCCTCAGACGCCGCACCCGGGTGCCGCGGCCCGTAGCGCGGTGCGCATCGCCTCGACCGGAGCGAGCCGGCCGGTCATGATCACGACCTGCGCCGCGGCTTGGTGCAGCAGCACCTGAGCCCCACTCACCACCGTGGCGCCCGCGGCGGAGGCCGCGCGAGCCAGGGCCGTCGGCCAGCCGGCATACACGACATCGAGGACGACCTGCCCGGCGCGCCACGAGCGACGTGCCCACGCGTCCGCCGCTCCGGGCGGGAGCGTGGAGACCACGACCGTTCCCCGCAGCACGTCGTCCCCGAGCGGGCGGACGGAAACTTCGACGCCGGCTCGCTCGGCGGTACGCCGCAACCCGCCGCACCGCGCAGGATCGCGGACCTCGACCGTGCAGCGACGAGCGCCGAGCTCGGACAAGGCGACGATCGTGGCCTGCGCCGTCCCGCCCGCGCCGAGCACCGTGGCCGCGTCCACCGCGTCGACGACCTCACACAGCGCGACCCGCACGCCGTCGACGTCGGTGTTCTCGGCCCGCCATCCATCACCGTCTCGCACCAGCGTGTTGGCCGCGCCCACCGTCGACGCGGCGGACCCGGCGTTCGCGGCCAGCGCCAGAGCGGTCCGCTTCAACGGCATCGTGCACGAGTAGCCGACCCACTCCGGGCCCGCCGTCGCCAGCAGTGGAGCCAGTCCGTCCGTGTCACAGTCGATCGCGTCGTAGGTCCAGGTCAGGCCCAATGCCTGGTAGGCCGCGCGATGCAGGACCGGCGAGAGCGAGTGCGCCACGGGATGCCCGAGCACCGCGGCACGCGCGCCTTCCGGCGTCAGCCGCAGCCCCAGCCGTTCGTCCGGCACACCGCGACCGCCTTGGTGAAGTCCGTCTCGTTGTCGAAGAAGCTCAGGTGCCCCTGCGCGTCTCCGTTCACGTAGAACAGCCAGCTTC
>CAXTNQ010000013.1:18683-28061 GCA_964245745.1 uncultured Jatrophihabitantaceae bacterium
GGGTGCACGGCGGCGGTCAGGGCGGGGGCGCCCGGGTTGTTGATGGGGGTCGGCGGCAGACCGGTGTGCACGTAGGTGTTGTAAGGGGAATCGAGCTGCGCGTAGGGGGTGGCGCTCGGGTCCTTGCCGGCGACGAGCGCCCCGTACCGACTGGTGGCATCGATCTTCAGTGCGGTCCCGGCCGCGAGCCGGTTGTAGATCACCCGCGCCACCTTCGCCCGGTCGGCGTCGTACTTTGCCTCGCCTTCGATCATGGACGCGATCACCAACGCCTGGTAGGGCGTCACCTGGTAGGCCGCGGCGCTGCCGGCGAAGTTGAGTTCGCGGTCCTCCGCGATGAACTGCGCGGTCATCTGCTGCAGGGCGTCGGTCGGCGAGGTCCCGGCGTCGAATGAATAGGTGAGCGGGTACAGGAAGCCTTCGGCGGACGCCGGCGGGGCACCGTTGCGGCTGTACCCCTCCGGCAGGGCCAGGTTGCCGACGTCGGCCGCCGCCTTCTGCACCTGGTCGGGCGCGACGCCGAGCGCCGTGGCCAGCTTGCCGACCACGTCACGCTCGAGCGTCCCCTCGGGGATCGTCAGCTTGACCACCCGACGGCTCGCCGGATCGAGCATGAGCGCCAATGCTTGTGCCCCGGACATCTGGGCGCGCAGCTCATAAACCCCTGGTTGCAGGTTGCCGACGTTCGGGTTGTCGCGCGCGGCCGTCGTGAACGCCTGCGCGGAGCGAACGACGCCGGCCTGGGCCAAGGTCTGGGCGATGGCGAGGGTGCCGTCACCGGGGTTGACGCGCACCTGTACCTGGCCGGTGCCCGGGCCCGTCCAGTCGGCCACGGTCGTCCGTGACAGCGCGGGCCGGATCACCGACCAGGCCACCACCCCGCCGACGAGGACCACGATGACGGCGGAAACGAGGACGAGCATTCGCCGGCGACGCACCCGGCGACGCTGCCTCTGCCGGCGGGTACCGCGAGGAGGTCCGTAGCCGTCGAAACCGGCGTCCTCGCGGTCGTCCGTACCGAAGAGCAGGCCATGCGGGTCGGCCACGTCGGTGGCCTCTCCGGCGCCCGGGCCCTCCGCAGCGTGCGTGGCGTCCCGCCGCTCGTACGCCACCCTCACACTCCGATCCCGGGTCCGCCCGGTCGCCTCACGTCAATGCGCTAGGGCCAGCCACTGCTGCAGTATCTCGACCGCCGCGGCCTGGTCGACGATCCCGCGCCGGTCACGTGCCCGGATGCCGCGCTGCGCGAGCTTACGCTCCGCGGCGACGGTGCTCAGCCGCTCGTCCACAAAGGTCACCGGAATCGGGGCGATCCGCCGGCTGAGGGCCTGCGCGTAGTCGCGCGCCATCGCCGCCGAGGGACCTTCACGTCCCGCCAAGGTCACGGGCAGTCCTACGACCACGCCGACGGCTGACTCGACGCCGACGATCTCCGCCAGGGCGGCCACGTCGGCGTCTCCCTCCGGGTCCCGGCGAAGGGTCGTCAGCGGGGAAACGAGTACGCCGAGAGGATCGCTGCGCGCTACGCCGACGCGGACCGTGCCGACGTCGATGCCGAGCCATACACCCTGGACCGGTCACCGGTCACGGTTCGCGATGTCAGCACGCACCGCAGCCAGCGCGGCGGTGAGCCGACCGGCGTCTCCCCCGGCGCCCTGGGCGAGATCGGCCTTCCCGCCCCCGCGGGCGCCGAGTTCGGCGGCCAGCACCTTGACCAGGCCGCCGGCCGACAACCCCGCCGTCTGTGCGGCAGGATTGGCCGCGACGACGAACGACGCGCCCCCGGAGTCGGCGGGCGATCCCAGCGCCACGACGGACGGCGCGTCCGGCCGCAACCGTCCCCGGACGTCCAGGGCGAGAGTGCGCAGGTCGTTGCCCGAGATCCCGGCCGGTGTCTCGGCGGCCACCACCATGACGTCACCGACGGTCTCGGCGCGGCCGGCCAGATCTGCGGCACCGGCCAGGACCGACGCCGCGCGCAGCCGATCCACCTCTCGCTCGGTCGCGCGCACCCGTTCGAGCAGGGCCGCCACCCGGTCGGGCAACTCCTCGGGCTTGGCCTTCAGCGCGTCGGCCAGCTGCGAGACGATGGCCCGTTCGGTCGCCAGGTAGCGCATGGCCTCGATACCGACGTACGCCTCGAGTCGGCGTACCCCGGATCCGATCGACGATTCGTTGAGGAGGGTGATGGTGCCGATCTGGGCGGCGTGTTCGACGTGCGTCCCGCCGCACAGTTCGCGCGACCACGGTCCGCCGATCTCCACAACGCGGACGATCTCGTCGTAGGTCTCCCCGAACAGAGCCACCGCCCCTAACTCGCGGGCTTGCTCGAGCGGCATGTAGTGGACGGCCACGGGGAGGTCACGCCGCAGCGCCTGGTTGGACACGTCCTCGATGTCACGCAACGTGCGCGGGGCGACGGGCGCGCCCCAGGCGAAGTCCAGCCGCAGGTAGCCCGGCCGGTTCAGTGATCCACTCTGCAGCGCCTGGGGCCCGAGGACCTGACGTAGCGCGGCGTGCACGACGTGCGTCCCGGAGTGCGCCTGCCGAGCGGATCGCCGCCACTCGGGATCGACCTCGGCGAGCGCGTCCGCGCCGGCGGTCACTTCCCCGGACTCGACGACGCCGTAGTGCACGATCAGACCCTTGACCGGCTTCTGCACGTCCGTGACCCGGACCCGGCCGTCGCCGACCGTGATCGTGCCTTCGTCCGCCGTCTGTCCGCCCGACTCGGCGTAGAACGGCGTCCGGTCGAGCACGATCTCGACGGTCTCGCCCGGTTGCGCCACCTCGACGAGGTCACCGTCGCGGACGAGGCCGCGGACGGTCGTCTCGGTGCTGGTCTCCTGGTAGCCCGTGAACGGGGTCTCGCCCGCCGCCCGCAAGTCCCTCAGCGGCGCGCTGTCGGCGCCGCGCAGGCCCTTCTTGCGCGCCGCCGCGTCGGCCTTGGCCCGCTCGCGCTGCTCGCTCATCAGCCGTCGGAAGCCCGGCTCGTCGACCGCGAGCCCCTGCTCGCTCGCCATCTCGAGGGTGAGGTCGATGGGGAAGCCGTAGGTGTCGTGCAACTGAAAGGCCGCCTCGCCGGACAGCAGGGGCTGCGGGCCGCGCTGTCGGGCGGTGCTCGCGGCGGTGTCGAAGATGGTGACCCCGGCCGCAATGGTGCGCATGAACGCGGCCTCCTCGCGGTAGGCCACCGACGAGATGCGCTCGAAGTCCTCGGCGACGTTCGGGTACGTCGCCGCCATCAGGTCCCGGGCGACGGGCAGCAGCTGCGGCAGGGAGGGCTGGTCGAAGCCGAGCAGCCGCATCGACCGGACGGCCCGCCGGATGATGCGTCGCAGGACGTAGCCGCGTCCCTCGTTCGAGGGCGTGACGCCATCCCCGATCAGCATGAGCGACGCCCGCACGTGGTCGGCCACCACCCGCAGCCGCACGTCGTCGTCGTGGTGGTCGCCGTATCGCTTTTCGGCGAGCTGGGCCGCCTGGTCGAGGATGTGGCGTAACTGGTCGATCTCGTACAGGTTGTCGACGTCCTGGAGCAACATGGCCATGCGCTCCAGCCCGAGCCCGGTGTCGATGTTGCGCTTGGGCAGCGGACCGAGGATGTCCTCGTCGGTCTCACCGCGCTCGTACTGCATGAACACGAGATTCCAGAACTCGATGAACCGTTCCTCGGACGCGTCCGGACCGCCGTCCGGACCCCACGCGGGCCCACGGTCGTAGAACAGCTCGCTGTCCGGGCCGCACGGGCCGGGCACGCCCATCGACCAGAAGTTGTCGGCAGTTCCGCGGCGGACGATCCGCGCCTCGGGCAGTCCTACGTCGTCCCGCCAGATCGCGTACGCCTCGTCGTCGTCGCGGTAGACCGAGGCCCAGATGCGGGTGTCGTCGAGACCGAGACCGCCGTCGTCGACCGAGGTGGTCGACAGCTCCCAAGCCAGCGGGATCGCGCGTTCTTTGAAGTAGTCGCCGAAGCTGAAGTTGCCGCACATTTGGAAGAACGTGCCGTGCCGGGTCGTCTTACCGACCTCGTCGATGTCCGGCGTGCGCACGCACTTCTGGACGGTCGTGGCCCGGGGATAGGGCGGTGTCTCCTGACCCAGGAAATACGGCTTGAACGGCACCATGCCGGCGTTGACGAGCAGCAGCGTGGGATCGCTCGCGATCAAGCTCGCCGACGGGACGAGGTGGTGGTCGCGTGTCTCGAAGAACGTGAGGAACCGCTGGGCGATCTCGGCGGTCCTCACCGCACGCTCCGGCGAGCGGGATCCGTGGGCACGGGCTCGGCCATGGCCGGTAGTGCGTGCCGTCCCGAAGCGGTGTCCAGACCGGACGCCTCGCGCAGCTGCGCCTCACGCTGTCCCATCGCGTCGCGGACGTCGGCCGCGAACTCGCGTACCGACTCGGTCAGCGAGCCCAGGCCGGCGGACGCCTCGCGCGCGAGCGCCGTCGGTCGCAGCCGGTCCGCGGTGCGCGACAGCCACCGCAGGCCGAGCGCGCCGACGGTGACGCCCAGCGCCAACCAGAACAGGCGCTTCACCGTGCGGCCCGCCGACTGCGACGGGCCTCCTGCACGGCGTCGCGATCACGCCGATCGGTTACCGACTTGCGCACGCCGTAGCTGAACGCGGCCACCTTGATCAACGGGCTGCCCACGGTGCTCGACACGATCGACGTCAGCGCCGCGGCGTTCGTGGTGATCGAGTTGACGCCCTTGGCGATGCCGTCGACCTGGTCGAGTTGGGCGTTCACGCCCTCGATCGTGCTCTGAGCACCGACCAGTAACGGCGTCGTACCCTCTTGCGCCTTCCGGATGGCGAGCGTGGTCTCGTCCAATGTGCGCCCGAGCTTGAGCAGCACCCAGCCGAGCATCAGGACGAGCAGCACGAACGCGCCGGCCGCGATCAGCGCGGCGATCTCCCCTCCGGACACAGGGGACCTTCCTCTCCGTCAGGACGACTGGTCGCAGAACAGCGCGACCCTACCCGGTCGGATCGCCCCGTTCCGCGGCCGCGGCGGAGCCCCGGACGGCCGCGCGCAGGCGGGGCAATCGCTCGGCGATGACCCGCTCCGCACCTCGCCCCGACGGGCGGTAGTAGTCGCGCCCGACGAGGCCGTCGGGCGGGTACTGCTGGACGACGATGCTCTCCGGCGCGTCCGGCGGATAGCGGTAACGCTCGGCGCGCGCCAACCGCCGGTTGGTCGGATCGTGGCCGTCGCGCAGGGCCGGCGGGACCGGCCCGCTGCGACCGGCGCGGACGTCGGCCTGGGCGGCGTCGATGGCCGACGCCACGGCGTTGGACTTGGGCGCCAGGGCCAGGTGCAACGTCGCCTGAGCGAGGTTGAGTCGCGCCTCGGGCAGCCCGATGAGCGCGACCGCCTGCGCCGCTGCGGTCGCGGCCAGCAGCGCCGTCGGGTCGGCCAACCCGACGTCCTCGCTGGCGTGCACGACGAGCCGGCGCGCGATGTAGCGCGGGTCCTCGCCGGCCTCGATCATCCGGGCCAGGTAGTGCAGGGCAGCGTCGGGATCCGAGCCGCGGATGGACTTGATGAAGGCGCTGATGACGTCGTAGTGCTGATCGCCCTCGCGGTCGTACC
Organism: uncultured Jatrophihabitantaceae bacterium; assembly: GCA_964245745.1. Lineage (GTDB taxonomy): Bacteria > Actinomycetota > Actinomycetes > Mycobacteriales > Jatrophihabitantaceae > CAXTNQ01. The sequence goes on from CAXTNQ010000013.1 coordinate 24,282, forward strand.
GCACGGCGGCGGTATCGACGGCCTGTTCGAGGGTGGGCAGATCGATCACGTCACGCCCGGCCGCCAAGGCGCTTCCGGCGGCGGCCTCGACGGCGTTGAGCGCGCGCCGGGCGTCCCCGTCGGCCATCCGCAGCAGATGCGCTCGGGCGTCGTCGGCCAACCGCACGCGGCCGCCCAACCCGCGCTGGTCAGATAGCGCCCGGTCGACCAGTAGGCCGATGTCCGCGTCGTCCAGCGGCTCGAGGGTCAGGAGCAGGCTGCGGGACAGCAGCGGGGAGACCACGCTGAAGAAGGGGTTCTCCGTCGTGGCCGCGACCAGGGTGATGACCCGCGACTCCACCGCGCCGAGCAACGAATCCTGCTGTGTCTTGGAGAAACGGTGAATCTCGTCGATGAACAGCACCGTCGGCACGCCGGTCGTTCCGAGATCGTGGCGCGCGTGCTCAATCACGGCACGGACATCTTTCACGCCGGCGTTCAAGGCCGAGAGCTGCACGAAGCGTCGGTTGGCCGCGCTGGCCACGATGCGCGCCAACGTCGTCTTGCCGCTGCCCGGCGGCCCGAACAGGATCAGCGACATCGGCGCGTCGCCTTCGACCAGGCGGCGCAGCGGGGAACCGGCGGCCAGCAGCTGGCGTTGCCCGACCACCTCGTCGAGCGTGCGCGGACGCATCCGCGCCGCCAACGGAGCGTTGGCGTCGATGCGTTCGTCCGCGGCTAGCGCTGGAGATGTCTCGAACAGGGTCATGAGCCGACCATCCCACCAGCCTAGGTAGTGCGATCGAGACTTCGCGCGGGACAATGGCCGGGTGATCTCGACCAGTCTGTCCCGGCGGTTGCGCGACGGCGGTGTCCGCTGGACGCCGTCGTCCGGCGACCGGTTCGTCGTCGCTGACCGCGGCATGGACGAGGACGTGTTCGTGCTGGCCGACATGACCGTGGACGTGCAGCGCATGCCGCACGGCGAGGTGATCGGCTTCACCGGTACGACCGAGTGGGCGCTGGACTCCATCGACCAGGACGATTCGGTCTGGCTACCCAGCGAGGCCCAGCTGCGCGAACTGCTCGGCGGCACCTTTCGACGCCTCACCCGGCGCGACGAACGCTGGCGGGTCGAGATCGAGGTGAACGGCCGGTCCTACGTCACCGAGCATGTTGACACCGCCGAGGCGTACGGCCTGGCCCTGCTGTACCTCGTGACCGGGGAAGACGTGGCCGGAGCACACGCCGCCTGATCAACCCCCAGCTGCGACGTGGCACAGGTGTGGCATGAATCGCACCCGATTGAGTACGACGGTGGATGCGACGCTCTTGGCACAGGCTCGGCGCACTCGAAATGGCACGACCGACGCCGTATTGATCGACGAAGCCCTGGCCGCTCTGCTTGCCCGGCATCGAGCCGCCCGGCGACGACCCGACACCGCGGCGCTCGGCGGTCAACCTCGATTCGGTCGAGAGCGTCTCGCTCGGTGTCCTCGTCGATCGGCTCGGCCGGTTGAGCGACCGGCGCATGCGCGAGATTTGCGATGCTCTCGCCGTTGCCGTCGACTGCTCGAACGAGGAGACCTGTACCTCGCTCCTTCGAGCGGTCAGGTCGTCAACCTGAGCTGGTACCAGCTGGTGTCGATCCAGCGGTCGAACTTGCGACCGACCTCCCGCACGGTGCCGACGAGCTCGTAGCCGAGCTTCTCGTGCAGGGCGATCGATGCCGGATTGGGCACGGCGATCACCGCGACCGCGAGGTGCATGCCGTCGGCGCGCAGCCGGGCGAGCAGGTCGGAGTACACCAGCGTGCCCAGGCCGCGACCTGACGCGTCCGGCGCGAGGTACACCGAGGTTTCTCGGGTCCAGGCGTAGGCGGGACGCGGACGGAACGCCGACGAGTAGGCGTACCCGCTCACGCGTCCGCTGTCCTCGACGACCAGCACGTGATCGCCCGCCTCGCGACTGGACAGCTTGCTTTCCCAGTACGCGGCCGGTGGATCGTCGAGATCGAACGTGGCCACGCTCGACCGGACCGCGTGACCGTAGATCCGGGCGATGGCCGCGACATCCTGCGGGCGGGCCGGGCGAACGCTCGGCGTCACGCGGGACGCAGTCGTAGTCGACAACTCAGGTCAGGTGGCCGGCGATCTTGGTGTAGCCACGGAGCAGGTCGCGCGAGATGATCAACCGCTGCATCTCGTCGGTGCCTTCGAAGATGCGCCAGAGGCGCGCCTCGCGGTACCAGCGCTCGATGGGCAGTTCCCGGGTGTAGCCCATGCCGCCGTGGATCTGCAGCGCCCGGTCCACCACGTGGTTGGCCATGGTCGCGCCGGTCAGCTTGGCCAGGGACGACGCGTGACGGGCGTCGCGGCCCTGGTCGACCGTCCACGCCGCGTGGTAGACGACCCAACGGGCCTGTTCCAGCTCTGCCTCGGAGTCGGCAATCATCCACTGGATGGCCTGGTTGGTGCCGATCGGTCGGCCGAAGGTCTCCCTCGTGTTGGCGTAGTCGATCGCCATCTGCAGCAGTCGCTCGGCGGCGCCGATGGCTCGCGCCGGGATGAGGTATCGGCCCTTGCCGATCCACTCCATCCCCAGCTGGAATCCCTGGCCGATATCGCCGAGCACGTTGCGCGCCGGCACCCGCACGTCGACGAAGGAGAGCGCCGCCGGACCGCCCTCGCCCATGGTCGGGATCGGTGACGACGTCCAGCCCATGGCCCGGTCGACGAGGAACGCGGTGGCCCCGGAGCGCGCGCCCTGTGCGGGATCGGTGACGGCGATGACGATGGCGAAGTCGGCGTCGTTGCCACCGGTGATGAACGTCTTCTCGCCGTTGATCACCCAGTCGTCGCCGTCACGGCGTGCACTCGCTTTGATGTTGGCCGCGTCGGACCCGGCGCCCGGCTCGGTGATCGCAAAGCAGGACAGCCGCTTGCCCTCGATGGTCGGGACCAGGAACTCGCGCTTCTGCTCGTCGTTCGCGTAGTACAGGATGTTGTCGGCCTCGCCACCGAACCGGAACGGCACGAAGGTCCGTCCGGTCTCCTCCCACAGCAGCGCCTGGGTCACGGCCGGCAGTGCCATACCGCCGTACTCCTCCGGCGTGGACAGTCCCCAGAAACCGAACTTCCTGGCCTTCTGTTGGAGCTCGCGGATCTCCTCGAGCGTGATGCCCGGCTCGCCCCGGCGCTCGCGGCGCAGCGTTTCCGCCTCGCGGGACACGATCTCGTTGGTGATGAACTCGCGCGCGGTGTCGCGGATCGCCTTCTGCTCATCGGAGAGCGAGAAATCAATCATGTCCTCAGTGTGCCCGAGGCGCGCGTCGGCAAGCAGGATTCCGCTCGGTCGGTCGAGGCGCGGGCGCCCCTCGACGGCGATCATGTCGCGTCAGGCCGCGGCAACGCGCGGTCAACCGAGACGTGCTCATGCGATTGCGTGCCGCCGGAGCCGTGCGGTTGGGTACACCACCGCGCCGGCATCGTCGAGTGGGACCGTCAGGGTGTCGGGCTGGGTCGAGCGTCGACGCCGGCCTCGCGACGTTGCTCGGGGGGGATTGGGGCGGGGGCGCCGGTCAGCGGGTCGACGCCGCCGCCGGTCTTGGGGAAGGCGATCACCTCACGGATCGAGTCCGACCCGGAGAGGAGTGCACAGATCCGGTCCCACCCGAACGCGATGCCGCCGTGCGGCGGGGCGCCGTAGCTGAACGCGTCGAGCAGGAACCCGAACTTCTCCTGCGCCTCGGCCTCGCCGATGCCCATGACGCGGAACACCCGCTCCTGCACGTCGCGGCGG
>CAXTNQ010000014.1:0-241 GCA_964245745.1 uncultured Jatrophihabitantaceae bacterium
TGATCGACGCCGGATGGGAAGGCGACACCCAGGACGTCGAACGCTCCATTAGATCGCTGGGACGACGACCCGAGGATCTGCGCGCCGTCCTCCTGACCCACGCCCACGCCGACCACACCGGGGCCCTCAATCACCTGCATGACGCGTACGGCGTGCCGATCTATATGGCCGCGGCGGAGGTGCCCAACGCGCGAGGCGAGAAGATCGAGACGGGCGGTCCGATCGACGTGGCCAAACGGCT
>CAXTNQ010000014.1:251-5033 GCA_964245745.1 uncultured Jatrophihabitantaceae bacterium
AAACCAGTCCCCGTCGCCACTCCCGGCCACACGTCCGGCCACACCAGCTACCTCTTGCCGAACGTCGGCGCGGTCGTCAGTGGCGACGCGCTCGTGAGCGGCCATCCCACCCTCCGCGGCCTGGGACCTCGATTGCTGCCCGCTGACTTCTCGCACGACGAACGCCGTGCGATCAGCTCACTCCAGGCCCTGCGAGATCTGGACGCCGACATGTTCATTCCGGGACACGGACCGACCTGGTACGGCTCGATCAGCAGTGCGGTCGATGAAGCCCTCGACAAGACCAAAGGAGCAATTCGATGACCGACGACACCGCCATGCGAGACGTTCGCTACGACCGCGGCGTTGATGTGCTGCACCGAATCAACGCGAAGGGCGTGGTCGAACTTGCCGACTCACTGGCAGCCATCTCACCGGAACTCGGGTACCAAACAGTCGCCTGGGCCTACGGAGACATCTACTCCCGTCCTGCCCTGGCGCCGCGCGACCGACAGTTGCTGACGCTGGGGATGCTCACGTCGCAGGGCGGCGAGGAGAGCGAGCTGCGGGCGCACATCCCGCTCGCGCTCGAGGTCGGTCTCAGTCCCGACGAGATCGTCGAAGCGTTCCTGCACGCCGCGGTGTACTGCGGGTTCCCTCGAGCCATCAACGCAACCCAGGTCGCCAAGAAGATCTTCGCCGAGCGTCGTGTGTCCGTCTCGGCCGAGAACCCCTGGCGGTCGGATGGCGTACCTCAACGGCAGGAAGCGGCCGTCACCTGAGCAACCTCGGTTCGTCGACAAGTGTGACCGGGCGTAGGCGAGGAACGTGCGTTAGCGTCGGGTATGCGTGTCCGGGATCTCGGGGCCCTGGTGGTCGCCGTAGGGACACAGGAGCAGCCCGTCGTGGGAACGAGGGGCGCCGCGATGCTCGCCCGGCTGACGATCAACGTCAACCAACGGGTGTCGGTCGACGCGCTCATGGAGGCGGCCTGGGGAGACCAGGTTTCGGCGGGTGCCGCCTCCACGCTCGCGTCACATATCTGGCGGCTGCGGCAGCTGCTCGAACCCGGTCGCGACCGTCGCCAGTCTCCAACGGTTCTGCTGAGCGACAGCGACGGCTACCGCCTGGTCGGCGGACCTTCCACCGTGGACTCACTGCTGTTCGCCGAGGCGTCGGGCGAAGTGCGCGACCTGCTCACGGCGGGTCACGCAGAGTCCGCGGTCCGACGCGCCGACTCCGCCTTGGCCCTGTGGCGTGGCCAGCCGTACGGTGCCTTGGCCGACGCCGAGTGGGCCAGGGCGTCGGTAGCCCGGCTCCAAGAGGTACGTGAGCAACTGCAGGAGCGCCGGATCGAGGGGTTGCTGGCCGCGGGTGCCGTCGACGTCGCGCTCAGCGACGTCCAGTCCCTCATCGTGGCGCTGCCCTTCCGCGAGCCGTTGCGCGCGCTGCAGATGGAGGCGCTGTACCGCAGCGGACGAGGTGAGGAGGCGCTGAACGCGTACCAGGAGGCCCGGCGCGCGCTCGTCGAGGAGGTCGGCATCGAACCGGGGCCTGAGCTGCAAGCGATGCACCAGCGAATCCTGCGCAACGACCCGAGTCTCAACCAACGCATCGAGCGCACGGTCACAGTGGCACGAAACGTCGAGATACATCTGCCCTCTCCGTTGACGTCGCTCATCGGCCGGGCGGACGTCGTCGAGCGGCTGACCGAGATCGTCCGGAGCCACCGGCTGGTCACCGTCACCGGTGCGGCGGGGTGCGGTAAGACACGGGTCGCGGTCGAGACCGCTCGAGCCGTTGCGCATGACTTCCCGGACGGCGAGTGGTTCGTCGGCCTCACGGCGGTGTCGGACCTCGATCTCGTGGTGGACGTCGTCGTGTCGACCATCGGGTTCGCTGCCTCACCCGGCGCGACCCCACTTCAGGACTTGCGACGGTATCTCCAGAGTCGCCGAATTCTCTTGGTGCTCGACAATTGCGAGCACGTCCTGCCCAGCGTCGAACAGCTGCTGCATGTCATGCTCGACGACCCGAGCGGTCCACCGGAGTGCGGCTTTCTCACCACGAGCCGGGAGCCGATCGGCATCGACGGCGAGACCGTCTGGACGCTAGAGCCGCTCGGTGTCCCGAGCGATGACGACAGTCCCGTGCGCGCCAGGGCGGCGCCGGCCGTCGAGCTGTTCCTCCAACGGCTGGCCGCCGTCGCGCCCGCCATGGAGATCGACGACGAGGTGCTTGCTCGTGCCGCTGAGATCTGTGTCGCTGTGGACGGCTTGCCGTTGCCGATCGAGCTCGCCGCGGCCCGGGCGCTCAGCCACGCGCTAGGGGACATCGCCGTGCAGGTGGCGGCTGATCCCAGCCGACTGAGCCGGATCAACCGAGGCCCACGGGACCATCGCGCCACGGTTCGCTCGGCGATCGAGTGGAGCCATCAGTTGCTCAGCCCGACGGAGCAGCTTGCTCACCGCCGATTATCCGTTCTCCCCGGGGAGTTCACAGCCGATCTGGCCGGCGCCGTGGTCGGTACGGCCAGCGACGATGTCGGCGACGTCGACGATCTCCTCGCCCAGCTCGTGCACCGCTCCCTGCTCACCTCCGAGCGCTCGTCCGGACCCGGTCGGCCTACGGCGTTCCGGCAATTGGCGACGGTCCGCGGCCACGCCCGCCACGCTCTCGACGACGCCGGTGAGACCCGGATGTGCCTGGATCGTCGGGACGGCTGGACCGCAACGCTCATCGCGACCCGACCCCCGCTCGGCTCGGCCGCCGAGGTGGCATGGGATCGTGCAATCGACGCCGACTACCCCACGGTGCGCGCGACCCTGGCCCGCCGGCTGATCGACGAACCGACGGCCGAGGGAGGGCGGCTGGCCCACCGGCTCACGTATTACTGGTATTACCGCGAGCGTCTGGTCGAAGGCAGCCGATGGCTGCAACTCGGCCACGACGTCGTCCTGGGCACGGACCCGACCGACGAGCTCCTCGCCCGCCTCTCGCTGGCCTCGGCCCTCGCCCTCCAACGTCGCCTGGACCTGGTCCGTCCCTTACTCGAAGGGGTTGACGCCGAGGCCCGGAACGTGCCATCAGACCGCCTCATCGAGGTCGGTGAGGCACTGGCAGGCCTGTCGATGTCGGCCTACACCAGCGAGGCCTACGACATGCTGGGTGACCTGGACCGGGTGCTGAGCTGGCTGGCCGACGCGGTAGCAGATCCCGACCTCAGCCTGCTCGCGGACGCCGTGAGCTGCTGCGCGATGCTCGTTTCCGGGCGGCTCCAAGCGGCCGTCCAGCTGGCGTTGTCTGTGCAGCAGAGGGCCAATGCCGTCAATCATCTGGCGGCCGGGTTCATCTCGACGGCGCCTTTGATCATCGGGGCTCTGCACGCCAACCGCCCGAGGGAAGGTCTCCGGTGGGTCGAGCGGTGTGCGGCGCTGCAGCTGCAGCTGGGAACCGGAGCGATCGGCATGTTCACCGAGACGAAAGCCAACTTCGCTGCCCAACTCGGCGATTATCCCGAGGCGGCGCGCTTGTATGCCGCCGCCCGCACTGCAACCCGGCGTGCGGCCATGGTTTGGCCGAACCGAGAGCTGACCCGCCCTCTCCTCGCGACGACGCGTGAGCACCTCAGTCGGGCTGACTACGAACGGGCCTGGCAGGAAGGCGAACAGCTCACGGCGGCCGAGTTGTTCGGCACGGTCGCGGGCCCGAACCTGTCGACCGGACAACGGTTGGGTGCCGGCGGTCGCTGAACGTGCCCTGCGTCGGCGGTTCGCCGTCGGTTCGCCCTCGAAACGCCTCGCGCTAACGTCAGGCATGCGCGTGCGTGACCTGGGTGCCTTGGTCGTGGAGACGGGCACTCAGGAGCAGCCTCTGGTCGGGACCAGAGGGGCAGCGATGCTGGCGCTGTTGACAATCAATGTCAACCAGCGGGTCTCGGTCGACGCGTTGATGGAGGCCGCGTGGGGCGAGCATGTCTCGGCGGGGGCGGCGTCGACCCTCGCGTCGCATGTCTGGCGGTTGCGGCAGCTGCTCGAGCCCGGCCGGGACCGCCGTCAGGCTCCGTCGGTGCTGGTGAACGACAGCGATGGCTACCGGCTCGTCGGCGGTCCCTCGACCGTGGATTCGTTGCTGTTCGCGCAGGCGGCGGCGGAGGTACGCGATCTACTGGCGGCGGGTCATGCGCAGGCCGCGGTACGGCGGGCTGACTCGGCGCTGGCCTTGTGGCGGGGCCGACCGTACGGCGGGTTCGCGGACGCTGAATGGGCTCAATCATCGGTGGCCCGGCTGGAGGAGCTGCGCGGGCAGCTGCAGGAACGTCGGATAGCGGGGCTGCTCGTGTTGGGCGCAGCCGACGCCGCGCTGTCCGATCTGCAGCCCCTGATCGCCGCGCTGCCGTTTCGGGAGTCGCTACGCGCCTTCCAGATGGCGGCGCTGTACCGCAGCGGACGACGGGAGGAGGCACTGCAGGCATTCCAGCAGGCCCGGCACAGCCTCCTCGACGAGGTCGGCATCGAGCCGGGCGTCGAGCTGCAGGAGATGCACCAGCGGATCCTGAACAACGACCCAACCCTCGACCTCCGCCTCGAGCAGCGGACGGCGCTGCTGCCGCGAGAGGTCGAGGTGCATCTACCCGCCGCATTGACTCCGCTGGTTGGCCGGTCGCACGTTGTCGAGCGGTTGGTCGAGCTGGTCCGTGACCACCGGCTGGTGACTATCACCGGCGCCGCTGGCTGTGGCAAGACCCGGGTGGCGATCGACGTGGCCCGTTCGGTGGCGCAGGACTTCACAGACGGCGTGTGG
>CAXTNQ010000014.1:5043-8875 GCA_964245745.1 uncultured Jatrophihabitantaceae bacterium
GTTGACCTGGTGGTGGACGTCGTCGTGTCGACGATCGGGTTCGCGGCGTCACCCGGTGCGACGCCGTTACAGGACCTGCGCCGATACCTGCAGAGCCGCCGGGTCCTGCTGGTGCTCGACAACTGCGAACACGTCCTGCCCGGCGTCGACGAGATCGTGCGCCTCACCCTCGGCGATTGGACCGCCAGCCCCGACTGTTGCTTCCTCACCACCAGCCGGGAGCCGGTCGGCGTGGACGGAGAGACCATCTGGTCCCTGGAGCCTCTCGCACTGCCAGATGAGAATGACCAGGACCCGGCCGCCGCGCCCGCGGTCGAGCTGTTTCTGCAACGGCTCTCCACGGCGGTGCCCGCGCTGGACGTGGACGAGCGGGTGCTCTCCCGCGCGGTGGAGATCAGCGTTGCGGTCGATGGGCTGCCGCTGCTGCTGGAGCTGGCTGCATCCCGCGCGCTGAGCCACTCCTTGGACGACATCGCCGCACAGGTGGCCGATGACCCCAGCCGATTGAGCCGTGTGGGCCGACGTCCGCTGGACCACCGTGCGACGGTGCGCTCGGCGATCGAGTGGAGTCATCAGCTGCTCAGCCCCGATGAACAGCACGCCCACTGTCGGCTCTGTGTGCTTCCCGGAGCGTTCACCGCCGAGGTGGCGGCCGCCGTGATCGGCGACATCGGTCCGGCCGGTGTTGACGACCTGCTTGCCCGCCTCGTGCACCGTTCACTACTCACCTCTGAAGGCTCTTCAGGCCCCGGTCGGCCAACCGCCTTCCGGCAGCTGGCCGCCATCCGCAGCCACGCCCGGCACGCGCTCGCCGATGCCGGTGAGACCGGCGTCTGCTTGGACCGAAGAGATACCTGGACAGCCGCCCTCATCGCTGGGCGGCCACCGCTCGGGACAGCGGTGGAAGCGGACTGGTACCGGGCCATTGACGACGACTACCCGACGGTACGGGCCACGCTCGCCCGTCACCTGCTGCACGACCCGAGTCCGGTCGGCGGCCGGATTGCCTGCCGATTGTTCTATTACTGGTACTACCGAGAGATGATGGTCGAAGCCAGCCGCTGGCTGCAGTTCGCCCATGAGGCCGTCCTTCACGGCGAACCGATGGACCTCTTCCTGGCGAAGGTCAGCCTTGCGGCGGCACTTGCTATGCAGGGCCGCGACGATCTGGCCAGACCGCTTATCGAGGACGTCCTCAGCTCGCCGCCAACGACGGACCCGGAACGGCTCGTCGAAGTCGGCGAGGGTTTGATCGGGCTCACGGTGGCTGCGACGTTTCGCGATGACGTTGAGCTCGCTGTCGAACTGGACCGACGAATCGGTCAGATAGTCGACACGGTCCGGTCGGACAACATGGCACTCCTCGCCCGAGCCGTCACTTGTCGGACTCTGTTCGCGCGCGGGCTCGTCGAGGAATCCATCAGCCAGGCAAGGTCCGTCCAGGAACGTGCCCTGGCCGCAGGCAACCTGATGGCCAGCTGGATGGTGACCGGACCGGCGGTGGTCACCGCCTTGCTGGCCGGCAAGCCGGCCGACGGAATCCCCTGGCTGAACAGGGCCATCGTGGACCACCTGCACTTCGGCACGGGCGGCACGGGCATGTTCGTCGAGACGCTCGCCAACTTCACGGCCCAGGAGGGTGAGTACGCGGCTGCGGCCCGGCTCTACGCCGCTGGGCGTTCCGAGACCCTCCGGGCCGCCATGCCTTGGCCCCGTCGACCCTTGACCGACCAGCTGCTGGCGTTGACCCGCGACAACCTGAGTCCGAGAGATTACGAGCGGGCCTGGCAGGACGGCGAGCGGCTCACCATCGCGGACATCGCCCGCCGCTTTGACCCGAAGGCCGGGCTTACTGACGCGGGACGGGAACGGCCGTTGGCACGCTAACGGCCCAGGTCCGCGATCCGGGGGCCGTGATGTTGAGGGAGGAAGCGGCTGACCCCTGGCTGTTGCGAGGCGATGTCACGGGCCGCCGCGCCAGTGGTCGATACGGTTGTGGTTGGGGCTGAAGCCGTGGTTGACGCCCCAGAGGACGGCTTGGGTACGGCTGGTCACGTCGATCTTGCGATAGACGGTGCGGATGTAGGACTTGACCGTGTTGGGACTCAGAAAGGTCAGCGCGGCGACCTCGGCGTTGCTCTTGCCCTGAGTGATCAGGGCGAGAATCTCGGCCTCCCGGTCGGTGAGTCCCTCGCGTCGTCCCGGCCAGTCCAGCCCGACGCTTACTCGTGCTCGGGCCGGCGGGTCGCTGATCACCGTCTGCCCGGCGTGAACCAACTCCAGACAGTCCACCAGTTCCCGGGCGGGCAGGGTCTTCGACAGGTACCCGTGCGCCCCTCGCCGGCGCGCACTCTCGATGAGGTCGGGGTGGAAGTTCCAGGTGTAGACGACGACTCGCTTCGCGTGTGGGCTACGGATCAAGACCTCGATCTCGTCGTGGTCAGCCTCGGGCTGGGCGAACGAGTCGTACAAGGCGATGTCGACGGTGTCTTCCAGCGGCTTGTTCGCGTCGATCTCGGCGACGAGCACCCGGTGCCTATAGGGGTCCAACATGCTCGCGACGCCGGTCAGCACCACGTCGTAGTCGTCGATCAACGCAATCAGGACGGGCGATGCGAGCGGCATCCCATGACGCTAACCCCCCTTAGGGGTGTACTGCATCAGCCCTAGGGGTGATTGTCTCGTGACGTCAGATTCTGGCGTCCGCCAGGCAGACAGGTCCGTGCGCCGCCCGGCGCACCCTCACGAAAGGGCTCACCATGGTCGGTCTCATCGTCAGCCTCATCATCATCGGCTTGATCGCCGGCGCCGTGGCGCGCCTGCTGATCCCCGGCAAGCAGGACATGAGCATCCTGATGACCATCGTCTTGGGCATCATCGGCTCATTCGTCGGCGGCTTCCTCGGCTACCTGATCTTCCACAAGGACTCTCAGGACGGGTTCTTCCAGCCCTCCGGCATCATCGGCTCGATCATCGGTGCCGTCATCGTTCTGCTGGTCTACACGCAGGTCGGACAACGTCACACCGTGCGCCACTAAATTCCACCGACCTCCTTCGACGCAGACGCAGCGCCGGCCCGGGCCGGCGCTGCGTCTTGTGCCAGCTCGCCGTTAGGCAAGTCGGCGGCGAACCGTCAAAGCTCTTCGACGCTGTCGGTGGCGCCGAAGTGCAGGATCCGACTGCCGCCGTTGCTGGCGAGCAGTTGGGCAATGGCCGGAGCGCGAACGTCGTCGGCCGGCACGGCAATAACCACCTTGCCCTGCGCGAGCGCGTCATCATAGTTCTGCCGCTCGTTCGCGCCCGAGCCGAGAGACTGCAACGAGCGCACGATCCGTGACCACACGCCATGGTGGCTACCGTGCACGTCGAGGGTCGCCCGGCCGGCGTCACCTTCGAGCACGCTGACGTCTCCGGTGTCTACGCCCTGAGACTGCAGGGCGGCCAGACAACCGCTCAAGGAGTCCGAGGCGAGGATCGCGGTCACCGCGTTCTTCTGAGTCCACTTGAACGTGTCCGGGTTGACGTTGGGCTGCGGCGTAGCTGCTGAGCTGGTCACGTGCGGCTCCTCGGGTTTGTCCGGCCACGCTAGTACCCGAGCGATGCACCGGGCGACCTAGGAGACGCGTCCGGTCGATCGTTCCCGCAGGCGCCGAACACGGTGAAACACACCGTGCGGGTCGACCCCCGCCGTGGCGGCGGCCAGCCGCGCCGCATCGGCGGAGTCGGCCAGGGCAACCGCGTCCGTCTGCCCGTCCCGGAACGCCGCGTCCTCCAGCCCGATGGACGCCGGCCGAGCGGCGTGCGTGACGGTCCGCAGCGCGCGCTCTACCGT
>CAXTNQ010000014.1:8885-11522 GCA_964245745.1 uncultured Jatrophihabitantaceae bacterium
CATCCACGTCGATCTGCGACGTTTCCGCGCACTCCACCGCCACCTCGCCGGTCGCGTGCAGCACGAACGGTGCCGGCGGGCGGGTCATCGCTCCGATCGGTGCGGACGACGCAGTCACGGGGTCGACGGCGACGTGGCGCAGCTCGATCTCGGGGAGCGGGACGTCGTCGGCCAACCCCAGGCTGGCGACGATGTCGTAGGCGTGCTCCGGTGTGTGCTCGTCCAGCCACAGTCCTTGACCGAGTGCCGGCACGGCCGCAGGCGGATCGAGGTGGATCGTGCCCAGTCGCTCGACGTCGCACGGGCCGAACGTGTTCTGGCGCGGTGCGGGTGCTGCCGCCAGGGCGTCGAATAGCGCGTCGGCAGCGCCCGCACCCGCGCAGCAGGCGAGCGACAGGTGGACGACGCGGTGTCCCCGCAACGGTTCGGCCACGATAGGCGCGTCGGGGGCGACGAGCAGCCCGAGATCCGACGTGAGGCTGACGGGAAGACGGTCGACCACTTGCGCCCACGCGGCCACGACCTGTTCGGCCTGCGCGGCGGGCCACAGCAGGAAACCGGCGTGCAGATCGCCGACCGGGACGAGGTCGAACTCCAGCGCGGTTGCCACGCCGAGCCCGCCACCCCCGCGAAACGCCCACAGTGCCTCGGGATCCTGCTGGTCGTCGCACCGTCGCGGTCGACCGGTGCCGTCGACGAACTCGACGGCGCGCAGGTGTCCACTCGCCAGCCCGTAGGCGCGAGTGAGCCAGCCGATGCCGCCATGGAAGGTGTATCCGGCCACCCCCACGTCGGGCGCGGTGCCGGACAAGCCCAGCAGTCCGCGTGCGGCGGCGGCTTCGTTGACCGCTTGCCATCGGGCTCCGGCGCCGACCCGCGCCGCCCGGCCGTCGATCTGCACGGTGTTCAAGCCAGACGTGTCGATCAAGATCGTGTCCTCGCCGACCGTGCCGCCGAAGCCGTGACCCGTCGCCTGCACGACGATCGGGTGATTGTGGTCGACCGCCCAGCTGACCGTTGCCGCGACCTCGGAATCGTCCGTCGCCATGACCACCGCACCGGGGCGTTGCTGGCCACTAGCGTTGCGGGGGTTGGTGCTTCGGCGGTAGCCCGCCGAGCCCGCTTCTTCGACATGCGGGACGGTGCGCCGCAGGTCGTCCACATCGAGCATCTGGGCGCCTTTCCTCAGGTCTGGATGAAACGTAAACGGAGCATATCGTCCGATTAGACGGCACGGCCACTGCTCGTGTCACCCTTGCGGTCATGACAGGGCGAGCCGTACCGGTGTTGGACGAGGAGTCGTCCGCCCTGCGTCGGGACGCGCGGGACAACCGACGTCGCCTGCTCGATGCGGCCACGGTCGCCGTCCATCGCGAAGGTCCATCGGTGCCGATGGCCACGGTGGCGGCCGAAGCGGGCGTGGGGATCGGCACGCTCTACCGCCACTTCCCCAGTCGCGAGGCACTCCTGGACGCGCTAACCCACCGGTCCTTCCAGCAGGTGCTGCGCAACGCCGCCGCCGCTGACGCTTCAGCGACGAACGGGCTCGAGGCGGTGTCCCTGTTCCTGGACGCGACCATCCGAGACCGTCGTGCGCTCGTCCTGCCGTTGCACGGAGGGGGAGCGGTAACTACCGTGCGGACGCGCACGATCAGTCGTCAGGTGCAAGCGGCCGTGCGTCGACTGATAGCTCGCGGCCAGTCGGACGGCAGTATCCGCGACGACGTGAGCGCGTCGGACGTGATCGTGTTCGGCGCCATGCTCGCCCAGCCGAATCCGATCACGCCGGACTGGTCGGCGGTCAGCAGTCGCCTGCAGAGGATCTACCTGCGTGGCCTGCAGCCCTGATCACGACGGGAAGCGAGAGCGGCTCGGTCAGGATCCCCGTCGGCCGATGACACCGCGGACGAACGCCGCCTGCCCGACGTGCTGCAGGTCGTCCGCGAGCACGCTGCCGAGTCGCACGCCGAGCGTGACCGGCGGATCCCAGTTCCGGTCGACGATGCGATCGAGATCGCCGTCCGTCAGCGTGCTGAGAAACCTCGTAGTCGCGGCGTACACGTCGTCGAAGTACCCGAGCAGAAGGTCACCGTCGACACCACCGACCGCCGCAACGTCCGAGCTGCGGTCGCCGTAGCCCGTCGAGGCGCGCCCGAACGGCAACCCGGAGCGGTCGTACCACGCCCGGGCGGTCCACGCCTGCTCGGTGTCGGCCATATCGGAGACGTGATCGTCCTGGATCCGGGTCAGGTGCCACACCAACCACGCGATCGAGTTCGCCTGGGGGTCGACGCGCATGCCGAGCTCGCCGGTGGACAGCCCGTCCACCACGCTGTGCACCAGATCCGGCAGGTTGCCGAACTGGTCGGTCAGGAGATCGACACCGTTCATGGCGCTCCCTTCGGGCAGATACAAGCCGAGCGAATTGTGACCTATGTCTTGCCACAGAATCCGGTAAGGGACACCATGTCCGGTGCGGGGGCGTGATCGAGGAGGAATCGGAATGATCCGTCGCCGCGTCACAGCCCTCGTCGCCGCCGCGATCTGCGTGCCGACGGCCCTCACCGCCGCTCGAGCGAGCGCGGCGCCACCGGCCGGTTCAGGATTGGCGACGTCGCCGGAACTCAGCGAGACGCG
>CAXTNQ010000014.1:11532-19347 GCA_964245745.1 uncultured Jatrophihabitantaceae bacterium
GTGCACAATCGTCCCGCTCGCCGCTCTCGGGACCTCCGCGGCCGGCGCTGCGCCGACACCCGCTGCAGCCGGTGCGGCACTCTCCCGGTCGCCCGAACTCAGTGTCGCGTCCCGTCTCGCGGACCGACGCTCGCTGGTCATCGGCGACCGGTTCTACGAGGTCGGTGCCGAGGACGGCAGCTACCCCGCCGAGGGCTTCCACACCCGCGGTGAGATGGGCGGCTTCTGGAGCATGCCGATCAAGCTGCTGGACGGCGTGTGGTTCGGCGTCAACGGCACGTGGCTCTCCGCCCGCAAGTACACCTCGGGCTGGGGTTACAGCCGGTGGGACCTCGGCAGCCAGAACGGCGTGCGGATTACCCGTACCGACGTCGCGCCGGACGGCCTGCGCGCCGGCCTCATCGGCCTGACCATGACCTCGTCGAGCCGCCGCACGGTGACGCTCACGATGGACGCGCACTCCGAGCTGATGAAGTCCTACCCGTGGGGCCAGACCGTGCCCTCGCAGCTCACCTACAACCTGCCCGACACCGGCGCCTACGCCGACGGCAGCCTGGTCTTCCGCGAGCAGGGCACGCCGCCGGGGGCGAACGTCGAGGCGCACAACTACGCCGCGGTGGTCGGCTCGTCGCTCGCGCCCAGCGCGCACGCTCTCGGCCCCAACTACCGCGGGCCGCAGGACCCGGCGGTGATCTGCCCAGCGTCCGACTCGACGTTGCCTCAGCCTGATCGCTGTGACGACACGGCGTACGGCAAGGGCACCGGTGGCCAGCTCAACTACTCGGTCACCGTCCCGGCGGGCACGCGCACCGTGTGGTTCGCGGTCGGTGGATCGGACCGCGGCCTGGGCGAGGCATTGTCGGCCCAGCGTCAGGCGCTGGCCAACCCCGCGGGTCTGCTCGCCAGCAAGATCGCGAGTCGTACGGCGCTGGCCGGCCAGACCGACGTCAGCCTGCCGGGCGATCCGCAGCTGGCGCAGAGCGTCGCGTGGAGCAAGCAGAACATCGCCGACGCCCGGCAGGAGTCGCGCAACCTGCAGTTGCGGGTGACCAACGCCGGCACGGTGTACCCGGCGCCCAGCGGCACGCTGGCCAAGGCGGACTGGATTGGTGCCGGCTGGCCGGATTACCCGTGGATCTTCGGCACGGACGGCGAGTACACGGCGTTCGCCGCCGTGGCCAGCGGTCAGTTCGACTCGATTGAGAACCATCTCATGACGCTGAAGAACGTCAGCGACATCGTGAACGCCCGCAGCGGCAAGGTCGTGCACGAGGTGGTACCAGACGGTTCGGTCTACTTCGGCGCGAACAGCGACCCCGGCAACACCGACGAGACCGTGAAGTTCCCGAGCGCCGTGGCGCTGGTCTGGCGGTGGACGGGCGACGACAAGTTCCGGGACGCCATGTACGACTTCGTGCAGCGCAACCTCAACTATGTGTTCACCAACCTGGTGGACCAGGGTGGCTGGATCACCGGTTCCGGCAACGTCGAACGCGCCGGCATGGGGCCCGCCAAGCTGGACAACACCGTGTACGCCATCCGCGGGTTGTTGGACCTGGCCGACATGGCGAACAGCAAGGGCGACACCGCGACCGCTAACGCCGCGACGGCCAAGGCCGACAACCTGCTCAGCCGGTTCGAGCAGGCGTGGTGGAACGGTCCGGACACCAAGTCCTACGCCGATTCGCTCAGTGAGACCGACGCGCAGATCTTCCAGCGGTACTGGATCGGGTTGACGCCGGTCGAGGCCGAGTTGCCGGCCACCAACGGGCGTCCGGCCGGCCCGGTAGCCAACCTGGGTCACGCCAACACGACGATGACGCAGCACGAGCGGGCCTGCTACACCGGACCGAACGGTCTGTATCACACCGGGACGGGCGGAACGACGAGCACCGACCCGGCGAACCCGGGTCCGACGTGTGACAACGCGATCTCGACCGCTCCGAGCGAGCGGGACATCTTCACCCTGACCACGTCCATCGCGGCGGTCGCCGAAGGCGCACTCGGCCGGATGGGCCCGAACCAGATGCAGCGCTACACCGACGACAACGCCCGGGTGCAGGTCGACCCGTCGACGTGGGAGGTGCCCGGCGCGATGCCGGAGATCTCGCCGTCACCGCAGTTCGGCGCGAACATCGACAAGAAGTTCACGGAGCGTTCGAGCGGCCTGCAGGCCTGGGGCGCCTACGGCGTGTTGTGGCCGGTCGTGCACTACGAGCTCGGCGTCGCGCCCGATCTCGGACGGCGGGCCGTCTCCGTCGTACCGCAGGTGCCGGACGGGCAGACCCGGGTGGCGGCCACCAACATCCGGCTGGGCAATGGGTCCATCGACGTCACGGCCCGCCGCGCGAACGGCCGGCTGACGACCAACGTCATCCGGCACGTGTCCGCGTCTCTGACCGTCGGCGCGCTCGTCCCGTCCGGGACTTTCGCCACGACCGTGACCCTCAACGGCCAGACCGTCGATTACCGGGTGGTGCACACCGCGCGTGGTACCGAGGTACTCGTCGACGTGCCGTCCGGACAGCTCAGCACCAGCCTCGAGGTCGGCTATCGCTGAGTCCGCACCTCAGCCGAGGGCGCGCTGCAGCACGCGAACGAGCAGCGCGACCGCGGCTGGGTAGGCCCGCTCGGACGGGCGGGAGAACCCGATCACCAGCCCGGAGGCCTGCGGCTCGCGGCCGTGCCAGTGCGACTGAAGGCCTTCCAGGCGCAGGCCTTCGGCGTCGGCCAGCTCGATCACTTCGGCCTCGTCCGGACCGTCGTCGGGCAGGCGGACCAGGGCCTGCAGGCCGGCGGAGACGCCGGCCACCAGGTTCGGCCGCACCTGATCGAGTGCGGCGATGAGTACGTCACGGCGGCGGCGGTAGCGCAGGCGCATGGTGCGGACGTGCCGGTCGTAACCGTGGTTGGCCAGCAACTGCGCGAGCGTGAGCGCGGCGATGGCGTCCGTGCTCAGGTCGACGTGCCGCTTGACCGTGAGCACCGGCGCCACCAACCGCTCGGGCAGCACCATCCACCCGAGTCGTACGCCCGGTCCGAGCGTCTTCGACGCCGTGCCGATGTAGACGACGTGATCGGCGGCCGTTCCTTGCAGAGCCCCGATGGGTTGGCGGTCGTAGCGGAACTCGCCGTCGTAGTCGTCCTCGACGATCAGGCCGGACGTGGCCCGGGCCCAGGCGGCGAAGGCCGTGCGTCGCGACGCATGCAGCGTCACGCCGGTCGGGTACTGGTGGGCCGGAGTGAGGACGACAGTCGGCGTGTCGTCCAGAGCGTCCGGACACGCCCCGCGGGCGTCAACGGGTAACGGCACGATCGTCTGTCCGGCCTGTTGCGCCACCCCGCGGTGAAAGGAGAATCCCGGGTCTTCCATGGCGATAGTTGTCCGACCGTCGGTGGTTAGCGCCATCGCCAGCAGCGACAGCGCCTGCGTGGCGCCGGACGTGACCGTGATCTGCTCAGGCCTGGCCTGAACCCCACGCGTGCGGCCGAGGTACCCGGCGAGCTCGGTCCGCAGCTCCAGTCGCCCGCGCAGGTCGCCGTAGCCGAAGGCGTTGGCCGGCGCCAGGGTCACCGCGCGTCGCAACGCGCGCAGCCACGCGTCGACGGGGAACGAGGTGACGTCCGGGCTGCCCGGCCGCAGGTCGAGTCGGCTGCGCTTGCGCCCCGGGCCGTCCGCTGTGGGCGCGTCGGCCGGGCCCAAGTCGGCCACCTGAGTACCCGCGCCCTGGCGGGCGAGCAGGTAGCCCTCCGCGACCAGCTGGTCGTAGGCCGCCGCGACGGTGCCCCGGGAAACGCCGAGATCCTTCGCGAGCTCGCGTGAGGATGGCAGCGGCGCGCCGGCGGCCAGGCGGCGGGTTTGGATGGCGGTGCGCAGGCTCTCTTCGAGGCCGGCGCGCAGCCGTGGGCCGCTGGGGTCGACGTGCAGATCGATACCGGCAGTGGACCAACGAACCGTCACAGAATTGGACCTTACTGCTGGACCACAACCTGCTTACGTTCAACGCGTGACGCCGACCTCGACTCCGGCGGCGCCGTCCACGGTGCCGGTTGTCCCGCCGGTCCGGCTCGCCGTCGAGAAGTTGGCGCCGGCCGCCAGCCGCGCGCTCAATGCCCTGGACGCGGCGGTGCGCAAGACCGACCTCGAGCCAGGACTGCTCGATCTCGTCCGGCTGCGCGCGTCGCAACTCAACGGGTGTGCGTACTGCGTGGACCAGCACAGCCGGGACGCGCTGGCTGCCGGGGAGACCGAGCGGCGGGTCTTCGCCGTTGCGGTATGGCGAGAGACGCCCTTCTTCACGGCTCGCCACCGCGCCGCCCTCGAACTGACCGAGGCCATGACGCGGTTGGCCGACCACGAGGTGTCCGACGCGGTGTTCGACCGGGCCGCGGCCGAGTTCTCCGAGCGGGAGCTGGCCGAACTGATCTGGGTGATCACCGTCATCAACGCCTGGAACCGCCTCGGAGCCACCGCACGGCCGTGGCCCCTTCTGTAGCCCGGATCAACTCGATTGGCCGCACGACCGCTGTACCGGTAAGGAGCAAGACACATGATCGACTCGGGTGCCCGGCCCACGTCCCGTCGCCGGCCGGCCAACGACCTCGAGCTACCCACGCCGTCCCACCGGGCCCGATTCCGCCGCACCCGCGTCCGGTCGGGCCTGTCACCCGATCCCATCGGCCGGCGCGCGCCGGTCGGGCTGCCGTGCCAGGTCAACGACGGCGAGTTGTGGTTCGCCGAGGACCCGGCCGAGCTCGAACAGGCCAAAGCGTTGTGCCGTACCTGTCCCGCCCAGCTGGCCTGCCTGGAAGGGGCGCTGGACCGCGCCGAGTCCGCCGGCGTCTGGGGCGGCCAGATCTTCGAACGCGGGCGGATCGTCACCCACAAGCGCCCGCGCGGACGCCCGCGCAAGGACAGCACCGCCCCTCAGCACAGCCCTGCGTGGCCTCGGTCGGCCTGAGTAACGACTTGTCCGCGCCTCAAGATTGGTAATCGGCCCGATCCCGGAATACTGACGTCATGGGGCAGGACGTCACCAATCAGGAATTCAGCCGGCAGGACCGGCAGCGTTACCGGGCGAAGGTGCGACGTTGCCTCGACGTCTTCGCCCGGATGCTGGCCGAGTCGAAGTTCGACTTCGAACGTCCGCTGACCGGGCTGGAGATCGAGTTCAATCTCATCGACGCGGCATACGACCCGGCCATGCGCAACGCGCAGGTGCTGGGGGCGATCGCCAACGACGCGTTCCAGACCGAGCTCGGCCAGTTCAACATCGAGACCAATGTGCGCCCGCGCAGCCTGGTGGGCCGCGAGGCCGAGGAGCTCGAGACGGAGCTGCGAGCCAGCCTGAACGACGCCGAAGCCCGCTCGCGGGCGGCGGGCGCGCACATCGTCATGATCGGCATCCTGCCCACGCTCACGGCAGGTCACCTCACGGTGGATGCGTTGAGCGCCAATCCGCGCTACCGGTTGATCAACGAGCAGATCTTCGCCGCGCGCGGGGAGGACCTGCACATCGCCATCGAGGGTCCCGAGCGCCTGTCGACGTACGCCGACACCATCGCGCCGGAGGCGGCGTGCACCAGCGTCCAATTCCACCTGCAGGTCAGCCCCCAGACCTACGCCGCGAACTGGAACGCCGCCCAGTGTCTGGCCGGAGTGCAGGTCGCGCTCGGCGCCAACTCTCCGTTCCTGTTCGGCAAGGAGCTGTGGCGCGAGACGCGCGTCGCCCTGTTCGAGCAGGCGACCGACACTCGTCCGGAGGAGCTCAAGGCCCAGGGCGTACGTCCCCGCGTGTGGTTCGGCGAGCGGTGGATCACCTCGATCTTCGACCAGTTCGAAGAGAACGTGCGGTACTTCCCGGCGCTGTTGCCCGTGTGCGACGACGAGGACCCGGTGGAGGTGTTGGCGAGCGGAGATACCCCGCAGCTCATGGAGCTGCGCATGCACAACGGGACGATCTACCGCTGGAACCGTCCCATCTACGACGTGTTCCGCGGCAAGCCGCACCTGCGCGTGGAGAACCGCGTCCTTCCCGCCGGCCCGACCGTCGTCGACATTCTCGCCAACGGTGCGTTCTACTACGGCCTGCTGCGCGTCCTGGCCGAACAGGACCGGCCGGTCTGGTCGCAGATGTCGTTCAAAGCGGCCGAGGACAACTTCGACGCCGGCGCGCGCCACGGCATCCACGCCCAGCTGTACTGGCCGGGACTCGGCGAAGTCCCGGCCACCGAGTTGGTGCTGCGCCGCCTACTGCCCCTCGCGTACGACGGGCTAGCGGCGTGGGGAGTGGATGCGTCGGTGGCCGAGCGGCTCCTTGGCATCATCGAGCAACGGTGCACGACCCAGACGAACGGAGCGGAGTGGCAGGCGCGCACCTTCCACCGCATCGACGAGGACACCCAACCCCTCGACCGCCGGGACGCCCTGCGGGACATGCTGCGGCGCTACGTCGAGCACATGCACAGCAACGAGCCGGTCCACACCTGGGATTAGCTCAGACGGCTACGCTCGTCGGCCGCCCAGGCGCTCAGTAGACCGCGGTAGTGCGCGATGAAGTGGTCCTGCTCGTGCGCCGGGAAGGTCGACCGAACCGTGTCGACGAGTAACGCGTCGAAGTCGGTACCGGCGACCCACTCGAGGACGACGGCATCCAGTTCCGCGAGCCGGCTGGCGCAGAAGTCCGTGTAGCGCTCGACCTCGAAGTACTCGTCAGCCAGGCGGCGGTACGCCCTGAGCTTCTCGTCGTAGCTGAGATCGGCGCGATCGGCGATGTCGAAGTAGCGGCGCGTGTCCAAGTCGTAGCGGGGACGACGTCCGGTGGTGGTGCAGTAAACCGCCCACTTCACCAGCGCCTTCATCGCCCAGGGGAAGTAGTAGTGCAGGCTGGTGAGGGCGACGTCCGGACAGGCGTTGGCGTAGTCGATGGGATATACCGCGCCGTCCTTGATCAGCGTCTCGCAGGAATTGAACTCCCAGCGGAAGAAGGCGTTGACCAGCCGGCTGATCGTCACCGTTTCGTCGCCCGCCGCCGCGTCGAGGAAGTCGTGAGTGATCGAGTAGCGGGCGTGCATCGGCTGCTCGGGATCGAACTTCATGACCATCGTCTCCGCCCCGACGGACAGACTGCGGGCGAACACGTCGTAACCGGCTACCGCCTTCTGCAGGTGCATCAACCGCTGACCTGATTCGTCGTAGGCCCGGTGCAGCTCTGTGGCGTTGCGGATCCGGCTCACTCCCACCCACGCCCCGCCGTCGTAGGGCTTCATGAACAGCGGGTAACCCAATCGCTCGGCGAGGGCGTCGAGGTCGAAGGAACGGTTGTAGCGCGCGGCCGTGTAGGCGTACTTGGCGTGGTCAGGCGGGTTCTTGTAAGGGACGAGCACGGTCTCGGGCACGTGCAGACCGAGCCGCATCATCGCGCAGTACGCCGCGTGCTTCTCCATGCTCTGGAACGTGAACGGGCTGTTGAGCAGGTACACGTCGTCCATCAGCGCGGCCTTCTTCAGCCACTCCCGCGGGTGGTAGTACCAGTAGGCAAGCCGGTCGATCACCAGCTCGTACCGCGGCTTGTCCTTCAGGTCGAACGGCTCGATCGAGACGCGCTCGACGTCGTAGTGGTGTCGAGCGCCCTGTCCGTCGACGACCGCACCCAGCCGCCGGGCGATCGCCTCGAACGCGGACGGCCAGTCCTCCTCAGTACCCAGCAGCAAGCCGATCAAGTGCGTGGTGTCGGACATGGCGGCTCCTCAGCAGAATCGCGGCAGGTGATGGGCGAGCTGCTTGCCGAACTCGCGCATCGAACGGTAGGCCCC
>CAXTNQ010000014.1:19357-27736 GCA_964245745.1 uncultured Jatrophihabitantaceae bacterium
CTGTCGAGACAGCAGATCCGCAAACGCCAGGGTGCCCGGCAGAGCCCGGGTCGGATGTACTTCCCAGGCGCCCTGGCCCACGACGAGCAGCAGGCTGACCTGCCGCCGCAACCAGTCCAGGTGCGCTCCGCCGAGGTTGGCGACATAGGCCATCGGGTTGTTGAAGTACGTGGCGTCCCCGACGTCGCCCCACGGCGTCCACGCCGTCGGGTCGTAGGTGCCGGAGAGGCAGAGCGCGAGGGTGAATACGTCGGCGTGCTTGAGCGCGAAGTTGGCGGCGTGGTACGCGCCCAGGCTGCATCCAGCGGTGACGACCTCGGTCGGGCCGCCGCAGTCGGCGGCGATCCACGGCACGACGTGGTGCACGATCCACGCCTCGTACTGGCCGTGCCGGCGCGCTCGCTCCTCCGTGGGGACGGAGCGGTCCGACCACGTCCAGGCGTCTGCGCTGTCGACGCAGTAGAGCTTCACCCGCCCGTCCTCGATCAGGCCCGCGACGGCGTCGACCATGCCGTTGTTCTCGAAGTCCCAGGGCCGCCCTTGCTCGGACGGGAAGACGAGAACGGGCCGGCCGTAGTGCCCGTATGCCATGACCGTGGCCCCGTCGAGATCGAACTGGTCACGCCGCACGGGTGACCACCGAGGCGTGAACGAGGTCGGTCAGGTAGGGGTCGAGTGCGTCCCGCCACGCCGTGTAGTTGTGCGCGTCGCGGCGCGGGACGAACGTGGCGGCGAAGCCGAGTGCGTCGAGGGCGGTGACCATTCGCCGGTTGTTGGCGTAGTTCTCCTCGGGCTCGCCGCACGTGACGACGGTGGGCACCGGTCGTAACGGGTCGTCCTTCGATACGCCCGCGACGAAGCCGGTCACGCCCGCGAAGCCGGCGAAGTCGCGCTCCTGCGGGTCGAGGTCCGGGGTGAAGAAGCTGCCGGACTGCAGGAACAGCCCGTCGAACAGCGCCGAGTGCCGGCGGTGCAGGTGCAGCAGGGCGAGTGCACCGAGGCTGACCCCGACCCCGACGTGCGCGGTGGCTGGCGCCTGCTGGCGCAGTCGAGGCAGGACGGCGTTGGCCAACGTATCGGCGTAATCCGCATGGGCGGCGTACCACACGTTGCGGTCACCGGGAGCGAACAACGCGACCCGTACCGCCGGCAACGCGCCGGCCGCGACGAGCGCCCCGACGTACTGCGTGAAAGCGCCGAGGCGCGCGTACTCCGGCCCGTCGTGGACGACGAGCAGCGGCGCCGCGACGTTGACGCCCAGGCCGGCGGGGGACCACAGCTCACCCGTCACGTCGTCGTCGAGCAGCGGCGCCGGCACGACGAAGGGCGTCACTGTCGCGGCCACGGCCGGCCGGCCGAGCCACGCCGGTTCCCGATAACCCGCGAGGCGCAACTCGGATTTGTCGCCGAACGCGCCGGGCACCCGTGCCGGGTTGGCTGGGTCGGTGATCGTGGCTCGGTCGCCGTTGTGGTCCTCGATCTCGAACAGGTACTCCATCCGGTCGACCGGCGGAGGCGGTATCCGCAGCCACCACCGACCGCGTTCCCGCGCGAAGTCCAGCGGCAGAGCCCGAGCCAGCTCGTGCACGAGGCGTACCGCGCTCAACCGCCCGTGCGGATCGGCCAGCGTGAACGTGACGCCGCCGTCTTCCTGTACGACAGGCCCACCTGCGGTCGACGGCACGACGAGAACCTAGCGTCCCCCTCGCGCGAGAGCGCGAGTTCGCGGCGAGAGCCGCGACGGGACGCCTCTCGAAATGATCTAGCGTCCCGACCGCACTCGCAAACCGTCGAACGCCACCGCCTGGACCGCGTCGGCCAGCTTCGCCGGGTCGGCGCCGCGCTCAGGCCGGTACCACTCGACCACGGAGTTGACCATGCCGAACAGCAGCCGGGCCGTGATCGCCGGGTCGACGTCCGGCCGGATGTCGCCGTCCCGCTCGGCCTCGGCGACCAGGTCGGCGACCACTCGGTCGAACCGTCGTCGTCGCGCCAAGGCGCGTCGCTCGACCGTGGAGTTACCGCGGACCCGCAGCAGCAGGGTCACGTAGGGAAGACGCTCGACGAGCACGTCCACGCTGCCGCGTACCAGCCCCTCCAGGCGCACGATCGCGGGAGCCGGAAGCGCACGCGCCTCCTCGGCGACCGCGAACAGTCCGTCCAGCGCACGGTCGAGGGCGAGTTGCAGCAGCGCCTGCTTACCGTTGACGTGGTGGTAGATAGCCGACTTGGTGACGCCGAGGCGGCGGGCCAGATCCTCCATCGTTGTCCCGTCGTAGCCGCGCTCGTTGAACACCTCGACGGCGACCGTCAGCAACGATTCCACGTCGTAGCCGGGCCGACCCCGGCGCGCCGGCACGCTCACGACGATGCGACCTGGTGGCTGTGCCCGCGGAACTCCGCGATCACCTCGTCGCCCCGGTGAACGGTCACGTCGTAAACCGCCCGACGTCCGAATCGAGTGCGCAGTGCGGCCTCAGCGACCAACTCGTCCCCGAGCCGGGCCGGGGCGACGAACGTGATGTCGGCGGACGCGGCGACGGTGACCGGCCCGTGGCTGTTGCACGCGCAG
This sequence comes from uncultured Jatrophihabitantaceae bacterium, assembly GCA_964245745.1. Lineage (GTDB taxonomy): Bacteria > Actinomycetota > Actinomycetes > Mycobacteriales > Jatrophihabitantaceae > CAXTNQ01. Next base: position 21,930 of record CAXTNQ010000014.1, read on the forward strand.
GCGAAGGCGGTGTCGGCCAGCGTGAAGACCAGACCGCCGTGGGCTATCGCGTGGCCGTTCACCATGTCGTCGCGCACGGTCATCCGCGCTACGGCGCGACCGCGGGCCGCTTCGAGGACCTCGATACCCAGCGCGATCGACGCGTGATCGGCCGCCATCATCGTGCGCACGCTGGCCGCCAGCTCGGACACTCGGCTAATATACTGAACAAAAGGTCAGTAATGTAGGAGGCGTGATGACTTCGGCTCCCGAGCTCAGTGCGCACTTTGACGCGGCCATCGAGCACAACCAGCGCATCGAGCCTCGCGACTGGATGCCGGACGGCTACCGCACGACGATGATCCGCCAGATCGCGCAACACGCGCATTCGGAGATCATCGGCATGCAGCCCGAAGGGCAATGGATCACGCGGGCGCCATCGCTGCGCCGCAAGGCGATCCTGCTCGCCAAGGTGCAGGACGAGGCCGGGCACGGCATGTACCTGTATTCGGCCGCGGAGACTCTCGGGGCGGACCGAGCCGACCTGACGCGACGGCTGATCGACGGCCAGCAGAAGTACTCCTCGATCTTCAACTATCCGACCCTGACCTACGCCGATGTCGGCGTGATCGGCTGGCTGGTCGACGGGGCGGCCATCTGCAATCAGGTGCCGCTGTGCCGCTCGTCCTACGGGCCTTACGCGCGCGCCATGATCCGCATCTGTAAGGAGGAATCGTTCCACCAGCGACAGGGCTACGAGCTGCTGCTGACGATGATGCGCGGCACCGACGCGCAACGGGCGATGGTCCAGGACGCCACGGATCGGTGGTGGTGGCCGTCGCTGATGATGTTCGGGCCGCCGGACGCCGACTCGCCGAACACCGCACAGTCGATGGCCTGGGGCATCAAGCGGCACACCAACGACGAGCTGCGTCAGCGTTTCGTCGACATGACCGTCCCCCAGGCCGAGGCCCTCGGCGTGACCCTGCCGGACTCGCAGCTGCGCTGGAACGCCGAACGCGAGCACTACGACTTCGGCTCCGTCGACTGGGACGAGTTCAAGCGGGTCATCTCCGGCGCCGGCCTGTGCAACGCCGAGCGGACAGCGCGCCGGCGGTCGGCGCACGAGGACGGCGCCTGGGTTCGCGAGGCGGCACTGGCCTATGCCGCCAAGCACGCCAACCGCTCGGATCGCGCTGCGTGACGGCGGAGTGGACGGCGGAGGGCGGCCACGGCGCCGTTCCGCTGCAGGGCGTCCCCGTGGCGCCGTCGCCGGACAGCGTGCGGGCGGACTGGCCGCTCTTCGAGGTGTTCCTGCGCAGCAAGCGAGGCCTCAACCACGTCCACGTCGGTTCGCTGCACGCGGCCGATGCCGCCATGGCGCTGCGGCACGCCCGTGACTTGTACACGCGGCGCAACGAGGGCGTGAGCATCTGGGTCGTCGACTCGGCCGACATTCTGGCGTCCAGTCCGGACGAGCGCGATCCCTTCTTCGCGCCGAGCGGCGACAAGGTCTATCGGCACCCGACCTTCTACGTCATTCCCGACGACGTCCCCCACATCTGATGAGCGAGACCACGGCCTACGAGGGCCTGCTCGACGACAGCGGCGACCTGCGCTGGGCGTACGGGACGGGATTCGCCGACCCGCTCGCCGGTGTCGACACGGAGCTCCCGTCCGATGTCGACGGTGCGGCCCTCGGCGCGTACTGCGTGGCGTTGGGTGACGACGCGCTCGTCCTGTCACACCGCCTGCAGGAGTGGGTGACCCGCGCGCCCGAGCTCGAAGAGGAGACGGCGCTCGCCAACATCGCTCTCGATCTACTCGGACAGGCTCGCCTGTTGTTCACCCGCGCCGGTCAGGTCGACGGCACCGGACGAACCGAGGACGACTTCGCCTTCGGGCGCCTCGCGACGGACTTCGGCACCGTCCTTCTCGTCGAAGGAGTGGACGCCGATTTTGCGGGCCTCGTCACGCGGCTGCTCGTGTTCAGCACCTGGCGGCTCGCCCTGTTCGAGGCGTTGCGGACGTCCCGCGATCCTGCGCTGGCCGCGATCGCGACGAAGGGCGTGAACGAGCTGGCGTATCACCGCGACTACGCCGCGCAGTGGGTACTGCGGCTGGGCGACGGCACGTCCGTGTCACACGCGCGGACCGAAGCCGGCTTGGACGCGGCGTGGCCGATGATGGCCGAGTTGTTCGCGTCGACGCCGCTCGAGCGCGGTCTCGCGTCGTCGCAGGTCGGGGCCGATCCGGGCACGCTTCGGGACGGCTGCGGGCAGACGTGGGACGCCGTCCTCGAGCAGGCGACGCTGCGCCCACGCGTTGTGCCCGACGCGGGCGAACCGCGGGGACGTCTCGGCAACCACGGGGACGACCTCCTGCCGCTGCTCGAAGAGCTGCAGAGCGTCGCCCGGGCCTTGCCGGGAGCCCGCTGGTGACCGCGGCCGTCGCCGAGTTGACCGAGCTGGTCGGCGCCGTCCCGGACCCTGAACTGCCCATGGTCACCATCGCTGACCTCGGGATCCTGCGCGATGTCATCGTTTCCGACGGCCGGGTGCTCGTCACCATCACGCCCACCTACAGCGGATGTCCGGCGCTGGCCGAGATCCGCCACGACATCCGGCGGCGGCTCGACCGAGCCGGGTACCCGAACACCGAAGTGCGGTCGGCGTTGGCTCCGGCGTGGACATCGGACTGGATCACTCAGATCGGCCGCCGCAAGCTCGCTGCCGCCGGCATCGCGCCGCCGTCGCCCGCGCCGCAGCAGGCCGGCCCGCGCCCGCTACAGCTCGGGACCACCCGGCGGGTGGTCTCTTGCCCACGATGCGGATCCGCTGAAACGACCGAACGCTCACGATTTGGCTCGACCTCGTGTCAAGCCTTGTTCCGATGCGAAGCGTGCGGTGAGCCGTTCGACTACGTGAAGGAGATTTGACCGTGGCGACGGTCTCGACGGCGCGTGTACCGTTTCGCCGGCTGACGGTGGGGCGTGTCGACCCGTTGTGTGACGACGCGGTAGCGATCACCTTCATGGTGCCGTCCGAGCACCGCGATGAGTTCGACTTCCGGGCCGGTCAGTCGCTCACCGTGCGACGGCAGGTCGACGGTCGCGACGAGCGGCGCAGCTACTCGATCTGCGCGCCCGAAGGCGCGCCCGCGCGCATCGGTGTGCGTGAGGTCCGCGACGGCGCGGTATCGGGCTGGCTGGTGCATGAGGTCCGTCCCGGTGACGCGATCGAAGTGCAGGCGCCCTCGGGGACGTTCACGACCGATCTGGGTGTCGCCGCACAACACGTCTTCGTCGTGGCAGGTTCCGGCATCACGCCGGTGCTCTCGCTGGCCAGTTCCGCTCTGGCCCGCGGGGACAGTCGAGTCACTGTGCTGTACGGCAACCGGCGCAGCGACTCGGTGATGTTCGCCGACGAGGTCGCCGACCTCAAGGACCGCTATCCGACCCGCCTGCAGCTCGTGCACGTCCTCTCTCGTGAGCCGCAGGAGGTCGAGCTGTTCAACGGTCGCCTCGACGCCGAACGGCTGCGGGTGCTGATACCCACCGTCTGCGAGCCCAACACGATCGACCACTGGTGGCTGTGCGGGCCGTACGGCATGGTAACCGACGCCATGACCGTGCTCGCCGACCTCGACATCGATCCCGCCCGGGTGCACCGCGAGCTGTTCTGGGTCGAGGAGCTGCCGCCCGATCCGGCGCGGCACGACGAGCCGACGCCGACCGGTACGGCCGCCGAGGTCACGGTGATCTTGGACGGCCGAGCGACCACGACATCGGTGGAGCGCGACGGGACCATTCTCGATGGCGCGCAACGTGCCCGTCCCGACCTGCCCTTTGCGTGCAAGGGCGGGGTGTGTGGCACCTGCCGGGCGCGGGTCACCGCGGGCGAGGTGCGGATGCGGCGCAATTTCGCACTCGAGGCCGACGAGCTGGACGAGGGCTATGTGCTTACCTGCCAGGCCGTGCCGTTGACGGACACGGTGACCGTCGACTACGACGCCTGAACCCCCTTATCGTGCCCACCATGGCGCGTAGCTACGCGAGCGCAACGTCAGACGTCCCGCTGCTGGGCGAGACCATCGGCGACAACTTCGACCGCACCGTCGCACGACACGCCGAGCGGGACGCCCTCGTCGAGGTGCCGACCGGCCGCCGCTGGACCTACCGCGAACTGGCGGACGATGTCGACCTGGTGGCGCGCGGACTGCTCGCCCGCGGCGTCGGGCCCGGGGACCGGGTCGGCATCTGGGCGCCCAATGTCGCCGAGTGGACGCAGCTGCAGTACGCGACGGCGAAGGTCGGCGCCGTGCTCGTCAACATCAATCCCGCGTACCGCACGCACGAGTTGGAGTTCGTGGTCAATCAGTCCGGCCTGCGCACCTTGGTGGCCGTACCTGAGCACCGGACGTCGGACTACGCGGCCATGATCGAGAGCGTCCGGCCGCAGTGCCCGGCGCTCTCCGACGTCATCCTCATCGGCACGTCGTCCTGGTCGACGATGTGTGCCGCCGGCGCGGACGTGCCGGTCGAACGGCTGGCGGCGGTGCAGGAAGGGCTCTCGTTCGACGACCCGATCAACATTCAGTACACCTCGGGGACGACCGGCTTTCCGAAAGGTGCAACGCTTTCGCATCACAACATCTTGAACAACGGCTACTTCGTCGCCGAATTGCAGCACTGGACCGAAGCCGATCGGGTGTGTATCCCGGTGCCGTTCTATCACTGCTTCGGCATGGTGATGGGCAACTTGGGCGCGACCACCCACGGCGCGTGCATGGTGATTCCGGCGCCGTCGTTCGGCCCGGTGGCCACGCTGCGCGCCGTGGCCGAGCAGCGGTGCACCGCGCTCTACGGCGTGCCGACGATGTTCATTGCTCAACTGGCCGAGCCGACGTTCGGCGAGTACGACCTCTCGAGCCTGCGGACCGGGGTCATGGCCGGCTCACCATGTCCGGCCGAGGTCATGAAGCAGGTCATCGCCCGGATGGGCATGGACGACGTCACGATCTGCTACGGCATGACCGAGACGTCGCCGGTGTCGTGCCAGACCCGCGTGGACGACAGCCTCGACCACCGCACGGCCACGGTCGGCCAAGTACACCCGCATCTCGAGGTCAAGATCATTGATGCCGCAGGCCGAACCGTCGCCCGTGGCGAGCAGGGCGAGCTGTGCACCCGCGGGTACAGCGTCATGCTGGGCTACTGGGACGAGCCGATGAAGACGGCCGAGGCGATCGATACGGCGCGATGGATGCACACCGGCGACCTCGCGACGATGGACGCTGACGGATACGTCGCGATCACCGGACGCAGCAAGGACATGATCATTCGCGGTGGCGAGAACGTGTATCCGCGTGAGGTCGAGGAGTTCCTCTACACGCATCCCGACATTCTCGACGCCCAGGTCATCGGTGTCCCGGACGACCGCTACGGCGAAGAAGTGATGGCGTGGGTGCGGCTGCGGGCCGACGCGCCGCCGATCACGGCCGGGACCGTCCGATCGTTCTGCGCAGGCCGGTTGGCGCACTTCAAGATTCCGCGCTACGTCCTCGTCGTCGACGAGTTCCCGATGACCGTCACGGGCAAGGTCCGCAAGGTCGAGATGCGCGAACGTTCGGTGTCTCTGCTCGCCGCGGGGGATCCCGCCGTGTCGGATGCGGCGCAGATCGACTGAAAGCGTCCGTGCACGCGCGTTACCACGGTGCCGTGTCTCCCGAAGCGTGCGCTGCGCGCAGTTTGGCTTCGTCTACAACCCTCCGCGGCGACCTCAGCCGGTCGGGCGCGGTTCAGCGTGCGCCTTGACGCGCTAGAACGG
>CAXTNQ010000015.1:0-18440 GCA_964245745.1 uncultured Jatrophihabitantaceae bacterium
CGCGCGAGGCCTGGATCGGCGGCGGCGTGCGCACGTCCAGCGCGGGCTGGACGGCGAGCATCGGGCAGACGGCCGCTAACCGCGCGCTCGCCTTCCTGGGCATCCCGTACACCTTCGCCGGCGGCAACTTCAACGGCCCCACCTACGGACGCGCCGTCGACTTCGACTCGCGCAACGACGCCGGCGTCTTCGGCTTCGACTGCTCGGGGCTGACCCTCTACGCGTGGGGGCCGTGGGTGCGGATGGATCACTACGCGCCGAGTCAGTACTACCAGGCCGGGCATCAGCATCCGTCCACGTCGCAGTTGTTGCCCGGCGACCTGGTGTTCTGGAGCGGCGACGGCACGGTTGCTGGCATCGGACACGTAGCCATGTACATCGGTAACGGCAACGTGATCCAGGCGCCGTTCAGCGGAAGTTGGGTGCAGATCACCCCGCTCGGACGCGTCGAGTCCGGCTACTACGGAGCGACCCGTCCGCTTACGTAACGTCGGTCGGGTCGATCGTCGCCGCAGTGACGACCGGTAGCCCTCGTGCCGCCCTGCTTCGACCCTGGAAGTCTCGTGCTGTGACGTATTGGCCGACGTGGTTGGCCGGTGTGCTGCTCATCGTCGGCCTGCCGCTCGTTGCAGTGCTGGTACAGGCCGGCATCCACCGGTGGCAGCCGCGGCTCGCGGAGGGCGAGCACAACGACGTGGCCGGCTTCATCATCGCGGTGGTCGGGGTGATCTACGCCGTGCTGCTGGCTTTCGTGGTGATCGTCACCTGGGAGAACTTCAGCAGCGCGGAACGCGTCGCGGGGCAGGAGGCGAGTGCGTTGCGCAGCGTCTACCGCGGGAGCGTGGCCTTTCCGGACGCTGCACGCGATCAGGTGCGTGACGGCGTGCGCCGCTACGCCGCGGCGGCTGTCGATCAGGAATGGCCGGCCATGGCTCGCGGGGAAGCGGGCGATGCCAGCGTGGCCCAGGCGTTGGACAACCTGTCGCAGGTGCTGAGCCGATTGCCCGCGGAGACCGCGACGCAGCGGGAGTACGTGGGCGTCGAAGCCGAGCGGTTCAACGATCTGGTCGCCGCTCGAAGCAACCGACTCGACTTCGTCGACGAAGGCGTACCGGGCGTCTTGTGGACCGCGCTGGTCGTCGGCGGGGTCGTGACGATCGGCTTCGCCACGATCTTCGGGCTCCGCAGCAGGCGCCTGCATGTCGTGATCACCGCGAGTCTGGCCGCGGTCATCGGCGTACTGCTCTTCGTCTGTGTCGCCATCAACCACCCTTACGCCGGTGACCTCGCCGTGCCACCCCATTCGCTCGAACGTGTCCAGGCCGACTTCCCTGCGACGCCCTGAGCCGGCCGGTCCGTACGCTGACGGGATGGATCCGGTGGACGGCCTCGTCGACCGGTTCGGGCGTACCGCGAGCGATCTGCGGATCTCCCTCACCGACAAGTGCTCGCTGCGGTGCAGCTACTGCATGCCGGCCGAGGGCCTGACCTGGCTGCGCGGCCCGGACGTGCTGAGCGACGACGAGACGCTTCGGCTGGCGCAAGTGTTCGTCAACCTCGGCGTACGCAGCATTCGGCTCACCGGCGGTGAACCGCTCCTGCGACGCAACCTTCCGGACGTGGTCCGCAGACTGGGCGCACTGAAGCCCGCACCGGAGCTGTCCCTCACCACCAACGGCATCGGCCTGGCCGGGCTGGGTGATGCGCTCGGCGCGGCCGGCCTCGGCCGGGTCAACGTCTCGCTCGACACCCTGGCTCGCGATCGATTCCGGCGGCTGACCCGCCGGGACCGGCTCGGCGATGTTCTCGCCGGCATCGAGGCGGCCGCCCAAGCCGGACTCAATCCCGTCAAGATCAACACAGTGGTCGTGCGCGACGAGAATCTCGAGGAGGCGCCGGCCCTCGCCGAGTGGGCGCTGCGTCACGGCTACGAGCTGCGCTTCATCGAGCACATGCCACTCGACGCCGATCGCCGCTGGTCCAGGGCGGAGATGGTGACCTCCGACGAGGTACTCGACCGGCTGCAGTCCCGGTTCGTGCTTCACCCGCTCGGTCATGGGTCCGATGGCGCCGCCCCGGCCGAGAGCTTCGCGGTGACCGACGGGCCGGGTGCCGCCGATTGGCCGGTCCGTCCGGGTCGGCTCGGTGTCATCGCATCCGTCACCCGTCCGTTCTGCCGCGACTGCGACCGGCTCCGGTTGACCGCGGACGGCCAGCTGCGTACCTGCTTGTTCGCACGAGACGAGACGGACCTGCGAGCCGCCCTCCGCGCGGGGGCCGACGACGGCGACCTGGCGGCGCTGATCCGCGGCGCGGTGTCGGGCAAGCAAGCGGGTCACGGCATCGGTGCGGCGGCATTCGTGCAGCCGGCGCGGCCGATGTCAGCGATCGGCGGCTGACCCGCGCCCGCTGTCCTCGCGGTCGGCCAGTACGCCGCGACCCAGCAAAAACCCCCGGCGCGCGAGGAAGTCTGCGAGCCCGTCGACGTGGTCCGCGCAGGCCAACCAGTGTTTGACCCGGGATTCGTCGTGCAGTCGCGGATTGCGCCAGCGCAGATCGTCGGTGGCTGGTTGCTGGCACCCCCGCGCCGAGCAGCGTGGAGCGTCCGAGTCTGAGCCAACGCTCGGCCACATCCCAGGCACCGTACAGCCTGGGTCACGTAGCGTGGCTCGTGCGTCGTGCCCTGGACGCGGCACAACTTGTCGAGGAGACGGAGACCACACGTGACCTCTGCCGAACCGCCATCTCCGCCGGCCGCCGCTTCGGTCGTGCACACGCCGGCGGCGGACGCCGGTGCCCTCGAACGCGTGATGTTCGAGATCAAGCGCGTGATCGTGGGGCAGGACCGGCTCGTCGAACGGATGCTCGTCGGCTTGCTGGCGCGGGGGCACTGCCTGCTCGAGGGCGTGCCGGGCGTGGCCAAGACGCTGGCCGTCGAAACCCTGGCCCGGACGGTCAGCGGCTCGTTCGCGCGCATCCAGTTCACCCCGGATCTGGTGCCCTCGGACCTGGTGGGGACTCGCATCTACCGTCCCGGGTCGGAGCGCTTCGACACCGAGCTGGGCCCGGTGTTCGCCAACTTCGTCCTGGCCGACGAGATCAACCGTGCTCCGGCCAAGGTCCAGTCGGCCCTGCTCGAGGTGATGGCCGAGCGGCAGGTGTCGCTCGGCGGCACCCGCTTCCCGGTGCCGTTGCCCTTCCTCGTCCTGGCCACCCAGAACCCCATCGAGAGCGAGGGCGTGTACCCGCTCCCGGAGGCGCAACGCGACCGGTTCCTCATGAAGATCAACGTTGATTACCCGTCGGCGGCCGAGGAGCGCGAGATCGTGTACCGCATGGGCGCCGAGCCGCCCGTGGCCACCGCGGTGCTGAGTACCGACGAGCTGCTGCGCCTGCAGCGCACTACGTCCCGGGTGTTCGTGCACCACGCGATCGTCGACTATGTCGTGCGACTTGTGGTCGCGACGCGTACCCCCGGGCAGCACGGCATGCCCGACGTCGCGCAGTGGGTGGCGTACGGCGCGAGTCCGCGGGCCAGCCTCGGCCTGATCGCGGCCGGACGCGCGCTGGCCCTGTTGCGCGGACGCGACTACGTCCTGCCGCAGGACGTGCTCGATGTCGCGGGCGACGTGCTCCCGCACCGCCTCGTGCTGACCTACGACGCGATCGCCGACGGCGTGCCCGCGCAGCATGCCGTTCGCCGCGTACTGCAGACCATCCCGCTACCTCAGGTGGCACCCCGGCAACGGGCAGCAGGCGCCGGTGGTCCTGGGCCCACGGCCGGACAGGTGTTCGGCCCGGTGCCGGAGCGGCCGGGCTGGGAGCGCACCGCGTGAGTGGAGCGCGGGCCGGCGCCGACGATCACGGCCCCACGCTCGACCTGCGCGCCGCCGAGCCCGTTCTGCGCCGGCTGGAACTCACGGTTCGGCGTCGCCTGGACGGGTTGCTGCAGGGCAGCTACCTCGGTCTGCTGCCGGGCCCCGGTAGCGAAGCCGGCGAGTCGCGGCTGTACGTCCCGGGCGACGACGTCCGGCGGATGGACTGGCCCGTCACCGCGCGGACCACCACACCCCACGTGCGCGAGACGATCGCCGACCGCGAGCTCGAGACCTGGCTCGCCGTCGACCTGTCTCCGAGCCTGGACTTCGGCACCGCACAGTCGGAGAAGCGCGAGCTCGTCCTCGCCGCAATCACGTCGGTGGTGCACTTGACCGTGCGCATGGGCAACCGGGTGGGTGCCGTCGTCACCACGGGCGAGGGTGCCTACCGGATACCGGCTCGCGCTGGCACACCGCACGCCCGCTACCTGGTCCGGCGTATTGCCGAGACGCCGCGGGCCACGTCGGCCGGACGTGGTGACCTCGCCGCCGCGCTCGAGCAGCTGCGCCGGCCGCCGCGCCGGCGCGGACTGATCGTGGTGGTCTCCGACTTCCTGGGCGACGACCCGCACGGGACACCTTCGTGGGAGCGGGTCGTCCGCGGACTCGTCGGACGCCACCAGGTCATCGCCGTCGAGATCGTCGACCCCCGGGAGCTCGAACTCGCCGCGGCCGGCTTGGTCACCTTCACCGACCCCGAAACCGGCGAGCAGCTCGAGGTGCAGACCAGCCGGCGGGACGTGCGTGAGCGCTACGCCCAGGCGGCCACGGCTCAGCGCGAGCAGATCGCCGTCGCGTTGCGGCACTCGGGCGCCGCGCATCTGCAGCTGCGTACGGACCGGGACTGGCTGAGCGAGATCGTCCGCTTCGTGCTGGCCCGCCGCCGCGCCATCGCTCACGCCGGTATGGGCGCCTAGACCATCTCACTCAGGAGAGATCTGTGAGCTTCAATTCGCCGCAGTGGCTGTGGCTGCTCGTCGCGGTTGCGGTCGTGCTCGCGGCGTATCTGGTGGTGCAACGGCGCCGCAAGAAGTACGCCGCCCGGTTCAGCAACGTGGCGTTGCTCGCCTCGGTCGCGCCGCGCCGTCCCGGGTGGCGGCGGCACCTCACCTTCGGCTTGCTGCTCGTCGGGCTCATCGTCCTGACGCTCGGGCTGGCCGAGCCGACCGCCGCCGTGAAGGTGCCGCGCGACCGGGCCACCGTCATGCTGGCCCTGGACGTATCCCTGTCCATGCAGGCGCAGGACGTCGTCCCGGACCGGATCACCGCAGCCAAGACCGCCGCCAAGCAGTTCGTCGACATCCTGCCGCCGCGGATCAACGTCGGCCTGGTGAAGTTCGGCGGCGAAGCCAGCGTCGTGGTGCCACCGACGATCGACCGCAGTTCGTTGAAGCTGGCGATCGACGGGCTGCAGCTGGAGAACTCCACCGCGATCGGCGAGGCCGTGTACACGTGCCTGGACGCGGTCAACGTCTTCGGCAAGGCCACCACGGCGCAGGACGACAAGCCGGCACCGGCTCGCATCGTGCTCATGAGCGACGGCGCCAGCAACCGGGGCCGGACGCCGGCCGCGGCGGCGGCAAGCGCGCGGCAGGCCAACGTGCCGGTCTCGACGATCGCGTTCGGTACCGATACCGGCACGGTGACCATCCCGGGTGAGGGAACCGCGGAGGTTCCGGCCGACAAGGCGACGCTGCGCGCGCTCGCCGAGACGACCGGCGGTTCCTTCCACACGGCGACCTCGGCCAGCGAACTGCAGTCGGTGTACAAGGACATCGGTTCCCAGATCGGTTACACGACCACCACCCGAATCATCAGCTGGCGCTTCCTCGCTGTCGGCCTGCTGTTCACCCTGGCGGCGGCGGCCACTGCCATGTTCTGGTCGGGCCGGCTGGCCTGAGCCGTCCGCTACCGTGCCGTCCGTGAGCCGAACTGTCCTCATCACCGGCGGCAACCGAGGGATCGGGCTCGCCATCGCCCAGGCGTTCGCACGTGACGGGGATCGAGTGGCGGTCACGCACCGCGGCTCGGGTGCGCCCGACGGGTTGTTCGGCGTCGAATGCGACGTCACGGACGCCGCCGCTGTGGACCGAGCGTTCACGTCCGTCGAGGGCGAGCTCGGGGCGGTCGAGGTGCTGGTCTCCAACGCCGGCCTGACCGACGACACGCTGCTGCTGCGGATGAGCGAAGATTCGTTCACTCGTGTGGTCGACGCCAATTTGACCGGCGCCTATCGGGTGGCCAAGCGCGCCGCTCCCGCCATGCTCAAGGCCCGCCGCGGTCGGATGATCTTCGTCTCGTCGGTGGTCGCGCTGATGGGATCTCCAGGTCAGGTGAACTACGCGGCCAGCAAGGCCGGGCTCATCGGTGTCGCCCGTTCGGTCACTCGCGAATTGGGTAGCCGGGCCATCACGGCCAACGTCGTCGCTCCCGGATTCATCGAGACCGCGATGACCGCCGAGCTGAGCGAGGGACGCAAGGCGGAGATCCTGGCCAGTGTGCCGGCCCGTCGTTACGGCCAGGCCGCCGAGGTCGCGGCGGTCGTACGGTTCCTCGCGTCGGACGCTGCCGCCTACGTCAACGGGGTGGTGCTTCCCGTCGACGGCGGCCTGGGAATGGGGATCTGATGGGCCTGCTGGACGGCAAACGTCTGTTGATCACTGGTGTGATCACCGACGCGTCGATCGCGTTCGCGGCGGCGCGCGTGGCGCAGGAGCAGGGCGCCCAGGTCGTGCTCACCGGTTTCGGGCGCATGTCATTGGTCGAACGCGTGGCGCGCAAGCTGCCGGAGCCTGTGCCGGTCGTCGAGCTCGACGTTGCGGACGAGCAACACCTCGCCTCGCTGGCCGACCGGGTCCGCGAGCACGTCGACGGCATCGACGGGGTGGTCCACTCGATCGGCTTCGCCCCGCAGTCGGCCCTCGGCGGTGCGTTCCTCGATACGCCATGGACGGACGTGGCCACCGCCGTCCAGGTGTCGACGTTCTCCCTGAAGTCCCTGGCCGTGGCCGCGCTGCCGCTGTTCGGCGACGCCGGCGGATCGATCGTGGGGCTCACCTTCGACGCCACCGTGGCGTGGCCGGCGTACGACTGGATGGGGGTGGCCAAGGCCGGCCTGGAGTCGACCGCGCGCTATCTGGCCCGCGAGCTTGGTCCCCGCAACATCCGGGTCAACCTGGTCGCCGCCGGACCGGTACGCACCATGGCGGCCAAGAGCATCCCCGGCTTCAGCCAGTTCGAGGACGCGTGGGACGGCCGCGCGCCGCTCGGGTGGGACAACACCGACGCCGAGCCGGTGGCCCGCGCAATCACCGTGCTGCTGTCGGACTGGTTCCCGGCCACGACCGGAGAGATCGTGCACGTCGACGGTGGCTTCCACGCGATGGGTGTCTGATTGGACGCCGATGCCCTGTTGTTGCTGTCCTTCGGTGGCCCCGAAGGCCCGGACGAGGTACTGCCGTTCCTGCGGAACGTGACGAAGGGGCGCGGCATCCCGGACGAGCGATTGGCCGCCGTCGCGGAGCATTACCTGCACTTCGGCGGGGTGTCGCCGATCAACACGCAGAACCGCGCCCTGCTCGACGCTGTGCGGGCCGACTTCGACGCCCACGGCATCGATCTGCCGCTGTACTGGGGCAACCGGAACTGGCGCCCGTACCTGGCCGACACCGTCCGCGAGATGACCGCCGACGGGATACGACACGCATTGGTGTTGGCCACCAGCGCCACCTCGTCCTACTCGGGGTGCCGGCAGTACCGCGAGAACCTGGCGGACGCCGCGGACGAGGCCGGCCCTTCCGCGCCGGCCCTGCACAAACTGCGGCACTACTTCGACCACCCCGGATTCGTCGCGGCCAACGTCGAACGGGTGCGTGCGGCGCTCGCCGAACTGCCGGAGCCAGCTCGCGACGAGGCCCGGCTCGTGTTCACGGCGCACTCCATCCCGCTGGCCATGAACGACTCGTCCGGACCCCACGGCGGGCTCTACCTCGACCAGCAGCGCGAGACCGCTCGACTAGTGGCCGAGGCCGTCCGCGGCGAAGGCGCTGATCACGACCTGGTGTGGCAGTCGCGGTCCGGGCCACCGTCCGTGCCGTGGCTCGGACCGGACGTCAATGACCACCTGCGGACGCTGGCCGGAGCTGGCGTCACCGCGGTCGTCCTCGCCCCGACCGGCTTCGTCTCCGACCACCTCGAGGTGAAGTGGGACCTCGACGTCGAGGCGGCGGCCACCGCGCGCGACCTCGGGCTCGGTTTCGTACGAGCCGGCACGGCCGGGACTCATCCGGCTTTCGTGGCCATGGTCCGCGATCTCGTCGAGGAGGAGACGGCCGGCCGGCCCCGTCGCCGGCTCGGACGACTCGGCGTGTGCGGTCTGGACTGTCCGGCGGGATGCTGCCCCGCACCCCGTCGTATCGCTCCGCGGTCGCCTCAGCGGTCCGCGCCGACCGCGTTGTAGCCGGCCAGCAGGGCGCGCCGCACCGCGGTCGTCAGCTCGCGCAACGCGTCGGCTCGTCGATCGAGGCTGTCGCGGTCGACCGCGCCGCCGGACGGAGCGGCAAGCGCGACGCCGCCGATCGCCTGCAGCCGCTGTGCTTGAGCGACGAGCTGGACTGCCCGCGGCGGGTGGCCCGGTGGCAGGTTGACGTGGTCGCCGGCGCTGCGGGCCTGGGCGACGGCCTCGGCGATGTCCGCGGTCCATCGGCCTCCGCCCAGTCCGGCCAGGTCGGCCAGGACCGACGTGCACGCACGGGTGGCGTCAGCCAGCTCACGCCCAGCGTCGGGGACGGCCACGTAGTCCTCCACCAGCGAACCGACCTCGAACGCCTGCCACCGTACGACGGGCGGCGCGCTGCTGATCGGATGCCAGTACTCGGACGCCACCAGCCCGAGCCCACCGCCGTGCACGGCCTCGCCGGCCTCGAGAGCGGCCGCCAGGAAGGGCGCCGGCCCGGGCACGCCGCGGACGTCCCCCGCGACCGGCAGGACGAGCCGCACCGGGGCACCGCGGCGGCGCCACGCGATCAGAGCCTGGCTCAGCGCGACCGGACGGTCGGTATCGGCCAACCCGACGACCACCTGCGTCAAACCGTCAGAAGCCACCGCCGAGAGGACGTCGTCGGAGGACGCCGACCCCGCTAGCCACGCGGTCGTCCACGCGGCCAGCGCCCCGGAGCGCAACACGGTCACCCGACCAGGCTAGGCACGCACTCCGACACTCTGCGCACTGCCGGCGCCCGGCGCTCGTCGGCCGCTACCGTCGCGCGGTGCTGCCTCCACACCGACCCCGCCGCAGCGTCCCGACCGTCACCGCGGAGGCCGACCTCGTCGTCGAGACCGCCGACGGACGCTTTTGTGGTGCCGTGGTCGCGGTCGGGCACGCGGTCGAGGCGGGAGAGCGCCGCGCAACCGTCACGCTGGAGGACCGGCACGGCAGACGTCGGGTGTTTCCCTTGCTACCAGCAGCTTTCCTGCTCGACGGACGCACGGTCACCCTGACGGCGCCAACGGCGGCCCGCATCGACCGGCCACGAGCACGGACCGCGTCCGGCTCGTTCGCGGTGGTGGCCGCGCCGGCCCGCGTCGCCCGTGCGAGCCGGATCTGGGTCGAGGGCGCCCACGACGCGGCGCTGGTCGAACGGGTGTGGGGGGACGACCTGCGTGTGGAGGGGGTCGTGGTCGAGCCGATCGGCGGTGTGGACCAGTTGGCCGTACGGCTCGAGCAGTTCGGGCCGGGCGACGGCCGACGTGTCGGCGTCCTCGTCGACCACCTGGTGCCGGGAAGCAAGGAGAGCCGCCTGGTCGCGGCGATCCGCGACCCGCACGTGCTGGTCACCGGCCACCCGTACGTGGACGTCTGGCAGGCCGTCACCCCCGCCGCGCTCGGCATCGTGGCGTGGCCGGACGTCGCGCGGGGCACGGACTGGAAGCAGGGCGTGTGCGTGGCCCTGGGCGCGAGCGACCCGTCGACCCTGTGGCGCCGCGTCCTGGCCGGAGTGAACAGCTACGCCGACGTCGAGGTGCCATTGCGCCGGGCCGTCGAAGCACTCATCGACTTCGTAACCGAAGTCGCCGCCGGATAGCGGCGGCCCGACCGCCGACGTGCCACGATTGAGGTGTGGCCGCATGGCTCATCTGGTTGATCGCCGCCGCCGTCCTGGCCGGCGCCGAGGCGCTGTCGCTCGACCTCGTACTGATCATGTGCGCGGGCGGGGCCAGCGCCGGCGCGTTGGCGGCAGCGTTGCACGCGCCGGCGGCGTTACAGGTCGTCGTCGCGGTGGCGGTCGCCATCGGGCTGCTGGCCTTCGTCCGGCCGGTCGCCCGGCGGCACCTGTCTGAGACCGGCACGCCGCCGATGGGCACCGACGCACTGGTCGGCAAGTCGGCGATCGTGCTGAGCAAGGTCGACGCCCACACCGGACGGGTGCGGCTCAATGGGCAGGAGTGGTCGGCCCGGTCCTTCGACTCGACACAGAGCCTGCCGGCGGGGGAGACCGTGCAGGTCATCGAGATCTCCGGCGCCACCGCATTGGTGTGGCGGGCGTCATGAGATTGCTTCCAGGAAAGGAATTCCGGTGAGTGCAGTTCTGATCGCGGTCCTCGTGATCGCGGTGGTCGCACTGATCACGCTGCTGCGTAGCGTTCGCATCGTTCCGCAGGCGCGGGCGGCCGTGGTCGAGCGACTCGGCCGTTACGTGCGCACCCAGGGCCCCGGCGTGGCCGTTCTGCTGCCGTTCGTCGACCGCATGCGTCCGCTGATCGACCTGCGCGAGCAGGTGGTCAGCTTCCCGCCGCAGCCCGTCATCACGTCTGACAACCTGACGGTGGCCATCGACTCGGTCATCTACTTTCAGGTCACCGACCCTCGGGCGGCCACCTACGAGATCCAGAACTACATCCAGGCCGTCGAGCAGCTGACCATCACCACCCTGCGCAACGTCGTCGGCTCGCTGAACCTCGAAGAGACGCTGACCAGCCGCGACGCCATCAACACTCAGCTGCGCGGCGTCCTCGACGAGGCCACCGGTCCCTGGGGCATTCGGGTCGCCCGGGTCGAGATCAAGGCTATCGACCCACCGCCGTCCATCCAGGACGCGATGGAGGCGCAGATGCGCGCCGACCGCAACAAGCGCGCCGTCATCCTGCAGGCCGAGGGTCAGCGGGAGTCGTCGATCAAGAGCGCGGAGGGCCAGAAGGCGGCCCAGATCCTCGCCGCCGAAGGGCAGAAGCAGTCGGCGATCCTGGCCGCGGAGGCCGAGCGGCAGTCGCGCATCCTGCGCGCTGAGGGCGAGCGGGCGGCCCGGTATCTCACCGCCCAGGGTCAAGCCAAGGCCATCGAGACGACCTTCGGTGCCATTCACGCCGCGAAACCCGACCCGGCGCTGCTGGCCTACCAGTATCTGCAGACTCTGCCGCAGATTGCGCAGGGCGACGCCAACAAGATGTGGATCGTGCCCAGCGAGTTCAGCAAGGCGCTGGATGGGTTATCTCGGTTGACCGGCGCCGAAGGAGACGACAAGCCGTCCTGGCTGGCGGCGCAGAGCGAGGGCGGCCCTGCGAACGGCTCGACGCCCCCGCTCGACACTAGCACCTGGTTCGACTCGCACCTGCCGCCGGCGCGTGAGCAGCCCGAGGCGGCCAACATCCGCGCGTCCGATGACGACGCCGAGTCGCAGGCGGCACACAACGGGCTCTCGTCCGGCAACGGCAGCAGTGCCCTGCCGGCGGCGCCGACTCCCGACTACCTACGGCAGGCGCCCGCTCCGCAGCCGCCGTCCCAGCCGCCGCAGCCGCCGAGCTCGTAGCGTCATTCGGCGTCTGGTGGCGGCGCGAGGTGCCCCGACCACCTTTCCTCGATGCGCCCGTAGCGCCAGATGGCGATAGCGACGATCCACGACACGACGAACAAGCCGGCGATGGTGTATCCGGCGTAGTCGAGGTCGATGGCGGCGATGGCCGCGAGCGGACCACCGGTGATGTTGGCCTGATCGGTGAGCACGCCCACGAGCTCGATCGTCCCGATGATCAACGCCACTGCGACCGAGATCGACGTGATCGTGATGTTGTAGAACACCTTGCGAACCGGTCGCGCATACGCCCACCCGTAGGCGGCGTTCATGAAGATGCCGTCGATGGTGTCCATCAAGCACATCCCGGCGGCGAACAGCACCGGTAGCACGAGGACGACGTAGAACGGCAGGTTGAAGGCAGCCGCGCCCCCCGCCAGGACGAGCAGCCCGACCTCGGTGGCCGTGTCGAAGCCCAGGCCGAACAGCACACCGATCGGGTAGATGTGCCACGGCGCGCGTACCGACTTGGTCAGCCCGTTGAGGAACCGGTTCATGAAGCCGCGACGGTTGAGCTGGGCTTCGAGCTCGGCCTCGTCATAGCGGCCGGTGCGCATCTCGCGGAAGACCCGGATGATGCCGAGCAATACGACCAGGTTGAGGATCCCGAGAATCCACAGGAAGGTTCCGGATACCGAAGCACCGATGATGCCGGCCACCGAGTGCAGCCCGGAATCGTCGTCCTCCACCTGTCCCGCGAGCGCCTTGACTCCGACGGACAGCAGGAAGGCGAGCAGGAACACGATCGTCGAGTGCCCGAGGGAGAACCAGAACCCCACCGAGAGCGGTTTGTCGCGACGTCCGGCCTCGGCGTAGTCGGACATCAGCTTGCGAGTCGTGTTATCGACCGCAGCGATGTGGTCGGCATCGAAGGCGTGGCGTAACCCGAAGGTGTACGCGAGGACGCCAACGCCGACGCTGAACACCGGATGTTCGCCGCCCAGGTGATAGTGCGACGGGACGACGAAGCCGAACAAGGTCCCGAACCCGGCCAGGTGAAGCAGGGCGATGAACCCGGCCATGCCGGCCAGTGATCTCCAGTCCCGGGCGGTCAACGATCGGCGGAAGGCGGCCAAGCGCTCGCGGGCGCCGGGCGCGGTCGTCGTGGTCACGAGCGCGACCGTAGGGTCGTACCACGTGCTATCGCAAGTTGTTGGCAATAACGGCGTCGGGTGCTCAGTGGTGCGCCATATCGTCGGGACCGCCGCCCATCATGGCCAACATGGGACGTCCACCCGTTGCGTAGAACCGTGCGACCAGAGCGGCCGCCATCAGCAAGAAGACGATGTTCAGCCAGGTCGTGTAGTTCCACGAGACGCCCGTCTCACCGGTATCGGCGGACCGCGGGCCGGACGGTACGAGACCGAACGGCGTGAAGAGCAACTCGACGGCATAGCCGGCCGCGACCATCGTCAGGTAGAAGATGGCGCCGAGGAGTACGGCCATCTGCCGGCCGTAATACTTCGCGTAGATGATCAGGATGGGCACGATAATCAGGTCGGCGAACAGGAACGACACGACGCCGCCGAAACTGATTCCTCCGTTCCACAACACGGCCGCGAGCGGCACGTTGCCGATCGAGCACACGAACGCCGCCATCGCGACGAGCGGCCCGATCAGCGGTCCCCACACCTTCGCGGCGAGCGGGTGGTCGGTGAAGAACATGTCCTGCCAGAACGAGTCGGGGACCCACGCGGCCGTCGCCCCGGCGATCAGCAGACCGATCGCGATGTCGCGCAGGACGGCCGCCCACTCCATGACGAAGTTGTGGCTGACCGAGGTCAGTCCGGACGGGCTGAACAGCCGACGCCAGAACGGACCGGCTGCGTCCACGCTCATGTCCATGGCCGCGTGGCCCTCCATGGTCCCGGGCACCGCTCGGTTGGCCTGGGCGCGAGCGGCGGACCGCCGAGCCGGCGTGAGAGACCGTCGCAGTACGAGTGCGAGCAGCCCGATCATGATCGGGCCACCCACGAATTCGGCGGCGGTGAACTGCCATCCCAGTAACAGCGCGAGGATGAGTCCGAGCTCCACCACCAGATTCGTCGAAGCGAACTGGAAGGCCATCGCCGCGGTGAAGTCGGCTCCCTTGCGAAAGAGGGACCGCGCGAGCGCGACGGCCGCGTAGGAGCACGACGACGAGGCAGCGCCCAGGCCGGTGGCCGTCGCCAGGCTGCGCGGTCCGTCGTCGGGCAGCAGGCGAGCGATCGTCGACTTGCGGACGAGCGCCTGGACGGTGGCCGACAGCGTGAAGCCCAGGATGAGCGACCAGGTGACCTGCCACGTCATCGACCCGGCGATGCCGAGGGCATGCAGCAATCCGCGCCCCACGTCACCCACGGGAGATCACGGTACCCCGGAGGGGTATACGGCTAGAACTCGGTGGCCGACCACGGCGCTAGCGGCGTGCTGAACATGGCGTCGAGCCGGCGCAGTACACCCGGCCGACACTCTTCGACCAGCCCGGCGGCGATCTTCGTCCGGAGCGGTGAGCCACCCAGATAGGCAGCGGCCAGAGCGCGTTGATGGACCATCACGTCAGCGGCGGCGCTCGTGCGCCGACACTGCGCACCGTCCGGACCGCCGCCCAGGGCATAGCGGCCGGCGGCGAACGTGCCGCGATCGTCGTCCACGATGTCGAGAACCAGCTCGTCCTCGACGGCGTACCGACGACCGGCCAGGGCCTGCTCGACATCGAGCACACGCACCCACAGGGCGTCGCCGAGGTACGCCTGGCGCAGCGCGCGGCCGTCGGGTAGCAGCCACCGCACGAGCTCGTCGACGGGCCGGCCAGGCACGGAGATTTCGCCGACCAGGTCCATTCCGGTCAGGTACGCCCAGAGGTTGCGATACGCCTCGTCGTTCGTGGCGCCGAAGTCGACGACCTCGATCGCCCCCGGTGCCGCGTCCGGGTCGAAGTCGCGAGTGGCTACCCAGGCCAGGAATCCGTCCGGGCCAGCGGCCCCTTCGTGCACGAATAGATTCGGCAGCCGGCCGTGGGTCTTCGCCGCCGGCAGGCCGTCCAGACCGGCGAAGCGTTGCCACCACACCGCGCGGCGCTCGATATTGCCCGCGCGTTGCCGACGGGCCGCCGCGAAGACCGTCGGCGCCAACGTGCCGTACTCGTCGGGTCGGACCCGGCGGACGTGACCCAACTCGGCTGGCGTCACCCGAGCCGCCGGGAAGCGGGGGTCCACGACGTAGCGGGCAGCCATGGTGGCGGGGGCGTATCCGAACCGGCCGTAGATCGGCCACTCCGCGGCGTAGAGGATGGCCACGGCATCGCCGCGACCGTGCGCCGCTTGCAGAGACTCGCTCAGCAGGTGCGAAAGCAGGCCGCGTCGGCGGTGGGTAGCCGCGACCGTCACCATGGTCAGCGCGTCGGCGGTCACCTCGAGCGTCAGGTCGTCGCGGCCCGGGACGGTCAGCGGCTGGCCCCGGGTGGCCAGGGTCGCCCCCCACACCCCGTCGGCCCGCGCGCCCCACCCGCGCACGGCGTCCCAGATCCGCCGACGGAATTCGTCGCTTCCCGGATGCGCCTCGGGCGCCGGATCTTCGAGAAACGTGAGGGCCGCCGCAGCCGCCCACGCTTCGGCTTCGTCGACGGGCACCGGGTGGACGAACTCGACCTCCGACACCCGGCCACTGTGCCATCCGACCGTCCCGACCGCAGTCGGATTACCGGCGACCGTTCAGATCCAGCTGACCCGGTCGTGCAGGTAGACATAGCCGATGAAGCTCACGGCGTCGATGAGGCTGTGCGCGATGATCAACGGCACGACGCGGCGGGTGCGCTGGAACCACCAACCGAAGATCAGACCCATGACCAGGTTGCCGAAGAACGCGCCCCAGCCCTGGTAGAGGTGATAGCTACCGCGCAAGATCGCGCTGGCGCCGAGCGCGCGGCTGTCCGACCAGCCGAGTTGGCGCAGCCGCACCAGCAGGTAGCCGACCACGACGACTTCTTCGGCGATGCCGTTCTGCAGTGCGGACAGCACGAGCACCGGTAGGCGGTACCAGACGTCCGGGATGTCGACGACCGCGATGTGCCCGACGTTGGCACCGAGGGCGTGTGCGCCCCACACCAAGGCCAGCCCCGGCAGGCCGATGAGTGCCGCCAGGCCGGCGCCCGCGGCAAGGTCGACGCGGGTGCGCCCGCGCTGCAGGCCGATACCGAGACCACGACCCCCGGGCGAACGAGCCAGCAACACGATGGCGAGCAGCGGCGGCATGAGCCCCGTGACGACACCCGCGAGCTGATACGCGAGATCCAGCCACGGATGATCCGGCGTATAGCTACCGACGACCGTCGCCGTCGCCGCCCGTAGGCCGCCCTTCTGCAGCGCGTTGTCGATGTACTTGAGCAGCGCGTACAGCCCAGATGCGCCGAACGAGACGCCGAGGACCGCGACGATCTCGAGCACCAACCAACGCCGGTCGGGCGCCGGACGCTCCGCTTCGGACGCGGTCCGGCGCTCCGCCGCTGTACTCACGCCGACAGTGTGCCTCGCTACCCTCGCCGGCGGCTGTGCCGCAACCCGTGGGTCAGGACTTGTCGAGAACGGCCTCGACCTCGAGTTGGATCGAGATCTTGTCGCCGACGACGACGCCGCCGCCCTCGAGCGGCATGTCGATGGTGATGCCGAAGTCCCGGCGGTTGATCTCGGCCGTGGCGGAGAAGCCCACGCGCGTGCCGCCGTACGGATCCGGGCTCACCCCGTTGAACTCGAGCTTGAGCTGCACCGGGCGAGTGACTCCGTGCAGGTCGAGGTCGCCGTCGACGATCCAGTGGTCCCCGTGTTCCCGCACGGCCGTCGAACGGTACGTCATCGTGCGATAGGTCTCGACCTCGAAGAAGTCGGCGGAGCGGATGTGGTTGTCGCGCTGCTCGTTGTTGGTGTTGATCGAATCGAGGTCGACGGACGCGGTGACGGACGACTGAGTCGGGTCCTCGGCTGTGACGACCGTGCCTTCGAAGGCGGTGAAGCGGCCGCGGACCTTGCTCACCATCATGTGCCGGACCGAGAACGAAACGTCGGAGTGGACGGGGTCGATCTGCCAGGTCCCGACGGCGTATCCGGGCAGCTTGGCGGTGGCGGTGCTCATACGGTCTCCTCGTGAGTCGGTACGACAATGAGTGAACGTTCAACTAAATCGTTTGGACGTTACGCCCTACCGGAGCAGCGATCAAGTCTCCCGTGAGACCGACGTACCTACGCGTCGTGTGCGTCGCGACCGAGCGGTGGGTTTCGTCGGCATTCGGGGTGACTGCGGCGAATGCCGGAACCTGGCGGCCGAGGGCCTTGCACATCGACCGGCCCGATGGCATAGAGTTGCGCCCCGAAGGGGCGACGGCACATCCCTCCCGTGCCGCCGCCCCTTCCTTGTGTTTTTCGTGGTAGTTACCGCGTGGGGACGGACAGATTCGTCGTCGGGCCTAAGCGCTGCGCACGGACGCTCAGGGGCGCAGGGGCAGCGTCTGGTCGTAGGCCAATTCTTCGAGTCCTCTAATCGGAACGAGCAAGCCGGCGGGCGTGTGGGCGGCGACGGCCACGCTGCAGCCAGGCTGGCTGGGCACCACGAGGACACCGTCGCTCGGCCCGACCGGAGTCAGCGGGCCGCGGCGGCGGGGAACGGCGGTACCACCTGTCTCGCAGTCAGCGATCACGGTGACGTCGACGGCTTCGACCGTGAAGGTGGTCCACGTGCGGATCGGCGCCCCTCCGGCGACGCGCACCGTCGTGCCGGCACCGAGCACCTGAGCGGTGGGGAAGATGCGGGCTACGGCGTTGCGCAGCGGCGGCGTCGCCTCCTCGCGGACCTCGCAGGTCGCTGCGAGCGGGCAACCGCTGGCGTCGGCATCCGTCGCGCGCACGTCGGGCAGTGGCCGCACCACGAACTGTGTCGTATCGCGGGCCTGCCACCACGTGAGCGCCCCGACGAGGACAGCGAAGGCCACGCCGACTGCGACGAAGCCCACCCAGAGCGGTACCCGCCGGTCCGGGGTGTCGATCGTCGAGTCGGCCGCCCGGCTCACATCGAGCGGCTCGACGCGGATGTCCTCGCTCACGACGACAGCCGCGCAGCCAGCGACGCCGCCAACGCCGTCGCCGGTGCAGCTGG
The DNA here is from genome assembly GCA_964245745.1 of uncultured Jatrophihabitantaceae bacterium. Lineage (GTDB taxonomy): Bacteria > Actinomycetota > Actinomycetes > Mycobacteriales > Jatrophihabitantaceae > CAXTNQ01. The sequence goes on from CAXTNQ010000015.1 coordinate 17,849, forward strand.
AGGCGGCGTGGCTCCCTGCTGATCGACCGTGACCAGGACGCTGCACCCTGGCCCACCCGGCGCCGTCACGGTCATGAGCTGGTGGTCGACCACCGAGTCGCCGGCGAGGTCCACGTGGGTGAAAGGCGTAGTCCGTACGGCGGGCAGCCCGCGCCGCGCGCCGCCCGGCACGCACCGACCGACGACCTGTCCGCGGGCGGACGCGGCGAACTGGACGACCATCGTCACCTGATAGACCCGCGCGTCCGTGGCGTCGACCGTCTGGTACGCGCTGCGTACCTGCGCGGTCGGGTACGCGGTCGTAACGGCGGTCAGCGTCTGAGGGGCCACCGATGAGCGCACCGCGCACTGCCGGTCGACCGGGCAGCCCGTGGCGTCGGTGGTGACCGCGGTGGTGGCCGTCGCCTGGCGCACGGGAACGACCACCTGGCGCGGATGGCTGTGAACAGCGATGAGGCCGACGAGCACGGCCGAAGCGGCCAGGAGCGCGGCGAGCATCAGCAGCGCCCGCAGCGCGTGCGTCGAGACCAGACGGCCGCGACCAGGACCGGGGAGTACCTCGGTCACGGCGTCGACGCCCGCCCGGTCCGCG
>CAXTNQ010000015.1:18450-27341 GCA_964245745.1 uncultured Jatrophihabitantaceae bacterium
CTGCTGCGGCCCGGTGTACACCTGGCGAGGACGCCCGATGCGGGTCGTGGGGTCGTTCGTCATCTCGTGCCACTGCGCGATCCAGCCGGGCAACCGGCCGATCGCGAACAGGACCGTGAACATGGCGGTCGGGAAACCCATCGCCCGGTACAGCAACCCGGTGTAGAAGTCGACGTTGGGGTAGAGCTTGCGCGATACGAAGTAGTCGTCCGAGAGAGCGACTCCCTCGAGCTCGATAGCGATGTCCAGCAGATCGTCGCGCTTGCCCAAGGCGGACAGCACGTCGTCCGCCGCCTTCTTGATGATCGCCGCCCGTGGGTCGTAGTTCTTGTAGACCCGGTGCCCGAAGCCCATCAGCCGGACGCCGTCCTGCTTGTCCTTGACCTTACGCACGAATGCGCCGACGTCCCCTCCGTCCTCGCGGATCTGCTCGAGCATGGCCAGCACTTCGGCATTGGCGCCGCCGTGCAGCGGGCCCGACAGCGCATGGATGCCGGCCGACACCGAGGCGTACAGGTTGGCGCGTGCCGAGCCGACTAGGCGCACCGTCGAGGTCGAGCAGTTCTGCTCGTGGTCGGCGTGCAGGATGAAGAGCAGGTCGAGGGCGTGGACGACGGTGGGATCGGCCTGGTAAGGCTCGGCCGGGAAGCCGAACGTCATGGCCAGGAAGTTCTCTACCAGACTCTTGGCGTTGTCGGGGTAGAGGAACGGTTGGCCGACCGACTTCTTGTGTGCGTAGGCGGCGATCGTAGGCAGCTTGGCCAACAACCGGATCGTCGTCAGATCGACGTCCGGGTCGTCGGACGGTTCCTGCGGGTTCTGATAGAAGGTCGACAGTGCCGACACGGCGGAGGACAGCACCGGCATCGGGTGAGCGTCACGCGGGAAACCGTCGAAGAAGCGTTTGAGGTCCTCGTGCAGCATCGTGTGGTACCGGATCCGGTCGGTGAAGACGTCCAACTGATCAGCGGTGGGCAGCGCGCCGTAGATCAGCAGGTAGCTGACCTCGAGGAACGAGGAGTGCTCGGCCAACTCGTCGATGGGATACCCGCGGTAACGCAGCACGCCGGCGTCGCCGTCGATATAGGTAACCGCCGACGTGCAGGACGCGGTGTTGGCGAATCCGGGGTCGTAGGTCACGAGCCCGGTCTGGCTGAGCAGTTTAGAAATGTCCGCGCCGTCGGGCCCTTCGCTGGCCGGCACAGTGCCGAACTCGGCCTCGTCGCCATCGGATCGGCGCAAGCTGACGGTGTCCTGGGTGGTCGGCGCGGCGACGGTGTCGGGCATCCTGTGCCTCTTTTCGAGTGGGGATGAGCTGACGATATATGCGAGTTGCCGGTGCGCGCGCGGCCAACGAGACTCGCCAGTAACGCTGATGAAGGGACCGCCGTGACGTCCATCGACTCCACCGAGCAGCGCGCCCTGCGTGCCGCTGCGCGCGAGCTCGCGGAGCGTTACGGCTATGACTACTTCATCGCCCAGGCTCGTAGCCACGGCCATACCCGTGAGCTATGGGACGAGGCCGGCAAGCTGGGCCTACTCGGCATCAACCTGCCCGAGGAGTTCGGCGGCGGCGGCGCCGGGATCGGCGAGCTGTCGATTGTGCTCGAGGAGATGGGAGCGGTGGGTTGCCCATTGCTCATGATGGTCGTGACGCCGGCCATCTGCGGAACCATCATCGCCCGTTTCGGAACGGCCGAGCAGCGTGCGCGTTATCTGCCCCGGATAGCGGACGGGTCGCTGGTCATGTCCTTCGCGATCACCGAACCGGACGCCGGCTCGAACACGCACCGGCTGGCGACGGTGGGCCGCCGCGACGGCGACGAGTGGGTGATCTCTGGACGCAAGATCTACATCTCCGGAGTCGACGCGGCGCAATCCGTGCTGGTCGTCGGCCGCACGCCGGACGCCCGTACCGGGACTCTGCGGCCGGCCCTGTTCGTCGTGCCGACTGACGCACCGGGTCTGGAATACCGGCCGATCGAGATGGAGGTCGTGAGTCCTGACCGCCAGTTCCTGCTGTTCATGGACGACGTGCGGGTCCCCACGGACGCGCTCATCGGCAGTGCGGACGCCGGCTTGCCGGCACTGTTCGCGGGGCTCAATCCCGAACGCATCATGGCGGCGGCGTTCGCGCTCGGCATCGCACGCTTCGCGCTGGACGAAGCCGTCCGCTACGTGACGTCTCGTCAGGTGTGGGGGACACCCATCGGAGCGCACCAGGGACTGGCCCATCCACTGGCTCAGGTCAAGATCGAGCTGGAGCTGGCCCGACTGATGATGCAGCGCGCCGCCGCGTTGTACGACGCAGGTGACGACGTCGCCGCGGGCGAGGCCGCCAACATGGCGAAATACGCCGCGGCGGAAGTGTGCGTGCACGCGGTCGACCAGGCGGTACAGAGCCTGGGCGGGAACGGCCTCGCCTCGGAGTACCGGCTGGCACCGCTGATCGTGGCGTCGCGCACGATGCGGGTCGCGCCGGTGAGCCGGGAGATGATCCTCAACTTCGTGGCCCAGCACAGCTTGGGCCTGCCCAAGAGCTACTGACCGGTGAGGTTCTGCAGCCGGACCTGACCGCGAGCGACCACGCGGTCCGCGGCGTCACAGATCTCGACCTGCCACAGCTGCTGGCTGCGTCCGCGATGAATCGGGGAGGCGGTCGCGGTCAACGTCCCCTCGGTGACCGCGCGGAGGAAGTCGGTCTGGTTGGCCACGCCGACGACCCGGCCGCGCTCACCGAGCCATAAGCCGCCGCCGACGCTCGCCGCGGTCTCCACGGCCGCCGCGTGGACACCGCCGTGCAGGATGCCGGCCGGCTGCAGCAGGTCGGGCGTGACGTCCCATCTGAGCACCACGCGATCGGCGGTCATCTCGTCGAAGCGCATCCCGAGCAGGCGGGAGAAGCCGACGTCAACGTTGGGCTGGCTCATGGCGACGGAAGACCTCCTGATCGTGCGCCACCCTAGAGCTTCACCACGCGAGCACCTGGCGGGTCTCACCGTCCATGACGGCCTCCTCGTCGACCTCGACGACGCGCACGTCGAGGTCGGCCGATCCCCGCACCGGTCGTAGACGCTCGCAGATCTCGTCCCGTATCGCGCCCGAGTGTTCACCAATTCCGCCGCTGAAAACGAGGGTGTCCCACCGGTCGAGGGCGACCGCGCACGATGCCACGGCCTGCGCGACGCTTCGCGTGAACACCCGGATCGCGAGGTCGGCCGCCTCGTCGCCGCCCGACCGCGCGGAGAGCAGATCACGCATGTCCGAGCGGCCGCCGGCGACCGCGGCGAAGCCGGCTCCCGAGTTCACCAAGGCGCGCAGCCGATCGTCGTCCCATCCCTGGGCGCGCAGGAACAGCATGACTTCCGGGTCCAGGTCGCCGGTCCGCGTGGCCGAGACCACGCCGCCGGCCGGCGTCAACGACATCGTGGTGTGGCGCGACCGCCCGTCGACCACCGCGGTGACACTGCAACCTCCACCGAGGTGCGCCATCACCGCGGGCCCGAGGTCGACCGTGCGATCGACGATCGACTGCAACGCCAACCCGTGGAAGCCGTAGCGACGCACACCGAGGTCCACCACGTCCTCGGGTAGCGGGAGCCGCACGGCCTCGTCGGGCAGGTCGCGGTGGAAGGCGGTGTCGAAGCAAGCGACGTGCACGGCGTCCGGCCAGATGTGCTGTGCGCGTTCGATGGTGTCGAGGGCAGGCGGCAGGTGCAGCGGGGCCAGCGGGATCAGGCGGCGCAACTCGTCGAGTACCTCGGCGTCGATAGGCACCGGGCCGGTGAAGCGTGTGCCGCCGTGCACGACCCGGTGGGCGACGGCGGCGGGCTGTGTGTCGGCCACCGTCCGGCGGACAAGGTCGAGGGCTCCGGCTATGCCGTCGCGGACCGGCTCCGTCCGCTCCGGACGCGGGGGCGCCGAGACCGTGGCCGACGCGTCGGCCGTGTGCAGCCGTTCGACGTGAACGGACCACCGCAACGCCGGATCACGCCCCGCCGCCCGCAGCGAGGACGACCCGGTGTTCAGGCAGAGCACCGGTTCGGTCACGGTCAGCCGCTCCACGTCCAGTCGCGGACCTCGGGCATGTCTTCGAAGTGCTCCCGTACGTAGACCTCGTGCTTCGCCAGCATGTCGCGGCAGTACTGTGCGAGCGCCGGACCGCCCTCCGGCGCCCGGCGCGACCACCGCAGTACCTCCATGACCAGGTGGTAGCGGCTCATCCGGTTCAGGACGACCATGTCGAACGGTGTCGTCGTGGTGCCCTGTTCGTTGAAGCCGCGAACGTGGAAGCGCCCAGGTCGCGAACGACCGTGCAGGAGCTGGTGGACGGCGCGGGGGTAGCCGTGGAACGCGAAGACGACGTCGACGTCCGCCGTGAACAGGCCGTCGAAAACGTCGTCGGCGAAACCGTGCGGATGGTCTGCGTGCGGTAGTAAGGCCATGAGGTCGACGACGTTGACGACGCGCACCCGCAGGTACGGCACGTGATGGCGTAGTAGCTCGGCGGCCGCCAGGACCTCCTGGGTCGGCACGTCTCCGGCCGCGGCGAGAACGATATCCGGCTGGTCCGGCGCCGCCGGTGTCGCGCCTTCGGTGCCGGCCCACGACCAGATGGACGCACCCGCCGCGCAGTGCTCGTTGGCCTGCTCCAACGTCAGGTACTGCAGGTGCTCCTGCTTGTCGACGACGATCAGGTTGACGTGGTCACGACTGCGCAGGCAGTGGTCGGCGATGGACAGCGTGGTGTTGGCGTCCGGCGGCAGCCAGACGCGGACCACTCCGGGACTGAGGGGCAACATCGTGTCGATCAGTCCGGGGCCCTGGTGTGAGAAGCCGTTGTGGTCGTTGCGCCAGCACGTGCTCGTCAGCAGGACGTTGAGCGAGGCGACCGGCGCGCGCCAGGGCAGGTCGGCGGCGTGCTGCAGCCACTTGGAGTGCTGGATCATCATCGACGCCACGATCATGGCGAAGGCTTCGTAGGAGGCGAAGACGCCGTGTCGGCCGGTCAGCAGGTAGCCCTCGAGCCACCCTTCGCACAGATGCTCGGACAGCACCTCCATGACTCGCCCGTCCGGTGACAGGTGATCGTCGTAGTCGAAGGTCGGGGCCCGCAGGCAGCGGTCGGTGGCTTCGAACACGGCTTGCAGGCGGTTGCTCGCCGTCTCGTCGGGACAGAAGAGCCGGAACACGCCGCCGCCGTCGGGCGTCATAGTCGCGCGGTAGAGGTCACGCATCAGGTCGCCGAACGGCTTGGTGGTCTCGTGGACGGTCGCGCCAGGGGAGTCGACCGGTAGGGCGTAGCGCTCGAGCGGCGGGACAGGCAGTGGACGGGTGAGCCGACCGCCGTTGGCGTACGGCGACGCCGACATCCGCTTGTCGCCGTCCGGAGCGAGCGCGCGCAGCTCGGGCACGAGCGTGCCGGCGTCGTCGAAGAGGGTCTCCGGTCGGTAGGAGCGCAGCCACGCCTCGAGCTGGCGACGGTGATCCGCGTTCTCCTTGACCCCGGCCAGCGGCACCTGGTGGGCCCGGAAGGTGCCCTCGACGAGCTGGCCGTCAACCTCGTGCGGGCCGGTCCAACCCTTCGGCGTTCGCAGCACAATGGCCGGCCATCGCGGCTTGAGCTCGCCGCCGTGATCGGCACGCGCCGTGGTCTGGATTTCCCGAATCGCGCGGTAGGCGTCGGCCAGCGCCACATACAGCTGACGGAACACCAGCGGCGGGTCATCACCCTCGACCACGACGGGAGACCAGCCCTGCGCGGTCAGGAAGTCGACGACTTGGTCGTCCGGCCACCGTCCCATGACCGTCGGTCCCGAGATCTTCGCTCCGTTGAGGTGCAGGATCGGGAGCACCGCACCGTCCCGCCGGGGGTTCAGGAAGTCGGGGACCTTCCACGAGCCGGCGAGCGGTCCGGTCTCCGCCTCGCCGTCCCCGATCACGCAGGCGACGAGCAGGTCCGGGTGATCGAAAGCGGCGCCGAGGGCGTGGGCCAGGGCGTAGCCGAGCTCGCCGCCTTCGTGGATGCTGCCCGGCGTCTGGACGCTGACGTGGCTCGGGATGCCGCCCGGCGTGGAGAACTGGCGGACCAGGTGGAGCAGTCCGTCGGCGTCCGTCGAGACCTTCGGGTACACCTCGGAGTAGGTGCCCTCCAGATAGGTGGACGCGACGATCGCCGGGCCGCCGTGTCCGGGCCCGGTCACGTAGATCCAGTCGCTCTCCGTGTCGCGGATCAGACGGTTGACCAACGCGTAGATCATGGACAGGCCCGGACTCGTTCCCCAATGGCCGAGCAGCCGGGGTTTGATGTCGTCGGCCACGAGCGGCGAGCGCAGCAACGGATTGGTCTGCAGGTAAATCTGCCCGACGGTCAGATAGTTCGCGGCCGCCCACCACCGCAGGTCCAGGGAGACGTCCTCGTCGGTGTACTCGACGGTGCTGCGATCGTGCGTCGTCGTCATGCCCGGCCTCCTGTGTGGGTCGTGTCGCCCCACATCCTGCGCGACCCGGTTGGCCGGCACGTGAACGGCCGGCGCCGAGGTTAGACGCCCGGTTCGGACGCCTCCGCACTGGCGAACAGGTAATGAGCCGCCAGGCTGCGGTACGGCCGCCAGGCATCGGCGATCTGCTCGACTTGCCGCTCGGTGGGCAGGTGATCAAGGTGGTAGGCGTCGCGCACTGCCTTGCGCAGCACGAGGTCACCGGTGGCGACGACGTCGTCGCGTCGCAGGGCGATGAGCAGGAAACCGTGGGCGGTCCAGCGGCCGATACCGGGGACGGCGGTCAGTTCGCGTTCGACGGCGTCGTCGTCCAGGGTCGTCAGGCGGTCAGGGGAGAGCCGTCCGTCGGCGAAGCGCTGTGCCAGGTCCCGTAAGGTCGCCTCCTTGCGGGTCGAAAGTCCGAGCGTTCGCAGTGTTCCGGGCGGACTGTCCAGCAGCTCCTTCGGAGTGGGCAATGCACCCCCGAAGTGCCCGGCCACCCGGGCGAGAATTGTGCGCGTGGCCCGGACGGACAGTTGCTGCCCCGCCACCTGGAATTGCAGGACGCCGAAGGCGTCCATGGCGGGCAACTCGCGAAGCCACGCCTCCGGGTCGTAGTCCGGACGGGCATCGATCAGTCGCCGAAGGACTGGATCGGCTGCGCGCAGCGCCGCCTTCTGCCGTTTCAGCTCGGCGCGCGGACGGGCCACCGGGGCGCCACGGTCGGCACCGTCCCGGACAGGTGTGCCGCAGCCGCTCACCTAGTCAGCGTAGGAACCCGTCAGAGGCTGCGGGAGCGCGACACACGCGCTGCGTAGTGCACCTGAAGCACTGCGCTACAGAAGCTAAGCTGACCCGATGAGCAGTCCACTGTCCATCCGCTTCGACCCTCGCCTGCTGGAGCGATTGCGCCGCCGCACACAGTCGACGCCCGGAGCGACCACGTCGGGACTCGCACAACGCCTGGTCGACGAAGGCCTACGCATGGGCGACCACCCCGGAGTTGTCTTCAAAGACGGGCCGAGCGGACGGCGAGCGGCGCTCGCGTTCGGGCCGGACGTGTGGGAGGCGGTCAAGGTGCTACGCGAGCTCGACGAGCGCGGCGAGCCGGCCGTGGAGGCGGCCGCCCAACTGTTGGCGCTGCCTCCGGCGAAGGTGCGGGTAGCCATGCACTACTACGCCGCCTATCCCGATGAGATCGACCGCGAGATCGACGAGGCAGATCGGGTCTCCGCCGAAGCGGAGCGGGTGTGGAACGTTGAGCGGCAGCTGCTTGCGTGAGCCGGTCGCTGCTACTCGATGAGTTGCACGCAGCCGCAGTCGCCGCGGCGTTACGAAAGCGCGGTCACGATGCCCTCGCGGTCGTCGAACATGACGATCTACGCGCGCGTACCGACGAGGAACTGTTCCGCTGGGCGGCCGGGCACGGGCGACGCATCGTCACCGAGAACGTCAAAGACTTCGCACCGCTAGTTCGTCGGGCGGAGGAGTTGGGTCAGGCTATGGCACCTTTGCTGTTCACCAGCAGCCGGACCTTCCCCCGCTCCCGACGCAACCTTAGGCCGCTTATCGACGCACTCCAAGCTTGGCTGTGCGCCGCGAAGTCGAACTCGCCACCTCTTGAAGACTGGCTTCGGTCCGTCTGAGCGACTCTCGACGACCCTCCGTGTCCGGGGCTGCGAGGCTTCGGACTGCCATTGACTCATGACCCGAGACATCTGTCCTCGATGTCTGGCGAGATCACAACGGTGTCCGAGGGGGGACTTGAACCCCCACGCCCGATAAAGGGCACTAGCACCTCAAGCTAGCGCGTCTGCCATTCCGCCACCCGGACGGGCGAGTTGGCAGTCTAGCTCAACGCGATCCTCGCAGCGGCTGCTTCCAAGATCCACGGCCTAGCGAGTCCGCTGCCACTACGACAGCCCGGGCGCTACTGTACTTAAGCCAGTCTCACATCGGACTAACGCGAGATGACGGAAGTCGGGCCAGCGGCCGGGGTCGCGGGACACGGGCGCACCGGACGGCAGCTGGGTTCGAGCCGTTGACATGCTGGGGGGCTACACCGTAATGCGAGGTCGCGCCGCACGGGCCGGCAGATGGGTCGCGGCGGCTGCCGGGCTGACCTGTCTACTGGTCCTGATCGGTACTGCGCAGGCCTCAGCGACCGACACGGCCGAACCGACGACCTCACCGCCGGAGGCGGCGAGCACGACCGCCAAGCCGAAGAACACGGGCTGCTTCCAACGGCGGCACCTCAGACGGCACCACAAGCCGGCTCCGGCCCCGAAGCCGGCCCCGAAGAAGGACAAGAAGCCGGCCAAGCCGGGCACCGCCTCACGGACACCGAAACCCACCGCGTCACCAAGCTCGCCAAGTCCAAGCCGCAGCCCCAGCCCCACCGATGGCGAATCC
>CAXTNQ010000015.1:27351-27705 GCA_964245745.1 uncultured Jatrophihabitantaceae bacterium
CGGCTCGTCCGCGGCTCTACCTCGTGCGTCCGAACGCGACGACGCCGGCTGCTCGGCCGCCCGTGGACTCGACGTCCACGCCCGCCGAGAGCTCGTCCACGGCAGCCGGATACCCGCCCGGGATAGGCGGGGGCGGTACGCCTGCGACGACCACGGCACCGGTGGCGGCGCCGGCCCCGCCGGCCGCGTCCGCGTCACGAGCGGCGCCCCCTGCGAACCCCGGCGCAGTCAACCCGGCTCTGCCGAGCGTGCCCGCGGACGGAACCACGCTGTCGCGGTTCCCCCCGGCGCAGGCGACAACCTCGGCGCTGCCCGCGCCGGCGCCCGTCGTACCTCCTCGAATCGAGCCGAGCA
>CAXTNQ010000016.1:0-10353 GCA_964245745.1 uncultured Jatrophihabitantaceae bacterium
CCCCGGACGCGCGCGGCTACTACTTCATGGCCACGCACAACATCGTCTTCCACGCCGAGATCTGGCCGGCCATCCTGTTCGGCTACTCGGGCGTGGGCGCCCGCGGCGGCACGCCGGGCTCGCTCGGTGCGCTCGACCGGCCGTTCGAGGTCGTATCGAGTGAGTTCCTGCAGATGGAGGGGCGCAAGTTCTCCTCGTCCCGCAACGTCGTGATCTATGTCGGCGACTTCCTGTCCAGGTACGACGCGGACGCGCTGCGCTACTACCTGGCGGTTGCCGGCCCGGAGAGCCAGGACACCGATTTCACGTGGGCCGAGTTCCTGCGCCGCAACAACGACGAGCTCGTCGCTGGCTGGGGCAACCTCGTTAACCGGACCGTCTCGATGACCGGACGTAACCTGGGCGCCATCCCGCCTCCCGGCGAGCTGACCGACGCCGACCGGGCGCTGCTCGAGGTGTCCCGAGAATCCTTCGGCACGGTAGGCGATCTGCTCAACCGGTCACGGCAGAAGGCCGCGATCACCGAGATCATGCGGCTCGTGGCCCGGGCGAACAAGTACCTGTCCGACACCGCGCCGTGGGCGCTGCGCACGACCGATCCGCAGCGCATGGCGTCGGTGTTGCACGTAGCGCTGCAGGTCGTCGACGACGCCAAGACGTTGCTGACCCCCTTCCTGCCGAGCTCCTCGCAGCGGGTGTACGAGCAGCTCGGTGGTGCCGGTCGCTGGGCGGCCATGCCCGAGCTGGTCGACGTTGACGAGCCGACCGCCGCCGGCGCGCCGTCCTACCGGGTGTTGACCGGCGACTACGACACCGACGCTAGGTGGGCCTCGGTGCCGCTGCCCGCCGGTCGGCCGATTGCGCCGCCGGCCGCGCCGGTGTTCACGAAGCTGGCCCCGTCGATCGTCGACGAGGAGTTGGCCCGGCTCGGCGTCGCCCAGTGACCGAACGGGGGGTTTTCGGTTCAGGGGCTGAACCGAAGACTCCCCGCGATCGGCGGAACGAGGCGCCTCCGGCGCCGCCGGCCCTCGCCGACCCGGTGTTCGACGCCCATTGCCACCTCGACGCGATGGCCGAGCGCGCCGGGAGGCCCCCCGACGCCCGCTTCGTCGCCGAGGTGATGGCCCAGGCCCGGGCGGTCGGGGTCACCCGAGTGATCACGGTCGGGGACACCCTGGCGTCCTCGCGTTGGTGCGTCCAGGCGGCCAACGAGCACCCCGACGTGTACGCGGCGGTCGCCGTTCACCCCACCGAGGTGACCGGCCTGACCGACGACGACTACGCCGCCCTCGAGGCGCTGGCCCGTGACGAACGGGTGGTCGCGGTGGGCGAGACCGGCCTGGACTACTACTGGGACCGCGCGACCCCCGAGGAGCAGCAACGGCACTTCCGCCGGCACATCGAGCTCGCGGTCCGCGTCGGCAAGCCGCTGATGGTGCACGACCGGGAGGCGCACGACGACGTCCTGCGCGTGCTCGGCGAACAACCGGCGCCGTCGCACGTCGTGCTGCACGCGTTCTCTGGCGATGCGGCCCTGGCGCGGCGGTGCGTCGATCGGGGCTACGTCCTGTCCTATCCGGGTGTGGTGACGTTCACGAATGCTCCCGCTCTGCGAGAGGCGGCGGCGGCCACCCCTGTGACGTCGCTGCTCGTCGAGACCGACGCCCCGTTTCTCACCCCGCACCCGTACCGGGGCCGACCGAACGCCCCGTATTTGCTGCCCTACACCGTCCGCGAGGTCGCGCGGGCCACGGCCGCGGAGGTCCCCGAACTGCTCACGAGAATCGGACAAACCGGGCAGAAGATATTCGGCTGGCCCCCGTTGAGCTGACTCATGCGCTGGTCGGGCGGGGTTGTCCATCCGTCCATGCAGGCGTTATCGTCCCGTGACCTTTCGACCGCGCCGAAAACGCGCGCGGCCAACCAACGGGGAGATCTCCTTCGTGCGTCGCACCATCAAGTACTCGATCGCGGGCGGCGTCGTCGTCGCCGTAGCCGGAGGGGCGGTCGCCTTCGCGGCCGTGGCGAACGCCGGCAACGCCGTCACCGTCAAGGTGGACGGCGCTCCGCAGAAGATCACGACAACAGCCGGGACGGTCGCCGGGGCGCTCAAGGACGCCAAGGTGACGGTCGGTGCGCACGACCTCGTTGCGCCGGCGGTGACCACGAAGGTCCACGACGGCAGCGAGATCGTGCTCAAGCGTGGCCGGCTGCTCCACCTTGTCGTCGACGGGAAGGCCAGCGACGTCTGGGTCACCACGCCGTCGGTCGCCGAGGCACTGGACCAGCTGGGGTACTCGACCGGGGACTTCACCTCGGTGTCCCGCGACCAGCGGCTGCCCCTCACGCCCACGGACCTCGCGGTGCGGACGCCCAAGCAGGTGACCGTCGTTCACGACGGCAGTACGCAGCAGGCCACGTCGACCGCCGCGACGGTCGGTGACCTGCTGTCGACGCTCGGCATCACCGTCGGCGGCGAGGACCGGTTGTCGGTGCCGACGTCGACGGCCGTCGCCACGGGGCAGCAGATCGTGCTGCAGCGGGTGACGCGCAAGAACCTGGTGGTCAACGAGCAGATCCCGTTCGCGACGCAGCAACAGTCCGACGCGAGCAGCTACCAAGGTCAGACTTCGGTGGTCGTCGCTGGCAAGCCCGGCACGGCTGCGGTCACGTACGCCGCCGTCTACCTCGACGGCAAGCTCATTGGCCAGACGAAGGTGTCGAGCACTCAGGTCGCCGCGCCGGTCACCAAGGTCACGAAGGTCGGCATCAAGGCGCGGCCGGCCACCCCGGCCCCGGCTCCGGCGGCCAGCGCCTCGCCCCCGCCGACCGGTGGTGGCGGCGGCCTGAACTGGGACGGCGTGGCCGGTTGCGAGTCCGGCGGCAACTGGCACATCAACACCGGCAACGGCTACTACGGCGGCCTGCAGTTCGACTCCGGCACCTGGCTGGCCTGGGGCGGGGAGGCGTACGCCGCCCGGGCGGATCTGGCCAGCCGCGAGCAGCAGATCGCTGTCGCCATGAACCTCTACCGCAAGGCGGGCTCGTCGCCGTGGCCGGTGTGTGGCAGGTATCTGTAACGGCCGCCTCCTTGGCCGGACGCCGCGGTCACGTTATGGTCTCGTGACCGAACTCGAACGGGGACATCGCCGCATTCGGGCGTGATGGGAGCTTCTCGGTGCTTCGTGCCGTGCGATACGGCTTGTACGCACTGGTGCTGGCCGGAGTGGTCGGTGGCACCGTCGCCTGGGCACACGTCGACAAGACGGTGACCCTGCGCGTCGACGGCGATACGCGGACGCTGCACACGACCGCAGGCACCGTCGGCGGCGCGCTCGCCGCAGCCAAGGTTCCGGTCGGCGCGCACGACCTCGTCGCTCCGGCTCCCGAGGTCGGCGTGCATCAGGGCAGCCAGATCGTGCTCAAACGGGGGCGGTTGCTGCATCTCACCGTCGACGGCCGGGCCACGGACGTCTGGGTCACCGCCTCCTCGGTGGCCGAAGCCCTGGACCAACTCGGGTACTCGACTGCGGACTTCACGTCCGTCTCCCGAGACCGGCGCCTCGACCTGACGCCGACGGACATCGAGCTGCGCACGCCGAAGACGGTCACCGTCGTCGCGGACAAGCAGACCCGTCAGGTCACGACGACGGACGCCACCGTGGCCCAGGTACTGACTGACCTCGGGATCGTTGTAGGCACGGCGGATCGGCTGACGCCCGCCGCGGCGACGGTGCCGGCCGACGGCGTCCAGATCGTCGTACAGCGGGTCACTACGGGAGCGCAGGTCAGTCAGCTGGCCATCCCCTTCTCGACGACCACCAAGAAGGACCCGACGAAGTCGCCGGGCCAGACCACGGTCGTCACGACCGGGCAGCCTGGCCTCGCCACCGTGACGTACGCAATCGTGTACCTGGACGGAGTGGCGGTCGGGAAGACAGAGACGGCCCGGTCGGTGCTGCGGGCGCCTCGCACGCAGGTTGTCAGCATCGGCACCAAGTCCGCGGCGGCAGCGCCGCCCGCGGCGGCGGCCCCGCCGGTCGGCGACGTCGCTCCGGCCTCCGCGCAGGGCATCGCCCGCGACCTGCTCAACCAGCGGGGTATGGGCGACGACCAGTTCTCCTGCCTGGTCCAGATGTGGAACCGGGAGAGCGGCTGGCAGGTGACCGACGAGAACAAGAGCAGTGGCGCCTACGGCATCCCGCAGGCGTTGCCCGGGAGCAAGATGGCCGCGTTCGGCGCGGACTGGCGGACCAACCCGCGCACCCAGATCCTTTGGGGGCTGTCCTACATCCAGGGCCGATATGGCACGCCGTGTCAGGCGTGGGCCGCCTGGCAGCAGCAGGGCTGGTACTGACCCACCCGCCGTCCACTGTCCGGTCGTCGCTCCTCTTCTTCGGTGATCATCACGCGTTCGACCGCGCTTTCGCGCCGCATGCCGCGACGAGACGCGACATGATCACTAGGCGTCGGGAACGCGTCGATCAGCTCGACGGGGAGCGCGCGCCACGGCGGCGGATGAGGCCGCGGTGAGCGCGCGCCTGCTCGGGCCGGCCGAGATCCGGAGTCGGGCCACGCGGCTCGGGCTGCATCCGAGCAAAGCGCTGGGCCAGAACTTCCTGCACGACGCGAACACCATCCGACGCATCGTGCGCGTCTCGGGCGTGGGCGCGGGTGACGTCGCGCTCGAGGTCGGCCCGGGACTCGGCTCGCTGACGCTGGGCCTGCTGCAGGTGGGCGCCGACGTGGTCGCCGTAGAGATCGACCCGCGGCTCGCCGAGGCGTTGCCAGACGCGGTGACGGACTTCGCCCCCGACGACGCCGGCCGGCTCACGGTGGTTGCCACAGACGCGCTGACGCTGGACGACGTGCCCGGACGCCCGCCGACGGCGTTGGTGGCCAACCTGCCCTACAACGTGGCCGTGCCCGTCCTGCTGCACCTGCTCGAGATCGTGCCGTCGTTGCGGACCGGCCTGGTACTGGTCCAGGCCGAGGTCGCCGACCGGCTGGCCGCTTCGCCGGGCAGCCGGGTCTACGGAGTACCGAGTGTGAAGGTCGCCTGGTACGCCCGGGCCGAGCGGGCCGGTTCGGTGCCGCGTCAGGTGTTCTGGCCGGTGCCGAACGTCGATTCCGGCCTCGTCCGGCTCACCCGCCAGCCACCCCCGCCGCTGACCGCGGGGGCAACCCGAGAGGACGTCTTCGCGATCGTCGACCAGGCCTTCGCGCAGCGCCGCAAGATGCTGCGCTCGGCGCTGGCTCCGCTGGCCGGGTCAGCCGCCGCCGCGGACGACTTACTACAGGCGGCCGACATCGACCCGGCCGCCCGCGGCGAGACGTTGAGCGTCGCCGACTACGCCCGAATCGCTAGCGTCGCCGCTGATCGGTCGCAGCCAGCGCCATGACCACGGTGGCTCCGGCTCGCACCCACGCCTGCCGGCTCGCCTCGGACAGCTGCGTCCAGCGCATCGGTCCACCGGACGCGATCACCGGGTCGAACGGCACCTCGACCACGGCCTGCGTACGCGCCGTGAAATGACTGATCAGCTCGCCGCGGACCGTGGCGTCGATCGTCGGGTCGGCCGCGGTGAGCACGGTGACGGCGTTACGGGCCAGGTCCTCCCGGCCCGTCTGCATGAGGTGGTCGAGCACCCACGACCCGCTGTACCCGACGTCACGTTGATAGGTCGACACGACGACCACGACGTCGGCGGCGTTGACCGCCGCCTGCCAGTTCGGCGAGCGGACGTTGTTGCCGGTATCGATCACGATGAGCCGGTAGAAGCGCTGCAGGACGGCGTGGATGCGGCGGAACTCGTCCTCGCCGATCTGCGCCATGTTCGCCGGGTTGTCGTCGCTCACCAGGGCGTCGAACTGCGCCTCGCCCTGGGCGCGCACGAAATACCCGAGGTCGCCGACCCGCGCCTCGGCGCGCTCGAAGGCGGGCAGCTCACCGAGCAGGTCCCAGGCGGTCGTGCGCTGCCCGTCGGCGTTAGCGACCCGGACGGCGAGGGTTCCACGTGTCTCGTTGTCGTCCCAGCCGACGACGTAGCCGCCGCGCAGGGAGCCGAGCGCCGATGCCAGGCCGATCGTCGTCGGGGTCTTGCCGGCCCCGCCCTTGGGCTGAATGACCACCACGGTCATCGGCCGGGAGAAGCCGCGCTGAATGTCGTCGACGGCCTGGCGCTGGGCAAGTTCGGCGCCGCTGGCGGGTCCGCGGTAGAGGCCGAAGGTGAGCCGATGCAGGCGCCCACGCCACCCCCAACGGGCCGGTGCGGCGTCGACGGCCGGACGGTCGGGGAGCAGCAGGTCTTCGGGGCGGGGCATCGTGGCCACCGCGCTGTATGACTCGGACGGTTGGGCATCCGCCGCGTGTCGTCGGCCGCGGTCCGGGCGCGGAGACCTCCACTCCTCCGGCGACGCCTCGCTCGGTGGAGCGGGCTCCTCGGTGGCAGTCGAGGTGGCCACGGACGCGGCGTAACCGGCGGAGGGCGGCAGCGCGTCGGAGCGCAGCGGTACCAGGCCGGCCCCGCTCGGCACGTCCGGGTCGACGCGTTCGGGCGGGTAGGCGTGCTGGCCGGTCATATCGGCATACCTCAGCTTCGGCCGTCGAACAGGCTGGTCACAGAGCCGTCCTCGAAGACCTCGCGGATGGCCTGGGCGATCATCGGGGCTACCGAGATGACAGTCAACTTGTCGAAGTCCTGCTCGGGGCGGATGGGTAGCGTGTTGGTGACGATCACCTCGCTGATCCGGCTGTTCTTGAGCCGGTCCGTGGCGGGCAGCGTCAGCTCGCCGTGCGTGGCGGCGACGACCACGTCGGCGGCTCCGGCGTCGAAGAGCAGCTCGGCGGCGCGGGTGATCGTGCTTCCGGTGGCGATCATGTCGTCGATGAGCAGGCACGGCCGGTCGGCGACGTCGCCCACCACGCGGTTGGCCACGATCGTGTCGGCGACGTCGGGGTTACGCGTCTTGTGGACGAAGGCGATCGGCCGCCCCCCCAGGCGGTCTGCCCACTGCTCGGCGACGCGCACCCGGCCGGTGTCCGGCGAAACTACGGTCAGCTCATCGACCGGGTAATGCTCACGGACGTAGCGGGCCATCAGCGGCAACGCGAAGAGGTGATCGACCGGCCCGTCGAAGAAGCCTTGGATCTGCGCCGTGTGCAGGTCGATGGCCATGATGCGGTCGGCGCCGGCCGTCTTGAACAGGTCGGCGACCAGACGGGCCGAGATGGGCTCGCGGCCGCGATGCTTCTTGTCCTGCCGGGCGTAGGGGTAGAACGGGCTGACCACGGTGATCCGCTTGGCCGACGCCCGTTTGAGCGCGTCGAGCAGGATGAGCGTCTCCATCACCCACTGGTTGATGGGCGTGGTGAAGGACTGCACGACGAAGGCGTCGCTGCCGCGGACCGACTCGTCGGGCTTGATGAACGTCTCGCCGTTCGCGAACTCCCGTGCGGTCGTCGGCGTGACCGTCACCCCGAGCTGGGCGGCGATCTCGTCGGCGAGTTCCGGATAGGCCCGACCGGACAGCAGCATCAGGCTCTTGCGGCCCGCCACCTCGAGCGTGCTCATGCTTCAGCTCCGCTCGGCTCGTCCGGTGCATTCGGTGCGCTCTGCGCACGTTGTGCGCTGCGTGCCGCCTCGTCCGCGGGCGTACCCGGCCGGCGCCGCGTGACCCAGTTTGCCACGTTGGTCTGCGGCGCGCGCGCGATGCCCAGCGCCCCGGGCGGGACGTCCTGATCGATCACTGAGCCGGCCGCGGTGTAGGCGCCGTCGCCGACGCTTACCGGAGCGACGAACATGTTGTCGGCGCCGGTACGCACGTGGCTGCCGACGGTCGAATGATGCTTGGCCACGCCGTCGTAGTTGACGAATACCGTGGCCGCCCCGATGTTGCTCTGCTCGCCGATGCTGGCATCGCCGATGTAGGACAGGTGCGGGATCTTCGTTCCCACGCCGACGTCACTAGCTTTGAGTTCCACAAACGTGCCGATGTGGACGCCGTCGGCCAGCTGGGTACCGGGACGGAGGTAAGCGAACGGGCCCACCGTTACGTCCGCGCCGAGGACGGACTCCCGACACACCGCACGTTCGACCGTGCTGCGGGCGCCGACCTCGGTGTCCTGCAGGGTCGTCTGCGGGCCGATGCTCGCCCCGTCGGCCACCGAGGTCTTTCCGCGCAGCTCCGAGCCGGGCAGCAGGGTGACGTCGGCGGCCAGCGTCACCGTCACGTCGACCCACGTGGTACTCGGGTCGACGACGGTGACCCCGTTGCGCATGTGCTCGACGAGCAGGCGCTCGTTGTAGCGCCGGGCCGCATCCCCGAGTTGTACCCGGTCGTTGATCCCAGCCGTCTCGTCCGCAGGAGCATCGACGGCGATGACCGGGCGTCCGTCGCGCACGAAGAGCTCGATGACGTCGGTCAGGTACTGCTCGCCCTGGGCGTTGTCCGCCGACAGCCGTCCGATCGCGGCCCGCAGGGCGGCACCGTCGAAGGCGTACACGCTGGTTCCCACTTCGCGGATGGTGCGCTCGTCCGGCGTGGCGTCGCGCTCCTCGACGATCCGCACGACGTTCGTGCCGTCGCGGACGATGCGCCCGTAGCCGGTCGGGTCGTCCAGGCGGCTGACGAGCACGGCAGCCGCGGCGTCGTGGCGCGCGAGGCACAGCCGGCGCAGGGTGTCGGCACGTAGCAACGGCGCGTCGGCGGGGACGACGAGCACGGTGGTTCCGGGCGCGTCCGGCAGGACGTCGAGAGCCAAGCGGGCGGCGTGACGGGTGCCCTGTTGTTCGGCCTGGACGACCGGGGTTACGGCACGCTCGGCCAGCTGGGGCACGACCTGGTCGCGGCCGTGGCCGACGACCACGACGGTCTGCTGCGCGTGCAGTGCCTCGGTGGCGGCCAACACGTGCGCGAGCATGGATCGACCGGCGAACCCGTGCAGCACCTTGGGCCGCGCCGACTTCATCCGCTTGCCCTCACCGGCGGCCAGCACTACGACCGACAATGCGGTCGCGCCGGCCTCGCTGGGGGACTCGGACTCGAACCGAGACTGCAAGGCTCCAAAGGCCTGCGGGCTGCCGATTACCCCATCCCCCAATTCAGCGATACGTCTTCGCTCGACCCTGCGAGCCTACCGACGCGGTTACGCTGACTTGTCCGTACCGCTGTTCCGTATGCCCTAGAGAGGCTGCCCGTGACGTTGCTCGCCGAGGACCAGGACGCCCGCCCGCCGGAGCCCGCCGGAGCGCCCAAACCTCTGGTCGAGGGCGTCAAGCGACGCGGCGAGCAGGCCGCGCTGTACGTCTTCGTCCTCGTGCCGTTCTTGGCGGTGCTTGCCATCGTGCCGGTGGCGTGGGGCTGGGGGCTGTCCTGGACCGACGTGATCATCTTCGTCGCGTTCTACCTGATCTCCGGCCTGGGCATCACGGTCGGCTACCACCGGTACTTCACGCACGGGTCCTTCAAGGCGGCGCGCCCCCTGCGCATCGCGCTGGCGGTGGCCGGGTCGTTGGCGATCGAAGGGCCGGTGATCCGCTGGGTGGCCGACCATCGTCGCCACCACGCGTTCAGCGACCGGGAGGGCGACCCGCACTCACCGTGGCGCTACGGCACGTCGACCCGCGCACTGCTCAAGGGTCTCGGCTACGCGCACCTCGGCTGGATGTTCGACGTCGAGCTGACCAACCAGGAGAAGTACACCCCTGATCTGCTGCGGGATCGGGACATTCGCCTCGTGAACCGGATGTTCGTCGGGCTGCTCACGTTCTCACTGGTGGCGCCGGCGCTGATCGGGGGCCTGGTCACCATGTCGTTGACGGGTGCACTGACCGCCTTCTTCTGGGCGTCGCTGGTCCGGGTCTGCCTGCTGCACCACGTCACGTGGTCGATCAACTCGATCTGCCACACAATCGGTGAGCGGCCGTTTGCCGTCCGCGACAAGAGCACCAACTTCTGGCCGCTGGCCGTGCTCAGCTTCGGGGAGAGCTGGCACAACATGCATCACGCCGACCCCACCGCCGCCCGGCACGGCGTCCTACGGGGACAGATCGACCCGTCGGCGCGCGTCATCCGGGCTTTCGAGCGGCTCGGCTGGGCGAGCGACGTGCGCTGGCCCAAGTCGGATCGCTTGGCCAAGCTTCGGGCCTAGGTCACGACGGCCGATCGTGGACGCATTTGGCGATCGGATTGCCACATCCGTCCATGATCGGCGGCGAGCACGTCGGCCAGGACGTCCATCGCGTCCCAGACGTCGACGTAGCGCAGGTACAGCGGGGCGAAGCCGAGCCGGAGCAGGTCCGGCGCGCGGAAGTCCCCGATGACGCCACAGGCGATGAGCTCCTGGCACAC
>CAXTNQ010000016.1:10363-12754 GCA_964245745.1 uncultured Jatrophihabitantaceae bacterium
CCGGCAGGCGCAGCGCGACTTGCGAGCCGCGGCGGGCGTGGTCACGGGGCGTCACGGCGGTGACGCCGAGCTCGTCGGCCCGCGCCATGGCCAAATCGGTGAGCGCCAGCGACTTGGTCCGCACCGCAGCCATCGGCACGTCGTCCCACACCTCGAGGGCCGCCGCTAGGGCCAGCATGGACAGCACGGGTGGGGTGCCGATCCGTGCGCGCTCGATACCGGCGGCCGGCACGTAGCTCGACGTCAGGCCGAAGGGATCCGCGTGACCCTGCCAGCCGGTGAGCGGCAGGTCGGCCGCCGCCTGGTGCCGGGCCGCCACGTAGATCCACGCCGGGGCGCCCGGGCCGCCGTTGAGGTACTTGTACGAGCAGCCGACCGCGAAGTCGGCGCCGATGCCGTCGAGGTCGAAGGGGACCGCGCCGGCGGCGTGCGCGAGATCCCAGACGACTAGCGCGCCGCGTTGGTGCGCGGCCGCGGTGATCGCTGGCGCATTCCACTGCTCGCCCGTCCGATAGTCGACCGCGCTGAACGCGACGACGCCGGCGTCCTCGGGTAGCGGGTCGGCGGGGGAGACTCGCCGGACGTCCATACCGAGCAGGCGACCGACCGAGTCGGCGACGTACTGGTCGGTGGGGAAGTTGGCGCCGTCGGTGACGAGCACCGGTCGGTCAGGGCGCAGCCGAGCGGCGGCGGTGAGCGCCTGGAACAGCTGGACGGTGGTGGAGTCGCCGCACATGATCTGGCCCGGGGCGGCGCCCACGAGGCGACCGATGCGGTCGCCGACGCGGCGGGGCAGCGTCCACCACTGGTTGTCGTTCCAGGACCGCACGAGGTCGTGCGCCCACTGCCGGTCGAGGGCATCGTCGAGCGTGACGGCGCGAGCGCGGGCACCGAGAGAGTTGCCGTCGAGGTAGATCACTCCCTCGGGCAGCGCGAAACGCTCTCGCGCGAAGGCGAGCGGGTCGGCGGCGTCGAGGGCCTGCGCGTCTGCGCGTGACAGCACCGCCGGGTCAGCGGGTGGCTGCATTTCCGCGTCAGCGGGTCGCTGCATTGCGCACCTGCCATAGCTCGGGGAATACCGGCCGGGACAGCGTCGAGCGCAGGTAGGCCACGCCCGTCGAACCGCCCGTTCCGGTGCGCATTCCGATGATCCGCTCGACCATCTTCGCGTGCCGATATCGCCATTCCTGCAGGCCTTCGTCGATGTCGACGAGCGCCTCGCAGACCTGGGCCTCGGGCCGGTCGTCGTCGGCGTACACCTCGTCCAGGGCGTCGCGCACCGAACGTTCGGCGTCGTAGCCGCGACCGACGAGGTAGGCGAGTAGCGAATCGAAGACCGACGGCCGGTCGAGCGCGGCGACCAGCCGCGGATCGTCCAGGGCGTCGGCCTCGAAGTCCCGGCGGCCCAGCACGGCTTCGATCTCGCGGAACTGGTTGGACTGGAAGCCGCTGGCCGAGCCGAGCTCGGGACGGAAGGACGCGAACTGCTTCGGCGTCATGGTCTCCAACACGTCGAGCTGTCCGACAATGGTCTTGAGAATCTTGGCGATCCGCCGGGCGGTGTGCAGCGCGCCGGTGGTCTCGCCGGCCTCAAGTCGCCGTTGTAGCAACGCGGCCTCGTGCAGGATCTGCTTGAACCACAGCTCGTACACCTGATGGATGATCACGAACAGCAGCTCGTCGTGTTCGTCGGTGAGCGGCCGCTGACAGGACAGCAGTTCGTCCAGGCGCAGGTACCGGCTGTAGGTCAGCTGGGTCGATACGGGTGACACGGTCATGGCGTCATCATCGCTCGCCGCCGAGCACGGCGCGGATCGTGCTCGGCGCCGGAGGCCGACCGGTGGCCCCGAGCCAGACGGCGCCGGTGCTCGGGTCGACGACGCTGGCGGCGAGGAACCAGTCGTGCCCGGCCAGCTCACCTCGCGGGCAGGCGAACAGGACGACGTGCGGTCCGGCGCCCAGGCGGACCGCGGCCGTCTGCCGTGACCACGGGTGCAGGGCGTAGAACGGCACCGGGCCGGCGCCGTGGACGTCCCCCGCGACGGCTTCACCGTCGACGAAGACGTCGACCGCGCCGGCGGCCTGGTAGGCGAACGCCACCTCGGACGGCTCGGCCAACTCGAAGGCGGTGATCGCGTACGCGACAGCAGTCGGGTCCGACACAGCGGCGGGGCCGAGCGTGACCGGGAACCGCTCCGAGAGCGACGGAAAGTCCAGGCCGCCCGGGTCCGACTCCTGGCGCACCCAGGTCAGGCGCGGTTCGTCGGCGGCCGCGTCCGGCAGCACGGCGGCGACCTCATCGCCGGAGGAGACGGCCACCCGCCACGACGGCAGGGTGGGCACGAGCACCGCGCTCTGGTGCCGGTCGGCCATGACCACGTCGCCCCAGGT
>CAXTNQ010000016.1:12764-16267 GCA_964245745.1 uncultured Jatrophihabitantaceae bacterium
CCCAGGTCGTGACGACGTCGACCGTCCACCGGGCCGGGTCGAAGGTCCCGTCCCACCCGAAGGGCGCGTCCAACACCGCGGCCGGACCGCGCACGGGCACCGTCCCGGTATCGATCTGCTCGACCGGGCCGCCGCCGTACCGGCGCCACACGGCGCGAACGGTGACCTCAGGCCCGTGTTCGGCGCCCGCCACCACCACCCGGCCCAGCACGGCCCGGGCTTCGTCGGGGGCCGTGTACTCGAAGATCTGCACGGCCGGTCCACCCCGGCGCGCCACCGCCGCCGGTGAGGTGTCGGGCAGGCGCGCGAGGTCGGCCGCCCGCAGGGCAGCGTTGCGGGCCGGTCCGACGTCGGACAGCTCGCCGTCCGCGACCACGTCGACGACCAGCCGTTCGCGACGCGGCCGGCGCGCCACGTCGACCACGACCGTGGTGGCCACCTCGTCGTAGCGCCACGCGTCGTGCGTGCGCCCGTCCACCGTGACGGTGCGCGGCGCGCGCGTCGCCTCGAAGCGCAGCGTGTACCGGCGGCCGGCGTCAGCGGGCGAGCCATCCGCGCCGTCGGCCGGTTCTACCGTGACCCGGCACCGGTCCGGCGCGGACCCGGTCGTCACCGTCGTCCACGCGTACTCGCCGGCGCGGAACGCCGAGGAGACGCCGTCGTCCTCATACAGCCGCATCTGGCCGTCGCCTCCCGGAAACACCGACAGGACAAGGTGATCCGCCGGCTGTTCCGCCGTCGTCTCAGCAACCTCGGCCATCGGCAGGACCGTGCCGGGCCGCACGAACTGGGGGACGTCGCGCAGCCCGGCGAGCACGCGCACCCATCGCGGCCCAACGAAGGACTCGCCGGTCGTGCGCTCGAGCCACGGTCCGTCGGGCAGCCACACGTCTGCCGCTGCCAGCCCGGTCGACGGGTCGGCCGGATGGACGATCGGCGCCACCAGCAGGTGCTCGCCGAGCAGGTATTGGTAGCGGGCCAGATAGGCACCGTCGTGCTCGGGGTCGACCCACGAGGTCGGCCGGACCGGTGCCGTCCCCGTGTCGGCGGCCGTCCGCGCCGCCGTGTACAGGTACGGGACGAGCTCGTAGCGCAGCCGGAACGCTTCGCGCACGGCCGCCAACACCTCTGAACCGAAGGCCCACGGGCGGCGTTCGGACACGTCGTCCTTCGTGCTGTGCAGCCGCAGCACCGGGCTCAGCGCGCCGAACTGCACCCAGCGCACGTAGAGCTCCGGCTCGTCCGCGCCGACGTGCCCGCCGATGTCGTGGCTCCACCAGCCGTACGCCACGTTGGCGCCCGCCGCCGTATAGCGCGGCTGGAACTGCAGCGCCGACCACAGGGCGAAGGAGTCGCCGGAGAATCCGATCGGGTAGCGGTGACTGCCGAGGCCGCCCCAGCGGCTGAACACCAGGGGGCGCCGGTCGACGTGCCGGGCGAGGTCGGAGAAGTGCAGATGGTTCAGCCAGGGCAGCGGATCGAGCCCGCGCAGCCCGGAGGTGCGGCCCTGCTGCCAGTCCATCCACCAGAAGTCGACGCCCGCGTCCTCGAGGGGGTGGTGGAGCCGCTCGAAGTAGTTCTGCGTGAATGTGCGGTCGTCGATCCGGAACGGCACCGGCTCGCCCGCTCGAGGGTCGAGCCCCATCGCCGTGGCGAAGTCGGCGTACGCGTCCTCGAAGGATTGGACGCCTAGGGCGGGATGCAGGTTGAGGGTGACGTGCAGGTTCTGCTCGTGCACCCACCGCAGGAAGCCTTCGGGGTCGGGGAACAGGTCGCGGTTCCAGGAGTAACCCGTCCAGCTCTCGGGGGTGTGCCAGTCCATGTCGACGACGAGGACGTCCAGCGGCAGGTCGTCCTCCCGGAACTGTCCGACCAGCTCGCGCAGATCGGTGTCGCGGTAGGCCCAGTACCGCGACCACCAGGCCCCCAGCACCCAGCGCGGTACGAGCGGCACGGCGCCGCCCAGTTCGGTGTAGTCGCCGATGGCGGCCGCGTAGTCGTGGCCGTAGCCGAAGAAGTACCAGTCCTGCAGGTTCTCGTGCTCGGGACGCGGCACGACCCAGCCGTCCGGGTCGAGCAGCACGCCGGCGCTGTCGTCGTGGATGGCCCATCCGGAGCGCGACACCAGGCCCGGCTCCAGGGCGGCGTCACCGCGACAGGTGTCGACCGTGCGGCGACCGCCGCCGAGGTTGTCGTGGTTGACGAGGCCCGGCGTCCAGCGGGTGCGCGGGTGGTCTTTGAGTTGGACGCTCAGGTTGCCCTCGTGCAGCGGGCGCTCGTCCGGACGGTAGGACAGGGTGAGGTGTCCGGTGTCGATCACCGTCTCGGCTCCGCCCTGGCGGACGGTGAAGTCGGGGACGGCGGCGCGGCGGTTGGGGAACGCGTAGCTGGCACGGTCCTCGACGGCCCCGTCGGGTGACCATTCCAGGCGCAGCAGTCGCGACGTCAGCACGGTGAACCGTGCGTCGCCGACCCGCACCTGAGCCGCCGGGTCGGCGACCGGATCGCCGGGCAGACGCAGGCGGGCGAAGAAGTCGTCGGACGGCTCAGGGTCCACGCGCATACCGCCAGCTTTCCTTGCCCGCCCGCCGAGTGACGGGTTCGTCCGGACTCGAGTGACGGACGAGTGCGCCGAGTGACGGACTCGTCCTCCCCAGTGACGGCTTCGACCTTTCCAGTGACGGACGTGTGCGCCGAGTGACGGCAGATTTGCCGTCACTCGATGCGCCGGGACGTCACTCGTGGCGGAGCGGTAATGCGGAGCGGTAATTCGGGGCGGGCCGGGTAATTCGGGTCGGCCAACCACCGTTGTCCGAGTCCGGGCCGCTGCAGTCCGGAGCTGCTCAGTCGCGCAGAACTCGGGCACCGGGAGCCGGGGCGGTCGCCACTTTGGTGGTGCGACACACGCCCTCGGCGGGAAGCGCGGCCGCGAGCCGGTGGGCCGCAGCCTGGTCCGCCACGAGAAACGCGCAGGTCGGTCCGGATCCGCAGACCAACCCGGCCAACGCGCCCAGCTCGCGGCCGGCGGCCAGCGTCCGGCGCAGCCCCGGCGCGAGAGCCAGGGCCGCGGACTGCAGGTCGTTGTGCAGCGTGGGCGCCAGGCGGCGCGTGTCGCCCGAGCGCAGGGCGTCGATGCTCGCGTCCGGTCCGGGTGGTGCCTCCGACGCCGCGGACCGCTGCCGGTCGAGCTCGGCGTACACCTCCGGGGTCGACAGGCCGTGTGTGGCCACGGCGAACACCCAGTGATAGGTCCCCGTCGACAACACCGGCAGCAGCCGCTCACCCCGGCCGGTGCCCAGCGCCGTCCCGCCGAGCAGGGCGAACGGGACGTCGCTACCGAGCTCGGCGGCCAGGGCGAGCAGGTCGTCGCGAGACGTCCCGGTGCGCCACAGCTCGCGACAGGCGACCAGGGCGGCGGCGGGGGGGGGCCCCCCCCCCGCCCAGGCCCCCGCCCCCCGGGGGGCCCGTTAGAGGCGGCGGGGGGCCCCCCCCCGGACCCCCCC
>CAXTNQ010000016.1:16277-17061 GCA_964245745.1 uncultured Jatrophihabitantaceae bacterium
GCCACAGCTCCCGACAAGCGACCAGGGCGGCGGCGGCGTCGGCCGACCCGCCGGCCATGACGCCGGCCACCGGGATCGCCTTATCGATGCGCAGGTGCACCGCAGCCGGAACGCCCGCGTGCTCGGCCAAGCGGGCCGCGGCCCGCCAGGCCAGGTTGTCCGGGCCGACCGGCACGCCGACGCCTTCGCGGACGGTCAGGCCCAGGGCGTCCGCCGGAGTCGCGGTCACGTCGTCGGTGAGGTCGACCGCCTGGAACACGGTGGCCAGCTCGTGGTAGCCGTCCGGCCGGCGGCCGCCGACGCCCAGGTACAGGTTGATCTTGGCTGGCACCCGCACCCGAACCACGCGGCGAGACTAGCTGCGGATCTCCGGTAACCTCGTGGGGTTGCCCGGCGAGGGAGCAGCGCTGACTGCTCCGTGATCGACGCGGTGCCGCCCTAGGGTCGGCCGCGCGTCGGCCGAGCGGCACCGAACGTCCAGCCGAGTACCGAAGGAGTTTCACCGTGGCCGAGGTCCGCATGTCCGCCGCGTCCCGTACCGATTTCGGTAAGGGCGGTGCGCGCCGCACCCGCCGCGCCGGCCTGGTGCCCGCCGTGATCTACGGGCACGGCGCCGCGCCACGGCACGTCGCATTGCCGGCGCGCGAGTTGGCCAACGCCATCCGGCACGGCGCCGGCCACGGCCGCCTGCGGGTCTGGCGGGTCGACCACACCTTGCGCTGCGAGATCACCGACGACGGCGTCCCGCTCGCCGACGGCCCCTCAGCCGGCACCCAGCCGCCTG
>CAXTNQ010000016.1:17071-23639 GCA_964245745.1 uncultured Jatrophihabitantaceae bacterium
GGGTGCCCGCCGTGATCTACGGGCACGGGGCCGATCCGAGGCATGTCGCCCTGCCGGCCCGCGAGTTCAGCAACGCGATCCGCCACGGGGGCGCCAACGTCCTGCTCACGCTCCAACTCGACAGCGGTGAGCAGCTGGCCATCCCGAAGGCCATCCAGCGTCACCCGATCAAGGGCATCTACGAGCACGTCGACCTGCTCGCCGTCCGCCGCGGTGAGAAGGTGACGATCGACGTCCCGCTCAACGTGGTCGGCGAGGTCGTCACCGGTGGCCTGCTCGCGCAGGAGAACACCGCGGTGAGCATCGAGGCGGAGGCCACCCATCTGCCGACCGAGATCGAGGTCGACATATCGGCACTAGCCATCGGGTCGCACGTGACCGCGGCCGACCTGTCGTTGCCCTCGGGGGCCACACTGGCCGGGGACCCTGAGCAGGTCCTGTTGCTCGTGCAGGAGGCGCCGACGGCCGAGGAGCTAGAGGGCGAGAGCGAGGCGGAAGCGGCGATCGAGCCCGGGCCGCCCAGCGTGGAGACCGAGGACACCACCTCGGGCGCCTAGGGCGTGGCGGACGAGCGGTATCTCGTCGTGGGATTGGGCAATCCCGGTCCCCGCTTCGCCGCGACCCGGCACAACATCGGGTTCGCCGTGGTGGACCTGCTCGCGTCGCGGGCCGGCGTTCGCCTGAAGGCACATCGCGCCCACGCCGACGTGGCCGAGACGCGGCTGGCTGGCGTGCCGGTTGTGCTGGCCGAGCCACGCTCCTACATGAACGAATCCGGCGGACCGGTCGTGGGCGTGGCTCGCTTCTACAAGGTGCCGGTCGAGCGGATCTTCGTCGTGCACGACGAGCTCGACCTGCCGTTCGGGTCCCTGCGGCTGAAGGCGGGTGGCGGCGACGGCGGCCACAACGGGCTGCGGTCGCTCTCCGCCTCCCTCGGTGGTCGGGACTACACGCGCGTGCGTTTCGGCATCGGACGCCCGCCGGGGCGCCAGGACCCGGCCGACTACGTGCTACGGGAGTTCACGCCGGCCGAGCGCAAGGAGCTGCCCTACCTGGTCGATCGCGCAGCCGATGCGGTCGAGGCACTGCTCGCCGACGGCCTGGAGGCCACGCAGAACGCCTACAACGACTGAGGTCCGTGCACATCGTGGACGTTTTCGGCGACGTGGTCGCCCTGTCGGTCCACGATCAGCGCATTAGACGGCTTCGGCGAGCACGGCACGAAAGTGCTCGATGGTGCGCGCCAGTCCCTCGTCCAGCTCGACGGTCGGCTTCCAGCCGAGGACGTCCTGGGCGGACGTGATGTCGGGACGGCGCTGCAGCGGATCGTCGACAGGCAGCGGCCGGTGCTCGACACGTCCGTCCCGGCCGACCATCGCGATGACCTTCGTGGCGAGCTCGGCCATGGTGAACTCGCCGGGGTTGCCGAGGTTGATCGGCCCCGTGACCTCGTGCGGCGTGTTCATCAGCAGGACCAGGCCTTCGACCAGGTCGTCCACGTAGCAGAACGAGCGGGTCTGCGAGCCGTCCCCGAAGACGGTGAGCGGCTCGTCCCGTAGAGCCTGCACGATGAAGCTGGAGACGACGCGGCCGTCGTCAGGACGCATCGCGGGCCCGTAGGTGTTGAAGATGCGCGCGACCTTGATCGGCATGTCGTGCTGGCGGCGGTAGTCGAAGAACAGCGTCTCGGCGCAGCGCTTGCCCTCGTCGTAGCACGAGCGCGGGCCGACCGGGTTCACGTGGCCCCAGTAGCTCTCCGGTTGGGGATGCACCTGCGGGTCGCCGTACACCTCGGAGGTCGAGGCGAGCAGGATTCGGGCGCGAGTGCGCTTGGCCAGTCCCAGCATGTTGATCGAGCCGTGCACGGACGTCTTGGTGGTCTGTACCGGATCGCGTTGGTAGAAGATCGGCGACGCCGGACAGGCCAGGTGGTAGATCTGGTCGACCTCGACGTAGAGCGGGAAGGTGACGTCGTGGCGAAGCAGCTCGAAGCGTGGGTCGTCGAGGAGATCGACGATGTTGCTGCGCGTGCTCGAGTAGAAGTTGTCGACGACGAGGACGTCGTGGCCTTCGCGGAGCAGGCGGCGAGCCAGGTGCGAGCCGATGAAGCCGGCCCCGCCGGTGATGAGGATGCGCTGCGACGTCATCGCGACATGGTCTCAGACCAAGGTCAGCCCGGCGTGCCGCGCTTCGAGGTCGAGCAGGAATCGCTTGGCCGGGAGGCCCCCGCCGTACCCGGTCAGTGAGCCGTCCGCGCCGATGACCCGGTGGCAGGGGACGATGATCGAGATCGGGTTCTGGCCGTTGGCCAGCCCCACGGCACGCGCGGCATCGGGCAGGCCGACCTTCTTGGCCAACGTGCCGTAGCTCATCGTCTGGCCGTACGGGATGTCACACAGCGCCGTCCATACGCTGCGTTGGAAGCCCGTGCCGGTGGGGTGCAGGTCGAGGTCGAACGCCTGACGGTCGCCCGCGAAGTAGGCGGCCAATTGTTCGTGGACGTCGGCGAATCCGGTGTCGTCGCGTTGCCACGTCGGCTCCGGGCGTTTGGGGTGGCGCCCGGTCGGCAGGTACAGACCCGACAGGCCCCGCTCGCCGCGGACGGCCAGCAGGTCGCCGAGCGGCGAGTCGATCATCGTGTATCGCATGGTTCAGCCCTTCTCACTGGCCCAGAGGTGGTGCGTGACGTAGGAGCGCCACGGCGACCAGGTGGTGGTGCGCAGGTCATCTGTCAGGACTATGCCGAGGTGATCGGCCGCGCGGCGGGCGCCGAGGTCGGTGTCGAGCAGCACGTCCGGATCGTGCACGGCACGCATGCGCACGTAGTCGGCGGTCCAGGGTCCGATGCCGGGTTGTCTCAGCAGGGTGGCTCTGATCTCCGAGCGGTCCGCGCCCGGGTCGAGGGCCAACTGGCCGGTCGCGAAGGCGGTCGCCAGTGCGCTGATCGTGCGAGCTCGTACTCGCGGCAGCGGGAGGGTGGTCGGGTCGGCGGCGGCGAGGTCCGCGGCGGACGGGAAGCGGCGCAGGGTCTCGTCGGCGAAGGTCGGCGCACCGTGCTGCTCGGCCAGCCGGCCGAGCAGGCGCCGCGCGCCCGCCACTGACACCTGCTGGCCGACCACCGCGCGGACGGCCATCTCGAAGCCGTCGACCGAGCCCGGTGAGCGCAGTCCGGGCCGCTTGGCGATCAGCGGCCTGAGCGCCTCGTCGGCACCGAGCGCGGCGTCGACGGCCACCGGGTCGGCGTCGAGGTCGAGCAACCGGCGCAGCCGAGCCACCGCCGTCGTCAGGTCACGTTGGTCGGTCAGGCGCAGCCGGCACCGGACCCACGACGGCCCCGGCTCGACCTCGGCCACGGCGGGTCCTCCGGGCAGGTCGAGCGCGCGGCGGTAGCGCACACCATCGAACTCCTCGACTCCGGGGACGGCCCGGTGCTTCAAGAACTCCAGCGTGGCACTGAGGTCCATGGGTTCGCGATACGGCAGGCGGAGGGTGAGCCACCCGGGTGCAGTGGGCGCGTCGGCCCGTCGCGCGGTGCGCAGGGCCGTCGCTGTGGTCGCGAAGACGTCGCGGACCGTCTCGTTGAACTGGCGGAGGCTGGCGAATCCCGCGCTGAATGCGACGTCGGCGACCGGCAGCTCAGTGGTCTCAAGCAGGATGCGAGCCGTTTGCGCCCGTTGCGCCCGCGCCAGGGCCAGCGGTCCGGCTCCCACCTCGGCGACCAGCGTGCGGTGGACCTGGCGGTCCGAGTAGCCGAGCCGCTGAGCCAGCGCCGGGACGCCGCCGCGGTCGATCACGCCGTCGCGGATGAGGCGCAGCGCGCGTCCGGCCAGGTCTCCGCGGACGTCCCAGTCGGGCGATCCGGGTGCTGCGTCCGGCCGGCATCGTTTGCAGGCGCGGTATCCGGCGCGCTGTGCCGCGGCGGAACTCGGGTAGAACGTCACGTTCCGCCGCTGCGGCGTGACGGCCGGGCAGGACGGCCGGCAGTAGATGTGCGTCGTCCGTACCGCGACGAAGAACCACCCGTCGAACCGGGCGTCCCGGCCCTGCAGGGCGCGGTAACAGGTGTCGGCGTCGGGCAGCACAGGTCCTAGTCTGCGTCATCGGTCGGACGTCGGCTGGCGGTTTTCGGACGGGGCGATCAGGGCCGCAGCCCGGCCAAACAAGCCGAGCGTGAGCACCATCTCCTGATGAGCCAGCCAGACGCCGCGCTACGAGCAGCTCGCCGTCGA
The DNA here is from genome assembly GCA_964245745.1 of uncultured Jatrophihabitantaceae bacterium. GTDB lineage: Bacteria > Actinomycetota > Actinomycetes > Mycobacteriales > Jatrophihabitantaceae > CAXTNQ01. Next base: position 21,301 of record CAXTNQ010000016.1, read on the forward strand.
CGAGCTCGTAGCGCCGCCCGTCGTCGGGCATCGTCTCGAGGTCGGCCACGGAGAACGGCCGCCCAGAATCGGCGCTCATCCGGTGTTGCGCAGGCCGGCGGCGACGCCGTTGATGGTGAGCAACAGGGCCCGGCGCAGCTCGGCCGATGCCTCGTCGACGTCACGGACCCTGGCCAGCAGGTCGACCTGCAGGAAGGAGATCGGGTCGAGGTAGGCGTCGCGCACGCTGAGCGTCCGCTGGAGGACGGGCGAGTCGGCCAGGAGTTCGGTCTCGCCGGTCACGCGCAACAGTTCCTCGACGGTCAACGCGTGCTCGGTGCGAACCACCTCGAACACCGGCCGCAGCTCCTCGGGCACGAGCGTCGCCACGTATTGCCCGGCGATCTCGAGGTCGGTCTTGGCCAACGTCATCTCGACGTTGGACGCAAAGGTCCGAAAGAAATGCCAATCGGCGTGCATCTCGGCCAGTACGTCGGCCAGACCTGCTTCCCGGGCTGCGCGCAACCCCGAGCCGACGCCGAACCACCCCGGGACGATCTGCCGCGACTGCGTCCAGCCGAACACCCACGGAATGGCCCGCAGGCCTTCGAGTCCACCCCCCGTCGAGGGCCGGCGCGCCGGCCGCGAGCCGATGTTCAGCGACCCCAGCTGCTCAACGGGCGTGGACGCCAGGAAGTACGCGGCCAGGTTAGGGTGCTCGACGAGCCGCCGGTACGCGCGGAACGCCGCATCGCTGATGCGGTCCATCGCCTCGTCCCACCGGGCGAGCGTCGAGAGCGGCTGTCGAGGCGTGGTGTGCAGCGACGTCGCGGATAGCGCCGCGGACACGGTCAGCTCGAGGTTCTCCCGGGCCAACTCGGGCAGCGCGTACTTGTCGCTGATCACCTCGCCCTGCTCGGTGAACTTGATCTCACCCTCTAGCACGCCATACGGCTGGGCAAGGATCGCGTCGTAGGTGGGACCGCCGCCGCGTCCGACCGTGCCGCCGCGGCCGTGGAACAGCCGCAGCCGAACACCGTGCCGAGTAGACACGTCGCGCAATCGCCGCTGCGCCTTGTGAATCTCCCACTGCGACGTGGTGATGCCGGCCTCCTTGTTCGAGTCCGAATAGCCCAGCATCACCTCCTGCACGTCGCCCCGCAGCCGCACGAGCAGCCGGTAGGTGGGGTCGTTGAGCAGGTCGTCGAGAACGACGTCGGCCCGCCGCAGTTCCTCCACGGTCTCAAGCAGTGGCACAAACCCGATGCGGGCCACCGGCTCGCGGGTGCCGCCGGCTCCGGCGCCGTGCACGTCGACCAGACCGGCCTCGCGCGCGAGCACCACTGCGGCCAGGATGTCGTCGGCGCCACGCGTCATCGACACGATGTAGCTCTCGACAACCTCAGGACCGTAGGTGTCGAGCGCATGCCGGATGGCGGTGAAGACGGCGAATGTCCGGGCACCGGCGTCGTCGAGCGGAGGCGGCGACTGCGCCAGGGGTCGGCGCGAGGCCAGCTCCTTGGACAGCAGCCGCAACCGGTAATCGCGCGGGACGTCCGCGTAGAGCCAGGTCTCCTCGACGAGTCGGTCGATGAGCTGACCAACCGCGTGGTGGTGCGCGTCGGCGTGTTCGCGCACGTCCATGGTGGCGAGATGCAGCCCGAAGACGGCGACCGTGCGTTGGACGCGGGCCAGCACCCCGTCGGCGATCAGAGCACCGGCGTTAGCCCGTAGCGACCAACCGAGCAGATCGAGCTCGGCCAACAGATCGGCCTTGCCGAGGTAGTCGATGCCCGGCACGTGCGGCGTACCACGGTCGACCCGGCGTTGGGTATTCGCGATCTTGGCGTTGATGCAAGTGAGCTTGAGGCGGTAGGGCTCGGTCTCGTTGAGCTCGACAAGTCGAGGATCGACGTTGTCCAAGGCGTGGAGGTCAGCCGCGATGGACTCGCGCAGCGCGTCGGACGCGCCGACAACCGTTGTGGACGGGGACAGTTCGGCGATCAACCCGTCGAGCATCTGGGTGACGGCTCGAGCGGCGACATGGTGCTGCAGCCGAAGGACTTCGCTGGTCACGTTCGCGGTCACGTTGGGGTTGCCGTCGCGGTCACCGCCGATCCACGTGCCGAAGGTCAAGGGCGTGGCGTCGACCGACAGTTCGACGTCGTTCGCCTCGAGCTCGGCGGCCAGGTCGGCCAGCAGGCCAGGAACAGTTTCGGTCGCGAGATCCTGCAGGTAGTACACCGCGTTGCGCGCCTCGTCCGTCGGAGTCGGGCGGTGCTGCCGGAGCTCGTCGGTCTGCCAGACGAGGTCGACGAGCTCGGCGCTGACCTGCGCGAGGCCCTCGGCGCGGCGCCCGG
>CAXTNQ010000016.1:23649-27550 GCA_964245745.1 uncultured Jatrophihabitantaceae bacterium
GTCCTGCCGTCGTCTCGCGACCGAACCGACGGCGCTCGGTTGCGCGAGCACGTCGGCCACGCGCCGCAATTTGGTCAACACGGAGCGTCGACTGGCTTCGGTGGGGTGCGCCGTGAAGACGGGCCGGACCGCCAGCCGATCGATGGCGGTTCGCAGTTCTGGCGTGCCGGCCTCGGTCGCGACCGCAGTGACCGAGCGGGCCAGCCAACCGTCGCGTTCCGGACGGTCGCGCAGGATGCGGACGCGATGGACCTGCTCGGCCACGTTGGCCAGCAGGAAGTAGGCCGAGAACGCTCGGACGAGTGATGCCGCCGTCGGCAGCGGAAGGTCGGCGAGCAGTTTGCGAGCCGCTTCACTGGCGGTTTGCCGTTCCTCCGACGTCGGCGCTTCCTTGCTCTGCTTGGTCAAGGTGCGCACGGTCTCGACCAGGTCGAGAAGATCCTGGTCGTGCTGGCGGACGAGCGACTCGCCTAGAAGCGTGGTGATGCGCCGGACGTCGGCCCGCAACGCCGAATCGTCGCCGCTATCGACGCCGCCGTCTACAAGTACGGGGCGGCCTGGCGGCAGGTCGGAGGTCAGCAGCGAAGCCCGCTCCTCGGCAGTGCTGGTCACGCCCGTATTGTCGCGCAGTCGCGTTGCCGCAACATGTCTGTCCCGGCCCGAGACGGCGATTTCAGCTTGGCAACCGAGCCCGTCTCCGATATAAACGTCGCGTGAAGTAGGAGCCTCGAACAGGCTGCTACGCGCAACGGGGAGGATCCAGTTGTCGCGCCCGCGCGACGCAGGGTCAAAACGGGGGAAGCATGGTTTTCGGCAGTGTGCGTGCTGCCGACGGGGGGAACGACAAGCCACATATTGGCGTGCTGCATCCCGAGGTCGGTCGCGCCGATCGTGCGCGTGCGATGCACGCCCGGCTCGGCCGGGCCAGGCATTCGGCCCGCACGGTTCGCCATCCGGTGGGGAGCTATCACCCTGCGGTGGCGTCGCTGTGCCGCGATGAGCCCGACGTTCGGGTCGCGCCCGCGACGTGGGCGCGTCGCTACCGGTTGGCCTTGATCGCAACGGACTTCGTGGCCGCGGCCATTGCCGCTTTGGTCGCTTACGTCGTCCGGTTCACCATGATCAACCCAAACATCTTCACCGACGAGCAGCTGCACAACTACGCCGTCGCGACCGTCCTGCTGCCGCCCGTCTGGCTGATCTTCGTCGCCCTCAATCGTGCGTACGAGCCACGGTTCGTCGGCGTGGGACCAGCCGAGTTCCAGCGGGTCTTCCGAGCGTTCCTTTACTTGACCGTGTTCGTCTCGGTGGTGTCATACGCGACCAAGGCCGAGGTGGCCCGCGGCTTCGTCCTCATCGCGTTCCCTCTCGCGCTCGTGCTCACTCTGTTCGGGCGCTACCGGTGGCGACGCGTGCTGCATCGCCGCCGAGCACGAGGACAGGCACTCAAGTCGGTCGTCGTGGTCGGGGGCGCGGCGTCCGTCGTCGCTCTCGAGACGATCTTGCGCCGCGACATCTACGCCGGCATGCGCGTAGTCGGTGCGTGCCTGCCCGTCGAGGAGGTTGAGGACCCGGCGTCCTGCCAGCTTCTCACCGACGCCGGCATCGCGCTGCTGGGCGATGTCGACTCGATCCGTCAGGTGGCCGGACGCGCCCACGTCGACACCGTGGCGGTCACGTCGTCCGCCGCCCTCGGAGCTGAGAAGCTGCGTTGGATCTCGTGGCAGCTCGAAGGCACACCCACGGCGCTGGTCGTCGCGCCCGGACTGATCGAGGTCGCCGGATCGCGGTTGCACGTCCAGCCGGTCGCCGGGCTTCCTCTCCTGCACGTGGAGCAGCCGCAGTTCACCGGGTACCGGCGGGTCCTCAAGAGCGCACTCGACCGCACGATCGCCGCCACGGCGCTGATCGTGCTCGCACCGTTGTTGTTGTCGGTTGCGTTGGCCGTTCGGTTCACGAGCCGTGGTCCGGCCTTATTCCGCCAGACCCGGGTGGGGCGCAACGGGACCACGTTCACCATCTACAAGTTCCGCTCGATGGCTCTGAACGCGGAAGCGCGCCGTATCGAGATCGTCGACAAGGACGAGGGTCACGGCCTGCTGTTCAAGGTCCGTGCCGACCCGCGGGTCACTCGGCTCGGCCGGATCATGCGCAAGTACTCGGTGGACGAGCTGCCGCAATTGATCAACGTGGTTACCGGATCAATGTCGCTGGTCGGACCGCGCCCGCCGTTGCCCGGCGAGGTCGCGCAATACGAGCGCGATGTGCATCGTCGACTGCTCGTCAAGCCAGGCCTGACCGGCCTGTGGCAGATCAACGGGCGTAGCGACCTGACCTGGGACGAGTCCGTTCGGCTCGATCTGCGCTACGTGGAAAACTGGTCGCCGGCCCTCGACCTGACCATCCTTTGGAAGACCGCGCATGCCGTCCTGCGAGGCTCTGGCGCCTACTGACGGCCTGCGTGTTGCGCTCGCTCACGACTACCTGACCCAGCGCGGCGGAGCCGAGCGGGTCGCGCTGCTGATGGCCCAGGCGTTTCCCGACGCCCCATTGCACACGACGCTCTACGAGCCCGCCACGACGTTCCCCGAGTTCGCGGCCGTCGACGTCCGGCCGTCGGTCCTCAACCGTGTGCGGGTGCTGCGTCGCGATCACCGCTTGGCGTTGCCTCTCCTGGCTCCGACCGTCGCGGCGATGCGCATCGACGCCGACGTGCTGCTGGCCAGCTCGAGCGGCTGGGCACACGGGATGCGTACCACCGGCCGGAAGATTGTTTACTGTCACGCCCCCGCTCGTTGGCTGTACCAGACCTCGCGGTACCTCGGCTCCGCACCGTCGGGCGTGCGTAGTCGTCTGGCGGCGTCGGCCATCCGCGTCCTCGGCGGCCCGCTTCGCCGGTGGGATCGCCGCGCCGCGTCCTCGGCCGACACGTACGTGGTGAACTCGACGGTCGTCCAGGACGCGGTTCGCCAGGCCTACGGCATCGACGCCGAAGTGCTGCCGCCTCCTCCCGCTCTGCCCGTGGATGGCGTCTCGACACCGGTGCCGGGCGTCGAGCCGGGCTTCCTGCTCTGCGTCGCTCGGCTCCTGCCCTACAAGAACGTCGACGTCGTGATCGACGCAGCACGGACGGTCGGCCGTCCGCTGGTGGTGGTCGGCGACGGGCCGGAACGGGCGCGGCTGCAGGCGTTGGCCGGCGACCGTGCGCGCCTGCTCGGTGTGGTGGACGATGCGTACCTGCGCTGGCTGTACCGCGAGTGCACGGCTCTCGTCGCGGCGTCCTACGAGGACTACGGCCTGTCGCCGCTCGAAGCGGCCGCCTTCGGCAAACCGACCGTCGCGCTGCGCGCTGGCGGCTACCTCGACACGATCCGCGAGGGCGAGACCGGACTGTTCTTCGACCGACCGGTTGCCGCGGACGTCGCCGCCGCGCTGGTCGGCCTCGACATGACGTGGGGCGCCGAGGGGTTGCGAAAACAGGCCGAAGCCTTCTCGGCCGATCGGTTCCGTACGCGGCTGACAGAGTTGATTACCGGTGCCTGACTGCGCCCGTCGGACGCTTTCCGCTCCGGCCTGGCGCAGTCCGCTGCGAGGTCCGTGGTTGACGTCGGTGTTCGGTCTCATGTTGCTCGTCGGTTTCCCGATCGTGGTCGTGACGGGCCTGCTCTCCTACATCGCCTACGGGCCGCGGCTCGGCAGCGCTGCACCCGCCGACGTCGGTTGGCTGCACCTGCCGTACTTCGACTGGCCGACGACGCCATCGTGGCTATACCGACTGACCCAGGGCCTGCACGTGCAGGTCGGGATCGTTCTCATCCCCATCGTGTTGGCCAAGTTGTGGTCGGTCATGCCGAAGCTGTTCCGGCGGCCAGACCACTCTGTGCTCCGTCTGCTCGAGCGG
>CAXTNQ010000017.1:0-8990 GCA_964245745.1 uncultured Jatrophihabitantaceae bacterium
GACTCTATGACCGCCGTCCAGACTGCCGCCGACCGTGCCCGCCCGCCACTGCCCGCGCGCCGACACGGTGCCATCACCGCAGTGGTCTGTCTGGCGCTGGCCGCCGTCACCGCCGCCATGTCCTCGCTAAACGTCGCGCTGCCGGACATCGCCCGGTCCACCCACGCGACGCAGACGCAACTGTCCTGGATCATCGATGCGTACTCGTTGCTGTTCGCAGCGTTGCTGCTGCCCGGGGGCGCACTGGGTGATCGGTACGGGCGCCGGCGGGCTCTGCTCGTAGGGCTCAGCATCTTCGGCATCGGGTCGGCCGCAGCGATGACGGCCTCCGACGCCACCGTGCTGATCATCCTGCGTGGCGTCATCGGACTCGGGGCGGCCCTGGTTATGCCGGCCACCTTGTCGACGATCACGGGTACTTTCCCGCCGGCTGAGCGAGTGAAGGCCGTCAGCGTATGGGCGGCCGTCGCAGGCGGCGCCGCCGTGTTCGGCGTGCTGGTCTCCGGTGTGCTGCTCGAGGTGTTCTCCTGGCGGTCGGTCTTCGGGGTCAACGTCGTTCTCGCAGCCGCCGCCCTGATCGGAACGTTCCTCGTCGTGCCCGAGTCCTCCGACAAGAACGCCCCTGGCCTCGACCGCGGCGGTGCGTTGCTGTCCGTGCTCGGCCTGGTGGCCGTCGTCTACTCCATCATCGAGGCGCCGACCGCTGGGTGGTGGTCGACCCGGACCCTGGTCGGCATCGGGATCGGGGTGATCGTGCTCGTCGGCTTCGTGCGCTACGAGCTGCGCCAGCCGCATCCGATGCTCAACCCGCGGATCTTCACGCGTCGTGGCCTCACCGCCGGCTCCGTGTCGATCTTCATACAGTTCTTCGCCTTCTACGGCTTCATCTTCCTGATGCTGCAGTACCTACAGATTGTCCGTAGGGACTCTGCGTTGATCGCCGCGGTCAGCATGCTCCCGATGGCCCTGACCCTGATGCCGGTGTCACGGCTCGCGCCGACGCTGACCGCCCGGTTCGGGTCACGGCGGGTATGCGTCACCGGTCTCGCCCTGCTTGCCGCCGGCCTCGCCGTCATCGCTCGGGTGCACGCGACGACGCCGTACTGGATGCTCGCCGTTGGTTTGCTCATTCTCGGTGCCGGTATGGGGGCCGCCATGACGCCCGCCACCAGTGCGATCACCTCAGCTCTGCCCAAGGCCGAGCAGGGTGTGGCCTCGGCCATGAACGACCTGTCTCGTGAGGTCGGTGGGGCGCTCGGCATTGCCGTCCTGGGCAGCATCCTTACGGCGGTCTACCGGGGCCACCTCACGCTCACTGGAGCGCCTGCCGACGTGGTGGGTCGCGCTCGGGATTCGTTCGCCGTCGCCTCCCACCTTGGCGGACCGATCGCCACCCACGCCGACTCCGCGTTCATCGACGGCCTGCACGTGGCGTTCTACAGCGCCTCCGCCGCCGTCGTCCTCGCCGCGATCGCGGTCGCCGTGCTGCTACGCGGAGATGACACGGGTTCTCGGTGGGACATTTGACGCCGCGGTACGCGTCCGATCACGAGGGGTACACCGACGGTATGACCGATCCCTCGGACGCCGATCAGGACGAGCAGCGAGACGCCGCGCGCCAGCAGGCGCCCGACATTCCCGATCCCCGCGATACCGACCACCCGGCCGGCAAGCAGGCCGAACGCAACCAAGAGAACGAGTCAGCTTCCTGAAGTCCACAACGGAGTGCTGAGCCGCCTGTTGCGGTCAGCGGGTCAACCGGTCGACTTCGGCGAGCAGGTGAGACACCTGGCCCGTCACACTGAACCGGTTGCGCGCATACTGGGCGGCCACCGGTCCGCGGGTGTGCTTCCAGTCGGCAGTCAGCGCTTGATCGATCGCGTCGGCCAGGGTTGAGGCGAGGACGGTCCGATCGTCCGTCTCCGGGACCAGGGTGCCGACCTCGGCGGTGACGAAGTCGCGGGGGCCGCCCGAGTCGGCACCGATGACTGGCGTGCCGCACGCCATGCACTCGACCAGAACGAGACCGAACGGCTCACGGTAGGACGGGAAGCAGCCGACGTCTGCGCTACCGAACAAGAGGGCGAGTTCGTCCTGGGCGCGCGGGCCGAGGAAGTAGGTGCGGCGTAGGTCGAGTTCGGTGCTCAACCGGTGCATGGCCTGTTGGGCTTCGGCTGGTCCGGAGCCGATCACCAGGGTGAGAATCCGGCGTTCGCCCTGCTCGTAGATCGCGGCCGCGCGCAGCAGCGCGTCCAACCGTTTCCAGTCGGCGAACTTGCCGCAGAAGGCGACGACGGCGTCGAATCCTTCGTGCGGCGCAACAGGTTCGGGCTCGAGATTGCTGCCGTCGAGCGGCTGCGTGCAAAAGCTGGCCAGCAGTGCGGCGCGGTCGGTGCCGTCCGGCAGCGGAAGGAACACGTCCTGGTTGTAGCCGTTGGGGGAGAGCACGACGCGCTCGCGCGGGAACTCGGGAAAGACGTCGAGCAGGGCGCCCACCTGCTCCATCGAGATCGCCGCGACCACATCAACGCCGTGTTCCGGATCGGCGAAGTCGAAGATCTTCTCGCGCTGCATGAAGGGAAGAAACCGCAGCGGAAACTCCGTCGGGTCGTCGCCCTGCCGCTCGTGGTTGAACATCTTGAGCTCGGTGCCGTGCACGAAGCACAGCAGCGTCATCCGCGGTCGGCCGGCAGCCACGCGGCGCCGATTGACGTCGCGCAGCACCACCGTATTCATGAACGCGTGATGCGCGATCGCGAAACGGAATTGCTCGCCGGTACGCAACTCGATGTCGTCGATCCAGTCGGCCACCGCGTTGGTCAGCCGGAGTCGGTAGGCCGCTACTTCGCTGTCGCTCATTGCGTGCCAGCGGTAGCTGCTGGTCGGAGAGACCGACTCGCAGATCGGGATGTCGTGTTCGAGTGGGAAGACGTGCACGTCGTCTTCTTCGAACCGCTGACGCCGGGACGGATACATCGAATAGCAATGCACCCCGGGCAGCGCGTTGTACGCATGGTGGTGTGACTCGTGCAGGATGCCGGAGCCGGGCGCGAACTCACCGTCGCGCTGCCAGTTGTTGGTGCCAAGCTGAAAGATCAACAAGTCGGACACCTTTACAGCCTAAGGGCGTCATTGCCCTGCGGGTCGCATCGAGTCGCTGGCCCGGCATACGGTTCCGCGGTGACTGACGACCGACCGCTGACCCTCAGCACGTCGTTCGGTAGCGCGGCGGCCGCGTACGCCGAGCACCGCCCGGACTATGCCCGGGCCGCGGTCGAGTGGGCTCTCAGCCCGGACCGCCGACTCCTTCGTCTCGACGCTGGCCACAAGGGCCGGGATGCTGGTCCTCCCGAAGGAACAGCGTGACGCCACGCTGGGGCGCATCCGTTCCTTCCTCGGGAGCCGAGCCGAGACTGCGAACGGCAGGTTCACCCTGCCATTGCTGACCGGAGTACTTCGCGTCCAGCGCATGTAGCTGTCAAGTGCGCCGGTCCTCGCAGTGAGCGATTGCCTGCCGTTCACGTTCGCGTCACGATGTCTGCGTGCCGAGTGGGATGAGCGTGACGGGACGCGGCGCAAACCTCGCGTCTCGGCGATTGCCCTGGCTGATCAATTGGTTCTCCCGCTGGCAAGCCGGACAGTACGAGCGTTCGCGGGGCCACCGCGCTGGCCGGCTCCGAGGCAAACCGATCTTTCGGCTCAGCGTGCTGGGTCGGCAGTCCGGGCAACTTCGATCCGTGATGCTCATGCTGGTGCGCCGCGGTGACGACCTGATCGTCTGCGGCTCACAGGGTGGAACACCACAGGATCCGAACTGGTGGAAGAACCTCGTGGCGGCTGGACGTGCGACGGTGCAGGTCTCGGCCGAGAGCTACGACGTCGACGTCCAGGTCGTGACCGACCCTGCCGAGCGCGTGCAATTATGGTCGCTGCTGACCGCGGCGTATCCCGATTTCGCCACCTATCAAGCTCTCACCGATCGCGTCCTACCCATCGCTGTGCTCCGCAGGCAGGCCGCCGATCACGTGCGGCAGCCGTAGCGGGCACGTGGGCGACGCCGACGTTCACGATCAGACGGTAATGAGGACGATCGCCGTCCCGGCGAGGACGAGGCCGCCGCGCTGCAGCCAGCCGGTGCGTTCGTGCAGCACGGTCGCGGCGAGCAGCACGGTCGTCGCCGGGTACAACGCGGTGATCACACTGACCAGGGACAGGAAACCGTGCCGGCTCGCGAGCAGGAACAGCAGGTTCGCGAGGGCATCGAGCACGCCGGCAACCGCACACAGTCCAAGTAGACGGCCACGCACCAGCTCGGCGTCGCGCACGCCGAATGCGAGCGGCACGATGAGCACGGCCGAGGTCAGCCGGGACACGACAACCGGCCAGAGACCGGAGTCGGACCCGGCGCGCGCGAGCAGGATGAAGTAGGCCCCGAAGCCGACGCCGGACAACACGGCCAGGCCGATCGTCACGGGACCCACCCGGCGGTGCGGGTGCGCGGCCGGCGTGCGCGTCACCAGCAGCACGGCCAACACGCCGACGAGGACGCCGAGCCAGGCGAGCACCGACGGACGGTCGCCGGTGAGCACCCCGAAGCCGACCGGCACCGCGGCCGCGAGCACCGCCGTGACCGGAGAGACGACGTTCATCGGGGCGATGGCCATCAGCCGGTACAGCAGGACGACGCCGAGCATGCCGCTGATGCCGCCGAGGACGCCGAAGACGAGCACCCGAGTCGACAGCGTGCCGGGAAACAGCGGCAGCAGAGCCACCATGAGCAGCGCTCCGACCGGATAGCTGTACAGCAGGACGGTGACCGCGGAGCGCAGTCGCGAGGCCACACCGCCCGCGAAGTCGCCGACGCCATACGCCATAGCCGCCAACAACGCCAGGACGATAGCCATCGAGCGCAGCGTAAGCCGCGCGGCCGGTCAGGACCGGGCGGGTTTACCGATGCTGATCTGGTTGGCGTCGAGGTACGCCGTGCGAAACCCCGCCTCGGAGTACGCGAGGTACAGCGACCACATCCGCCGGAACGTCCGGTCGAAGCCGAGGGCGTCGACGCGGTCCGCGGCGGCCTCGAAGCGCGCGCGCCAACGCCGCAACGTCTCGGCGTAGTGCGCGCCGAAGGCGTAGCGGTCGAGGATGCGCAGGTCGGTGTGCTGGTGCAGCACGCGCTGGATCGCTTCGACCGACAGCAGCTGGCCGCCGGGGAAGATGTACTTGCGGATCCACGTGTAGGCCTCACCGGTGCGGCGCAGCTGGGCGTCGTCCTGCAGGATCGCCTGTAGTCCGAACCGGCCGCCCGGCTCCAACACCCGGCTCACCGTCGAGAAGTACTCGGCCCAGTGGTTGGCGCCGACCGCCTCGATCATCTCGACGCTGACCACGGCGTCGTAGCGACCGGTACTCGCCCGGTAGTCCTGCAGCAACACCTGGGCCCGGTCGGACAGTCCAGCCTCGGCGATCCGAGCGCGGGCGAGATCGGCCTGCTGGGTGGAGATGGTCAGCGAGGTCACGGCCGCGCCGCGGCGCGCGGCGCGCATCGCCAGCTCACCCCAGCCGGTCCCGATCTCGAGTACCCGGGTACCCGGGCCCACTCCCGCGATGTCGAGGACCCGGTCGATCTTGCGTCGTTGGGCGGTGGCCAGGTCGTCGGAAGACGTGGTCGGATCGCCACCGTAGAGGGCCGACGAGTACGTCATCGTCTCGTCGAGGAACGTCCGGAACAGGTCGTTCGACAGGTCGTAATGCCGGGCGATGTTCCGGCGGGCACCGGCCACCGTGTTGTCGTCTGCGGCGGGCTGCCGGCGGAGCACGACACCGCGCAGGCGCTGCAGGGCGGCGGGAACGAGATCACGGACGGACGCGGCAAAGGCGGAGAGGACGCCGGCCAGGTCGTCGGCGGTCCAGTCACCGGCCATGTAGGCCTCGCCGAAGCCGATCGTGGCCCCGGCGCCGAGCCGGGCGAAGAACCGTTGCGGACGGATCAGCCGCATCACCGGATCGGTCGGGCGCCCTCCGCCGTACGGCACGCCCGTCGGCTCGGTCACCATCAGCGGCAGCCGAGCCACCGCACGGCGGAACACCTGGCGGGCCACCGCCGCCCGCACCGGGGCGTGCGGCGTGGTCACCACGTCGGGCCAGCGTTCGGGGTCCACGTCGGCTCGCAGCGAGGCGTCACGGTCGACGCGAGTGGCGGCCCGACTGTCGACTGCGGTCATCCCGACATGATGGCGTACCGCCGGTTCGGTCGTCACCGTTACGTGACGAGCTCCGCCGGGGTGTCGAAGGTGCGCCGCACGAGGTGGCCGGCCAGTCCGTCGATCGGGTCCTGGCCGGTCAGAGTGGTGACCACGAAAGAGGCGGCGAGCTGGTGCCACAGCCGGGCCCGGCGCAGCATGCCGTGACCCTCGCCGCGGAGCAGGACGACGCCCACGTCGGCCTCGGCCGCCCGCGCACGGGCCGCCCATGCCGCGGTGGCTCGCGGATCGGTCACGCGGTCCTCCAGGCCGTGGACGAGCAGCAATCGGCGTCCCCGCACGTCCGCTACCGGTTCACCGAGCGGTAACCATGGCGCCAGCGCGGCCACCGCCTCGACGCCGTGAACGTCGGCCACCCGGAGGGCCGTGCGGCCGCCCAGCGAGTGTCCGATGAGCGCGATCGGACGCTGCCCGAACCGCTCGGTCAGGGCGGACAGCGCCTGCCGGGCGTCCGGTACGGACGCGCCCGAGCCGTTCCAGCCGCGGACCTGATAGCGCAGCTGCGCGACCGCCAGCTGCGGAGCCGACCTGCGGACGGCACGCACGAAGGGCAGCATGCGCAGCACGGCGCTCTGCCAAGGTTGGGTCGGTTGCACGCTCTCGGCCCGGCCGCCGTGCAGGACGAGGACGAGCCCGTGCGCGGCGCCCTGCGGCGGAAACACCCGCAGGTAGCCGCCGCCGGTCAGCGCGGGCACGTGGTCTTGGTGGCCGGGACGGTCAGCGTGATCAGGTAGTCGTTGACCTTGCCGTCGACGCAGGTCGACTTGCCGCCGTAGGAGGTGTGCCCCTGACCGTCCCACGTGAGCAGCGCACCGGTGGTCAGGACGTCCGCGAGGTTGACCGCGCCCTGATACGGCGTGGCCGGGTCGTGCAGGTTCCCGCTCACGAGGATCGGTGCTGCGCCGACGGCGGACTGGGTCGGAAGTGGATGCCGCTGCGGCTGCCACGCCTGGCACTGCAGCAGGCTGGCCGCCGACCACACCCCGAACAGCGGGTACTTCTGCGCCCACTGTGCCGCGGTCTGCTGCACGACCGCATCGGTGGGATCGCTCTGCTGGTCGTTGCAGCTCACGACGGTGAACACGTCCAGCTCGTTGGTGAACTGACCGCTGGGGGTGCGCTCGCTGTAGTTGTCGACGAGCTCGTACAAGCCTTTGGCGTCTCCGTGCTGAGCGGCGACGAGCGCGGTACCAAGGCTGGACCACTCACTCTGGCTGTAGAGCGCCGACAGCACCGCGTAGAGGACGGTACCGCCGGTAGCCACCCGCGCGTCGCCGTTCGCGCTCGTCCGGATCGGTGTCTGGTTGGCCTGACGTTCCAGGGCGGTGACGGCCTGGCGCGGGTTGCCAATCGCGGCACACGAGCTGCGCCGGGCGCAGTCGGCGGCGAACTGGTCGAAGGCGCTCTCGAAGCCGGCGATCTGTTCATCGTTGGACTTGATGGCGTCGCCGGCGGTTGCGGGGTCGACGGCGCCATCCAGCACCATCGCGCGGATGCGGGTCGGGAACAGGTGGGCGTAGACCGCTCCGAGCTCGGTGCCGTAGGAGAACCCGAGGTAGTTGAGCTTCGGGTCGTTGACGCCGGCCCGCAGCTGATCCATGTCCTGTGCGGTCTCCACCGTGTTGAAGTGCTCGAGGGTCGCGCCGTACCTGACGGTGCACTCGGCGGCTTGTGCGCCGAGGGTTTGCTTGGCCGCGGCCAGCCCGGCCGTCGTCCGTACGTCGACGTCGAGCGCGAGGAGCTTGTCCTCCTCGGCGTTGCTCGTGCAGCGCACGGGGCTGGACAACCCGACGCCGCGGGGATCGAAACCGATGAGGTCGAAGTGCTGCAGCACGTCGTCGGACAGGCTGCCGGCCAGGCCGAAGGCCAGGAAGATCCCGGAGCCACCCGGGCCGCCGGGATCCACGAGCAGCGAACCGGTCTTGGTGGTCTGCCGGTCGTCGTGGACGCGCAGCACCTGCAACGCGATGGTCTGGCCGTTGGGGTGGTCGTAGTCGAGCGGCACCCGCAGTCGGCCGCAGCCGAACTGCAGATGAGCCATCCGCGCCGCGGGGATGCCGGCCGCGGACACGTTGAACAGTTGGGAGCAGTCCCCGAACGCGATCACCTGGGAGCGCGGAGTGCCGGCGCCGGACGTACTACCGGAGCCGCCCACGGCCACGCCGCGGCCACCGGTCCACGTGGTGCAGCCGGTCAGCACGCAGACGAGGACGGTGGCCCCGATGGCCGCAATCACCGACCGGCCGCGGCCCCACCTCGCCATGACCAGCACGGTACCTGCCGGACTTCGGCGTTCGACCCGGTCAGCCAGGGGTGCCGAGGCCGGGCACGATGTCGTTCAAGTCGAAGGTCACCGGTTGGTCGAGTTGCGCGTACGTGCACGAGTGCGGCTCACGGTCCGGTCGCCAGCGGACGAACTGCGCCGTGTGCCGGAACCGGGCACCCTCCATGTGGTCGTAGCGAACCTCGACCACTCGCTCCGGTCGTAACGGGACGAACGACAGGTCCTTGCCGGCGTTCCATCGCGACGTCTCGTTCTTGCGCGGTGTGCGTTCGCCGGCGGCGTGCGCGGCCCAGTCCCACGGATGACCGGCGAAGCCGGTGACCAGCGGTTGCATCTCGATGAACAGGCGACGCCGCTCCGCCATCGGGAAGGCCCCGATGACACCCACCGAAGCCAACTTGCCGTCGTCCTGGTAAAGGCCGAGCAGCAGCGAGCCGATGGCG
>CAXTNQ010000017.1:9000-10556 GCA_964245745.1 uncultured Jatrophihabitantaceae bacterium
CGTCGTCGCCGGTCTTGTGCACGCGGTAGCCGGCCACCACGCAGTCGGCGGTGCGCTCATGCTTGATCTTGAACATGACCCGCTTGTCGGGCTGGTAAGTGCCGTCGAGGGGTTTGGCGACCACACCGTCGAGGCCCGCGCCCTCGAAGGCCGTGAACCACGTCTGCGCGGTCGAGAGGTCGGTCGTGGCCGGGGTCAGATGCAAGGGCGGCGCGACGTCACCGAACAGATCGACCAACGCGGCGCGCCGTTCGCGAAACGGCCGGCCTGTGTAGTCGTCGTCGCCGAGCGCCAGCAGGTCGAAGGCCACGAACGAGGCGGGCGTCTGCTCGCTGAGCAGCCGCACCCGGGATTCGGCGGGGTGAATGCGCTGCTGGAGCGCCTCGAAGTCCAACCCTTCCCGGCCGGCGACAACGATCTCACCGTCGACGACGCACCGTGGTGGGAGTTCGGCGCGCACCGCCGCTACCGCCTCGGGAAAGTACCGCGTCATCGGCCGCTCGTTGCGGCTGCCCAGCTCGACCTCGTCGCCGTCGCGGAAGCAGATCGACCGGAAGCCGTCCCACTTCGGCTCGTAGGACATGTCGGACGGAATGGCCGGCACGGATTTCGCGAGCATGGGCGAGACCGGAGGCTGGACGGGCAGCTTCATCGGCTCATTCTGGACGGACGCAGCGCGTAGCGGCCGAACTGCGCACCGTCCTCTTCGAGCAGGCCCACGAGTTCCAGGTCGACCGGCCGATCGAGCGGCGATCCAGCGGTGATCCGGCCGGCGCCCGGACCGAGGAGGAACGGGGTGACGCTCAGGCACAGCTCGTCCACGATGCCGGCGTCCACGGCGTGGGCGAACAGCGTCGGGCCGCCTTCGCACAGGGCGCGGGACAGGCCGCGACCGGCCAGCGCCGTCCGAGCGGCGGGCAGGTCGACGGCGTCGTCGCCGCACACGAGGACGGTCACGCGGTCGGCCAGTGCGGCTCGCAGCTCGGCTGGCGCGGCGGCGCACGTCACGATCAACGTGTCCGCGTCCTGGTACAGCGGTGCCGTGACGTCGAGGTCCAGCCGCCCGGTGACCACCGCGATCGGCAGCCGTTCCGCCAACCCGTACGCCCGCCGAACGGCCAGCCGAGCGGCAGCCAGGCGAGCCGGCCGATAGCCCTCAGCCGTGGCCGTCCCGGCCCCCACCACGACCACGTCGGCCAGGTCACGCAACGCGGTGAACACCTGGTGGTCGCCGGGGGTCTGCAGGCCCCGGGAGCGACCGGACGCACTGGCCGCCCCGTCCACACTGGCGACGAAGTTGACCCGCCATCCCGGTTGCCCGAGCCAGTCCTGCGCGTAGTGCTGGTGGACGTCCGGGGCGGCGAGGGGCTCCGGCAGCAGGGCGCGCACCGGGCCATCTCAGCATGGCCTGCATACGATCGGCGCCATGTGGGCAGGAGGCTGACCGTGGCCAAGCTGGCGGTCCCGCTCCCGCGTCGCGCCGAGCAGTCTCTCGACGCGTTGCTCGACCGGGCCATGAGCGTGCAACGGCCGGCCATCCTGGCCTACCTCAACCA
>CAXTNQ010000017.1:10566-16964 GCA_964245745.1 uncultured Jatrophihabitantaceae bacterium
GCGGCCGCCGTCCTGGAGGTCGCCGCATTCGTCGAGGCCACGGCGGGGTTCGGCCTGGCGGTCGCCGAGGTGCACGGCGTTCCGACCTACGACCAGGAGTATCGGCGTGCGCTGATCCTCGGCCTGTTGACCGGCGACCGTCAGCGGGTGCTCACCGCCGCCGGCGGTGGACGCTGGGGCGAGGTGCTCGCCACGCGAGGCTCACGCGACGGCGTGTCGCGGGCCAACCGAACCCTGATCCGGCACTTCGGGGCCAGGTTCGGAGCCACCCAGGGGGCTCTCGCCCTCGGGCGCGCTCTGCCGCTCGGGATCGGCGCCGGCATCGGCGCCGCCGGCAACATCGCGCTGGGCCGGCGGGTGGTGGCCACCGCGCGTCGAGCGTTCGGGCCGGCGCCCACCGTGCTGCCGCCGCGCGTCATAGACGCCTGACGCGCAGCGCGGTCAGCCGGAGGCGCGGGCAATGACAGCGCTCTGCGCGGCCAGCTCCAGTCCGCCCTCGACGGGCCGGGCCGGCTCGGTGGCGAGCAGCACGTCGCCGACCGCCGCGGAAAGCACGACCGGCTCGTCGGCAACGTTCACCAGCACACGCAGGTCACCGCGGTGCAGCACCAACCAACGCGCGTCCTCGTCGAACTCGACCCGCGCCGCGTCGAGGTGCGGGTCACGCAGGCCGGCCTCCTGGCGACGCAGCTCGCTCAGCTCCCGGTAGAGGCTCAGCATCTCGGCGTGGCCGCCGGACGCCGGCTCCGACCAGTCGAGCACCGCCTCCCGGAACGCGGCGGGATCTTGCGGGTTGATCACCTGCGATACGTCCCAGCCGTAACCGGCGAACTCGGCGACCCGGCCCTCGGCGGTCGCGCGGGCGAGTTCCGCCTCGGGATGCGAGGTGAAGAACGGCCACGGCGTCGACGCCGCCCACTCCTCACCCATCCAGAGCATCGGCGTGAACGGCGAGCTGAACAGCAGCACGGCGCCAACCCTGAGCAGGCCGGGCGTTGTCGACGCCGGAAGCCGGTCGCCGACGGCGCGGTTGCCCACCTGGTCGTGGTTCTGCAGTGCGACCACGAAGCGATATCCCGGCGTGTGCGCCCGGTCGACCGGCCGGCCGTGGTCGCGACCGCGAAACGTCGAGTAGTTGCCGTCGTGCAAGAACGCTGACGTCTCCACCTTGGCCAGCGTGGCCAACGAACCGAAGTCGACGTAGTAACCCTGCCGCTCCCCGGTGAGTAGCGCGTGTACCGCGTGGTGGAAGTCGTCGTCCCACTGCGCGTCCAGCCCGTAGCCGCCGTGCTCCCTGGACGTGATCATCACCGGGTCGTTGAGGTCCGACTCGGCGACAAGAGTCAGGGGACGTCCGAGGCGGGCGGCCAACGCGGTGACTTCGGCCGAGAGCTCAGCCAGCACGTGCGGGCTGGACGTGTCGACGAGGGCATGGACGGCGTCGAGGCGCAGTCCGTCGGCGTGGTAGTCGCGCAGCCACATCTGCGCGTTGTCGAGGATGAACCGCCGCACCGCCGGCTCCTCGAGGTTGATCAGGTCGCCCCAGGTGTTGCGGCCGGCCTTGACGTAGGGGCCGAACTGCGGCAAGTAGTTGCCGCTCGGGCCGAGGTGGTTGTAAACCACGTCGAGGAGGACGGCGAGTCCCCGCGTGTGACACGCGTCCACGAAGCGCTTGAGCCCGTCCGGGCCGCCGTACGCCTCGTGGACGGCGTACCAGTCGACCCCATCGTAGCCCCAGTTCCAGACGCCGTTGAACGCGTTGACCGGCAGGAGCTCGACGTGGGTCACGCCGAGCGACACCAGATGATCGAGGCGCTCCAGGGCCGAATCGAAGGTGCCGCCCGGGGTGAAGGTGCCGACGTGCAGTTCGTAGATCACCGCCTCCGGCAGGGCCCGGCCGGTCCATGCGGCGTCGCTCCAGGTGAACGCGTCCTGGTCGTAGAGCCGGCTCGGCCCGTGGACGCCTGCCGGCTGCCAGCGTGACCGCGGGTCGGGCAGGAGTTCGTCGCTGTCGTCCAGCAGATACCCGTAGTCGGTGCCGGCATCGACGTCAACATCGGCGTGCCACCACCCGCCGTCGGCCGCGGTCAGCTCACTCGTGCGGCCATCGGTCCGGAGCCGGACCCGCGACGCGTGCGGTGCCCAGACCTCGAAGTGCGTCACCGGTCCACCCTGCCATCTCGCCGCTACGCTCCCGTCCATGGGTCGTGACTCCAGGGCACTCCGGTCAGCGCTCGCGGTGCGGCCCGGCGCCGTCAACCTGGCCGGCTACGACTCCGGCGCGATGCCGCTGGCGCCCGGCAAGAACGGCAAGGCGATCAAGCGCGCCATCGCCGAGGGCGGCGACCTCGCGGACCTGCAGGAGCGGCTGTTTGCTGAGGCGGCGGCTGGTGTCGGCCACCGGAGCGTGTTGCTCGTCCTGCAGGGTATGGACACCTCGGGCAAGGGCGGTGTGCAGCGGCACGTCGTGGGGTTGTTCGACCCGGCGGGCGTGCGGACGACGGCCTTCAAGAAGCCGACCGCCGAGGAGGCCGCCCACCACTTCCTGTGGCGTATCCGCAAGGCGTTGCCGGCACCCGGGGCCATCGGGGTGTTCGACCGCTCGCACTACGAGGACGTCATCGTTCCACGCGTCCACCACACCTTCCCCGCCGACGAGGTCGACGCGCGTTACGACGAGATCAACGCGTTCGAGGCCCAGCTGGTCGAGTCGGGCACGACCGTGGTCAAGTGCTTCCTGCACATCTCGTTCGCCACCCAGCGCGAGCGGCTACTCGCGCGTCTGGACGACCCGACCAAGCACTGGAAGTTCAAGGAGAGCGACATCGACGAGCGCGGCTTCTGGACGGACTACCAGGCCGCGTACGCGCTGGCCTTGGAGCGCTGTTCGACGCAGGTCGCACCGTGGTACGTGGTCCCCAGCGACCACAAGTCGTACCGCAATTGGGCGATCAGCGAGCTGCTGTGCGAGACGCTCACCGAGCTGGACCCGCAGTACCCGTCGACGACTTTGGACGTCGAGCATTTGCGCGCGCGGTTGCAGCCGCCCTACTGAGCGATCAGAGCGTGCGTCCGCGGAACGGCTCGCCGCTCGTCATGATCTGACGCGCGAGGTCGCCCAGTCGGGCCAGCAGGCGCGGCGTTGACATGGGCCGGCTGGGCAGCACCAGCGACGGCGGCACGGACACGTAGGTGCTGTCGGACCGGACTACGTGCAGCGTCACCCGGTTGCGGGACTCCCGCACGACGGACACGTCCGACACGTCGGGCCACGGCACCCAGGTCGCGCCCATCGCCCGACGCACGCCGATCCCGTCCTCATCGACGGCCAGATACATGCGCATCGCCACTACCGCGGAGACGAACGCAGCGAGGCCGAAGCAGACGGTCAGTCCGCGGACGGGGGCCGACGGCGAGGCGTAGATGTTCACAGCCGCGCACACCGCGGTCACCAGGAACAGGAACGCCGGCTGCCACGGAGGTACGCGCAGCACCAGCGGCAGCGCGGTGTTCGGCTGCGTCTGCTCCATGGTCTGCAGAGGGTACGTGCGCCTGGGCTCCGGTGAGGTGCGCGGCGGTCAGCCCCGCGCGAGCAGGGCAACGGGGTAACGGTCGAGGACCTCCCGTAGCCCGATGTCGCCCTTGTGGCTGCGTCCGGTCAGCACGTCGGTGTACGCACCCTCGAGGCGGAGCATGGCGTCACCCCAACCACCGACCTGCTCGAGCCGCCGCGGCAACCGGGTCGCGACGGTGAGGGACCCGCCGCGGTCGAACGCGACGGCGTGCGCAGCGGCCGACCCGGTCACCGGCACGGGCTGGTAGCCGATGAACAGGTCCGGACGGTCCCGCCGCAGGCGCAGCGCCCGGGACACCAGCCACAGCTTGGCGGCACCGCTGGCGTCGACGGCCGGTAGCGAGCCCGCCGCGTCCAGGGCGGCGAGCGTGCGGCGCCGCGCGGCGAAGTCGACGGGCCGGCGGTTGTCCGGGTCGACGAGGGAGTCCTCCCACAGCTCCGTGCCCTGGTACACGTCGGGCACCCCGGGCATGGTCAGTTGGATCAGCTTCTGGCTCAGGGCGGTCGTCCAGCCGAAGGGCGTGAGCCGATCGACGAACGCCTGCACGCGGGCGCGTATCTCGCGGTCGTCGTAGACGGTGTCGAGCGCCAGGTGCACGGTGTCCTCGAAGGCTGCGTCCGGGTCGATCCACTGCGTCCCGTCGTGCGCCTCCCGCATCGCCTTTTCGGCGTACGCGTGCATCCGTTCCCGCTCGATGAACCCGACGCCGACCAGGGTCTGCCACAGCAGGTACCCGAAGACCCGGTTGGGCACCGGCGCCTGGTCGAGCAGGGCAGTGACTAGCCCGCGCCATTCGTCTGGGAACTCGGCCAGCGCGTACAGCCGGGCGCGGACGTCCTCACCGCGCTTGGTGTCGTGGGTCGACAGTGTCGTCATGCTGGCCGGCCACGCCGCCTGTCGGCGTTGTTGTGCCGCGTGGAACTCCGCCGGAGGCGCGCCCAGTCGGCCCGGGTCGCCGCCTACCTCGTTGCTGGCGATGAACCGGTTGTAGCGGTAGTAGGCGGTGTCCTCGACGCCCTTGGCCATCACCGCGCCGGACGTCTGTTGGAAGCGGGCGCACAACTCGTCGTCCGGGTCAGCCAGGCGCGGCGCCAGGCGGTCCAGCGTGTCGGTCAGATCCGGTCGCTGCCGCCGCACGGTGGCCAGTGCCGCCGCGAGGTTTTCAGCGCCGTCGGGCAGGTAGGACCGGTACACGGGAAAGGCGACCAGCAGCTCGGTGAGCGCGTCGTCCGTGGCGGCCACGTCGGGCACGAGCCGGGCCAGTCGGTTGACCTCCGCGCGCAGGATCGTGGTGGCCACGAGTCGCTTCCCGGCGGCCGCGTGCTCGGCGAAGCTTCGCTGGTCACCCGTCAACTTGCGGTAGTCGCGGTCGAGGACGTCGGCCGCGTCGGGGTCGATCAGCACGTCCGCGACCTCGCGCAGGGCGTCGTAACCGGTCGTGCCCTCGACCGGCCAGGCCGGCAGCCGCTCGCCGGGCTCGAGGATCTTCTCGACGACGATCCACTGCAGCGGTGCGGCGGCTCGGAGCCGGGCGAGATATCCGCCGGGGTCGACGAGCCCGTCCGGATGGTCGATGCGCAAGCCGTCGACCGTACCGTCGGCGACCCACCGCAACACCTCGCGATGCGTGGCCTCGAACACGTCGGCGTCTTCCACCCGCAGTCCGGCCAGCGTGCTCACTGCGAAGAACCGGCGATAGTTCTGCTCGGTGTCGGCGCGGCGAAAGTTGACCAGCTCGTAGTGCTGCAGCGCGTGGATCTGCGCAGGCGTGCCGCCTTCGCTACCCGAGGCGAGCGGATACCGGTGCTCGAAGTAGCGCAGCTCACCGTCCACGACCGCCAGGTCGCGATCGAGATCGGCGTCGTCACCGAGCACCGGGATCAGGATCCGGCGCGCGCCGCGTTCGGTGTCGAACCACCTGCTGTATGGCGAAGCGGGACCGTCGCGCAGCAGCGCCCACCACGCCGGATTCTCGGCCGCGTCCTCGACGCCGAGGTGGTTCGGAACGACGTCGACGACGATTTGCAGGTTCTCCACTCGGGCGGCGGCCACCAGAGCGCGCCATCCCGCCTCGCCACCGCGTGGTGCGTCGACGCGGCGGGGGTCGACGACGTCGTAGCCGTGCGTGGACCCGTCGGCGGACGCCAGCAGCGGCGAGCAATACACGGCGCCGGCTCCGAGCGCGCGCAGGTATCCGGTCAGGTCGGCCGCAGCGTCGAGATTGAAGGATCCGGTGAGTTGCAGGCGGTAGGTGCTGACCGGCGCCATCAGTCGGCGCGTTGCAGGACGACGAGCGCGCGCGGCCCGACCGGAACCATCGCGCCCGGCTTGCGGATGTCGTCGGCGTCGACGTCACTGCGCATGGTGTCCACGATGATCCGCCAGGCGCGCCCGTACGCGGACGGCGGCAGCGTGAACTCCAACTCTTCGTCGTGCGCGGAGAAGCACAACACGAAGGAGTCGTCGACGACGCGTTCCCCGCGGTTGTCGTGGTCGGTGATCCCGTTGCCGTTGAGGAACACCGCTACCGACCGTCCGAAGCCCGAACCCCAGTCCGCCTCGGTCATCTCACTGCCGTCGGGACGCAGCCACGCGATGTCGGGCAGCCCCTTGGCCCCCCGTCGACGACCGACCGGGCGGCCGTCGAAGAAGCGGCGACGACGGAACGCGGGGTGGGCGTGCCGGATCGCCGACAGCTCCCGCGCGAAGCCGAGCAGGTCGACGTCGATCTTCTTCCAGTCCACCCAGCTCAGCTCGTTGTCCTGGCAGTACGCGTTGTTGTTGCCACGTTGGGTTCGTCCCAGCTCGTCGCCGTGGCAGATC
>CAXTNQ010000017.1:16974-27198 GCA_964245745.1 uncultured Jatrophihabitantaceae bacterium
CGTTCACCCCTCGGTCCCGCGTCGGCCCCTCGACGCCGCAGTTCCACGACCGGTTGTGGCTCTCGCCGTCGTTGTTGTTCTCCCCGTTGGCTTCGTTGTGCTTCTCGTTGTAGGACACCAGATCGCGCAGGGTGAAGCCGTCGTGCGCGGTCACGAAGTTGATTGACGCGACGGGCCGCCGCGCCGAATGCTCGTAGAGGTCGGACGAGCCGGTGATCCGCGAGGCGAACTCGCCTAGAGTGGCCGGCTCGCCGCGCCAGAAGTCGCGCACCGTGTCGCGGAACTTGCCGTTCCACTCCGTCCACTGCGGTGGGAAGTTGCCCACCTGGTACCCGCCGGGACCGACGTCCCACGGTTCGGCGATGAGCTTGACCTGGCTGACGATCGGGTCCTGCTGGACGAGCTCGAAGAAGCTCGACAGCCGGTCCACGTCATAGAACTCGCGAGCCAGGGCGGATGCCAGGTCGAAGCGGAACCCGTCGACGTGCATCTCGGTGACCCAGTAACGCAGCGAGTCCATCAGCAGCTGCAGCGCGTGCGGATGCCGCACGTTGAGGGTGTTTCCGGTGCCGGTGTAGTCCATGTAATAGCGCTGGTCGTCGTCGACGAGCCGGTAGTACGCCGCGTTGTCGATGCCCCGCATGGACAGGGTCGGTCCGAGGTGATTGCCCTCGGCCGTGTGGTTGTAGACGACGTCGAGGATGACCTCGATGCCGGCCTCGTGCAGCGCCCGGACCATGGCCTTGAACTCCTGCACCTGGCCACCCGGGTTGGTGCTCGAGGTGTACTTGGAGTCCGGGGCGAAGAAACCGATCGTGTTGTAACCCCAGTAGTTCGTCAGTCCCTTTTCGAGCAGCAGCGCGTCGTTGGCGAAGTGGTGCACCGGCATGAGCTCGATGGCCGTGATGCCCAATGACGTCAGGTGCTCGATGATGACCGGGTGCGCGATGCCGGCGTAGGTGCCGCGCATGTCGGGCGGGATCTCCGGATGCCGCTGGGTCAGTCCCTTGACGTGCGCCTCGTAGATCACCGACTCCGCATACTGCCGTTTCGGCGGACGGTCCACCCCCCAGTCGAAGAACGGGCTGATGACCACCGCCTTGGGCATCTGGGCGGCCGAGTCGTCGTCGTTGCGGCTGTCGGGGTCACCAAAGTTGTATCCGAACAACGCCTGGTTCCACTCGAAGTGGCCCTCGATGGCCTTGGCGTACGGATCGAGCAGCAACTTGTTCGGGTTGCAGCGGTGCCCGTTCTTCGGGTCGTAGGGGCCGGTAACCCGATAGCCGTAGCGCTGACCCGGTTCGATGCCGGGCAGAAACGCGTGCCACACGAAGCCGTCCATCTCGGGCAGAGTGACGCGGCTCTCGGTGCCGTCGGCGTCGAACAGGCACAGCTCCACCTGTTCGGCCACCTCGCTGAACAGAGCGAAGTTGGTGCCCGAGCCGTCGTAAGTGGCACCCAAGGGGTACGGGTGGCCCGGCCAGATCTGCATCGTGCTCCTGTCGGTCGCAGGCGCGCGGCCTGACGCAACGAGACTGCCAGACGGTGGACGGCCCGCGCAGACAGCCAGACTCGCCGTGGGCGGCTGTCCGGTGAGCTAGACTTTGCCCGTATCTGGAGGGGAGTAACCCCGCCGCGATCCTCTCGTCATCACGGACGACCGCCACGACGCGGGTCGTCCCGGGAGATCGGCCCGTTTGGGTGGGTGAGACCTCCGGCCAGCGCCGATCGAGTGATCGGCGCCCGACGCCGGAGGAGCTGCCATGCACGTCGCGCCGTGGGTGTGGGCCGTCACGCTGGTCGTGACTCTCGGGTTCCTCGCCGTCGACGTCCTGATCGTGGCGCGGCGACCCCACGAGCCGTCGCCCCGAGAAGTTTCGGGATACCTGGCCCTCTATATCGGGGCCGCACTGCTGTTCGCGGTCGGCGTGTTCGTCGTCAGCGGCGCGGGCTACGGCGCGCAGTTCCTGGGCGGCTGGCTGACCGAGTACTCGCTGTCCGTCGACAACCTCTTCGTGTTTTTGATCATCATGGCCAAGCTGCAGGTACCGCGCGAACTGCAGCAGGACGCGCTGCTCGTGGGCATCGTTATCGCGCTGGTGTTGCGCGGCGTTTTCATCGCCGTCGGCGCGGCCGCGATCAACGCCTTCAGCTGGGTCTTCTACCTCTTCGGCGCGTTCCTCGTCTACACGGCCGTGACCCTTATTCGTGACAGCGACGAGCAGGACTACGAGGAAGGGCGCGTCGTGCGGTGGTTCCGGCGCCGCGTCCCGACGACGGATGACTACCGCGGCACCAGGCTGACGGTGCGTGAGGCCGGACGCCGGCTGGCCACGCCGATGTTGATCGTGGTGATCGCACTAGGCAGCACGGACCTGCTCTTCGCGCTCGACTCCATTCCGGCCATCTACGGAATCACCCGCGAGCCGTACCTCGTCCTGACCGCGAACATCTTCGCCCTCATGGGGCTGCGTCAGCTGTACTTCCTCATCGGCGGGCTGCTCAAGCGGTTGGTATACCTCAACGTGGGCCTGTCGGTGCTGCTCGGCTTCATCGGCGTGAAGTTGATCCTGCACGCGCTGCACGAGAACACGCTGCCGTTCGTAAACGGCGGCGAGCCGGTGTCCTGGGCTCCGGACATCCCGATCTGGCTGTCCCTCGTCGTCATCGTGGGCATTCTGGCCGTAACCACGCTGGCTAGCCTCTGGCGCACTGCGCGCCCGTCCGCGGCGCAGCCCGACCCCGGCTGAGGCCGACCTCGGATCCGTCCGCCGAAGCTGGCCTCGTTCGCTGTCCGCGCGACCGCGAGGCCTGCCGATGTCGTACCCCGCACGTACCGTGGATCTGTGAGAGTGCGCAGTGACATCGTCCCCTCGACCGGCAAGTTCGAGGTGGTCTCCGACTTCCAGCCGTCCGGCGATCAGCCGGCGGCGATCGAGGACCTCGAGCGTCGGTTGCGCGCCGGCGAGCGTGATGTCGTACTGCTCGGCGCGACCGGTACCGGCAAATCGGCGACCGCGGCCTGGCTGATCGAGCGGGTGCAGCGGCCGACGCTCGTCATGGCCCCGAACAAGACGCTCGCCGCGCAGCTGGCCAACGAACTGCGCGAGATGCTGCCGAACAACGCTGTCGAGTACTTCGTCAGCTACTACGACTACTACCAGCCCGAGGCGTACGTCCCGCAGACCGACACCTACATCGAGAAGGACTCCTCGATCAACTCCGAGGTCGAGCGGCTGCGGCACTCGGCCACGAACTCGCTGCTGACCCGGCGTGACGTCGTCGTGGTGGCCACGGTCTCTTGCATCTACGGACTCGGCACCCCACAGGAGTACGTCGATCGCTCCGTCCGCCTACATGTGAGCCAGCACATCGAGCGCGAGGCCATCCTGCGCCATCTGGTCGAGGTGCAGTACAGCCGCAACGACCTGTCCTTCACCCGAGGGACGTTCCGCGTCCGAGGCGACACGGTCGAGATCTTCCCGATGTACGAGGAGTTGGCGATCCGCGTCGAGATGTTCGGCGACGAGATCGAGCGGCTGTACTACCTGCACCCGTTGACCGGTGAGGTCATCCGCGAGGTCGACGAGGTGTTCGTCTTCCCGGCGACGCACTACGCCGCCGGACCCGAGCGGATGGAGCGGGCCACGCGCGGCATCGAGGCCGAGCTCGCGGATCGGCTGGCTGAGCTCGAGGGGCAGAACAAGCTGCTCGAGGCGCAGCGACTACGGATGCGCACGACCTATGACTTGGAGATGATGCGCCAGGTCGGGTTCTGCTCGGGCATCGAGAACTATTCGCTGCACATCGACGGGCGGAGCCGGGGGAGTGCGCCCAACTGCTTGCTCGACTACTTTCCCGAAGACTTCCTGCTGATCATCGACGAGTCGCACGTGACCGTTCCGCAGACCGGTGGCATGTACGAGGGCGACATGTCCCGCAAGCGGATGCTGGTCGACCACGGCTTCCGGTTGCCCAGCGCGATGGACAACCGGCCCCTGAAGTTCGAGGAGTTCGTCGACCGCATCGGGCAGACCGTGTACCTCTCGGCGACCCCCGGGTCCTACGAGATGGGTCGCACCAAGGGGGACTTCGTCGAGCAAGTCATCCGGCCCACCGGGCTGATCGACCCCGAGGTCGTGGTCAAGCCCACCAAAGGCCAGATCGACGACCTCGTGCACGAGATCCGTGAGCGCGCCGAGCGTGACGAACGGGTCCTGGTCACCACCCTGACCAAAAAGATGGCCGAGGACCTCACCGACTACCTGCTGGAGCTGGGCATCCGGGTGCGCTACCTGCACTCGGAGGTCGACACGCTGCGCCGCGTCGAGCTGCTGCGCGAGCTGCGGATGGGCGAGTTCGACGTACTCGTGGGCATCAACCTGCTGCGCGAAGGTCTGGACCTGCCCGAGGTGTCCTTGGTGTCGATCCTCGACGCGGACAAGGAAGGCTTCCTGCGGTCGGGGACGTCGCTCATCCAGACCATCGGGCGCGCTGCCCGCAACGTGTCCGGACAGGTGCACATGTACGCCGACACCGTGACGCCGTCGATGAGCAATGCAATCGACGAGACGAATCGCCGGCGGGCCAAGCAGGTCGCGTACAACACCGAGCACGGCATCGACCCTCAGCCGCTGCGCAAGCGGATCGCCGACATCACCGATCTGCTGTCCCGTGAAGCCGCGGACACCGACGACATGCTGGGCGGATCGGGCCGGGTCCAGTCCCGCGGCAAGTCTCCGGTGCCGGGACGTTCGGGACGCGGCACCGGCGGGCGTGGCCTGTCGCCAGGCGTGTTGGGCGTCGGCACGCACGCCGGGGGCGGCCTCGACGCGTCGGTCCTGCCGCGGGCCGAGCTCGCGGACCTGATTCAGCAGCTGAACGAGCAGATGTTGGCCGCGGCGCGAGACCTGCAGTTCGAGGTGGCGGCGCGGCTGCGCGACGAGATCAACGAACTGAAGAAGGAGCTGCGCGGGATGGACGCGGCCGGCGTCGGCTGAGCCGTCAGACCGGTGGACGACCGCCGATCAGAGCGCAGGCGCGAGCCGCCGTCCGGTGGCCGGCGTCGAGGGCATCGACCGGTCGCTCGCCGGCCGTCCACGCCCGCAGGAAGCCGGCGGCGAACGCGTCACCTGCTCCTGTCGAGTCGACGACGGTCCGAGCCTGAGCGGGCCGGCTGACGGTGCGCCGGCCGTCGGACCACACCGCGCCGTCCCGGCCGCACTTCACGACGGCGCCGCCGACCCAGGCGGCGAGCGTCGCGGCCGCCACCTCGGGATCGCGGTGCCCGGTCAGCACGGACGCTTCGGCGCGGTTCGCGAACAGCAGGACGTCCCGCCCGATCAGACGACGGAACGCGTCGGTGCCCAGCGCGGCGAGCGGGCCGGCGGAGGCGGCGTCGACGCTGATCGTGGCCTGCGCCTGTCGCGCCGCCGCGAGCATGTCGACGCCGGCGCGGCGTCCCGCACCCAGCAGCACGTACCCCGACAGATGGAGGTGGCCGCGCAGGCCGAGCCGACGCGGGTCGAGGTCGGCGCCGGACAGGCCCACGTTGGCGCCCGTGTCGGGCACCATCGTGCGTTCACCGTCGGGCGCGACGCGCACGATGCACCGCCCGGTCGGCCGACCGTCGCGGGTGAGGCCCGCAGACAGGTTGTCGGGCATGCCGTGGGTCGCCGCCGTTGCCCACGGGTCATCGACCGGGCCGACCCGCGCGACCAGCCGCACGTCGGCGCCGAGCGCGGCCAGCCAGCACGCTGTGTTGGCCGCCGATCCACCGCCGCGCAGCTCGATCTCAGCAGGCCGATCCGAGCCCGGCGCCAGCGGGCCCGAAAGCTTCGCGACGACGTCGACCATGAGATCGCCCACGCAGACGATCCGCCTCACCTCGCGTAGGCCGCCGCCACCTCGGCGGCCAACCGTGCGTTGCTGCGCACGAGTGCCACGTTGGCCTCGAGGGACGCCCCGGCGGTCTCGCGGTGCAGGAAGTCCAGCAGGAACGGCGTGACGTCCTTGCCATGGATCCCGGCTGAATCCGCGGCAGCTACCCCGGCCGCCAGGACACGGTCGTGCAGTTCGGGATCGAGCTGTGCCGCGGCGGCGATGGGGTTGGCCAACACCACGCCGTAGCCGTCGGTCCCGACCCGGTGCCGCGCGCGCAACACCGCGGCGGCGTCCTCCGGCGAATCGACCCGCCACGGCGCCGGCGAACCCGAGTCGGACAGGTAGAAGCCCGGGAAGACGTCCGTCCGGTAACCCAGTACTGCGACGTTCAAGGTCTCGAGGCGCTCGAGAGTCGCCGGCACGTCGAGGATCGACTTGACACCGGCGCACACCACGAGCACCGGGGTGCGCGACAGCGTGGTCAGGTCAGCGGACTCGTCCCACGTCTCGCGCGCACCGCGATGCACCCCGCCGAGCCCACCCGTCGCAAAGACGGCAATACCCGCGCGGGCGGCGAGGTGCGCGGTCGAGCCCACTGTGGTGGCCGCGTCGGCACCGCGCGCGACCACCACCGCGAGGTCGCGGACCCCGGCCTTCACCACGGCCCCGGATGTGGCGATACGCCCGAGCTCCTGCTCGTGCAGGCCGACGTGCACCTCACCGGCGATCACGGCCACGGTGGCCGGCACCGCGCCTCCGGCGCGCACCGCGGCTTCGATCTCGCGAGCCACTGCGAGGTTGCGTGGACGCGGCAGCCCGTGGCTGATGATCGTGCTCTCGAGTGCCACGACCGGCCGGCCCTTCGCGAGGGCCGCGGCGACCTCAGGATGTACCGGCACGTGCCCATTCTCGGGGGCGAGCCGTTCGCGTCGAGACGGCACCGACGACGACGGTCGCGACGGCCGCCACGGCGAAGGAGAACAGCGAAGCGCTCATCCAGTCGCGTGGCGTGAAGCCGAGTGCGGAGCGCAGGTGCTGCCAGGCGGACGCCCACCACGAGACGTAACCCGGGTTGATCAGCTGGTAGACGACGAAGCCGAGAGCCCAGGGAAGGAGGAGCGGCCACCGGGTCGGGGCGTCCGGCGCGGTGTTCCACGACCGCCGGCCGCCCAGGACGAAGTAGTCGACGACGAACACCGCGAACAACGGGACGAACACCGACCCCAGCAGCAGCAGGAAGCTCTGGTAGTCGCCGATGCCCAGGACGAGGGCGCCCAGGGTGGCCAGGGCACCGATGACGACCGCCAGGACCCGGCGGTCGGCCAGAGGCCGCACGTTCTGCACGGAGACGGCGGTCGAGTACACGTTGGTGAACGACTGGTCGAGCTCACGCAGCACCAGGACGGCGAAGGGCAACCACCCGAACGGCACGTCGATCAGCGCCCGGAACACCGGCGAGTGGTCCGCGGTGTCCGCGTTCACGACCGAGGAGAACGCGAGCAGCCCCAGCGTGTAGTACGCAATCTGCGAGACGCTGTAACCGGCGAACGCCCCCCAGAACGCGTCGCGCGGCCGTCTGGCGTGCCGGGTGTAGTCGGCAGCGAGCGGCGCGAACGACACCGAGACTGCGAGCACCGCATCGGCGCCCAGCCAGAAGCCCGACCACGATCCGTGGGTCAGGGAGGGCACTCCGTCGCGGCCCAGCTGCACGAAGAAGTAGACGGTGGCGGCGAGCACGGCGACGAAGGCGTAGCGGCGCAACACCCGGATCATGCCGAGCGGCCGCAGCGCCATCACCGTGGTCAGGACTCCGGCAACCACGACGTACGGCCAGTGGACGTCCCACGGCAGCAGGACCTCGGCGGCGTTGGCGATGACCACCAATTCGAAGATGCCCCAGCCCAGGCACTGCAGCAGGTTGAGCACCGTGGGCAGGTAGGAGAGCCGCGCGCCGAACAGCCCTCGGAGCAGGACCATCGCCGGATGGCCGGTCTGGGCGCCGGGGACCGCCGACAGGCCGAGCAGCACCGTGCCGACGACCGTGCCGACCACGACGGCGGTGATCGCCGCGATCAGGGACATAGGCGCGGCGCCCGTCGGCGCCAGCACGTACGCGGCGTAGGCCGGACCGAGCAGGCTGACCCCGAGATTGGCCCACAGGGCGATCTGGTCGAACAGCCCAAGCGTCCTGGGCGGCGGATCGGCCAGCGTGGGTCCGGGTTCGACCTTGTGCGCGGAAACGGTGGTCGTCACAGCACGGCCATCCCTTCGGCCGGGGACGACGCTGCGGCGTGGAAACGCCGCGGGATGCGTCCCGCGCGATACGCCAGTCGTCCCGCCTGCACGGCGTGGGCCATGGCCGCCGCCATCCGGGCCGGTTCCTGGGCCCTGGTCACCGCCGATGCAAGCAGCACGGCGTCGCATCCCAGCTCCATGGCCAACGCGGCGTCGGACGCCGTCCCGATCCCGGCGTCGAGGATCACCGGCACCGCCGCCTCCGCCACGATGAGTTCGATGTTGTGTGGATTACTGATGCCGAGCCCGGTACCAATGGGCGACCCGAGCGGCATGACCGCGGCGCATCCGACCTGCTGGAGGCGGCGGGCGAGCACAGGATCGTCGTTGGTGTAGGGCAGCACGGTGAAGCCGTCCGCTACGAGCTCGGTGGCGGCGTCGAGCAGCTCGATCGGGTCCGGCAGCAAGGTGCGCTCGTCGGCGACGACTTCCAACTTGATCCAATCCGTCTCCAGAGCCTCACGAGCCAGCCGCGCCGTGCGCACGGCCTCGTGAACGGTGCGGCAGCCGGCCGTGTTGGGCAGGACGCGGACCGCGCGGTGGTCGAGCACGTCGAGAACGGAGCCGGCGATCCCGGTGCCGACGCGGCGCATCGCCACCGTGCACAGGGCGGTACCGGACGCGGCCACCGCTTGTTCGATCACCTGCATGCTCGGCGCGCCGCCGGTGCCGAGGACGAGTCGCGACGCGAGCCGCACGCCGCCGAGCACGAACGGGTCGTCGTCGGCCGTGTGCTCAGCCACCCTGCACCGCCGTCAGCAGCTCGACCGCCTGGCCGTCGCGCAACAGGTATTCCGGCCACGCGCTGCGCGGTACGACCTCGCCGTCGACGGCCGCCGCAGTGCCGCGCGACGGGGCCCCACTACGGCTCACCAGGACGGCGAGGGCGGTGCCCGGGGCGACCTGCCACGGACGCCCGTTGACGGTCACGGTCACGCCACTGCTCCGGCCGTCCGTAGCGGCGAGAACGGCACCAGCTCGGGCGGCAGCGCACCCGTAGCGAGCAACTGCGCGACGCCGTCCGCGGTGACCGGCGTGAGGAGAATTCCGTTGCGGTAATGGCCGGTGGCGACGACCAAACCTGGGATTCCGGTCGGGCCGATGACCGGCGCGTTGTCCACGGTGGCCGGTCGCAGTCCGGTGCTGAGCTCGACGAGCTCGGCCTCACCCAGGGCGGGAACCAGTGATTGGGCGTCGCGCAACAGCTCGTACACCGCTGCCGCGCGGTGTCGGACGTCGAACCCGACCTCCTCGCTGGACGCGCCCACCACCACCTCGCCGTGCTCGCGCGGCACGAGGTAGACGGCGGATCCGTGTACCGCGCCGCGGACGACGTGGCGTAGCAGATCTGGCACGTACAGCCGGAGGGTCTGGCCCTTGACCGGCCGGACGGGGGGGAGCAGGTGGCCAGGCAGGCCGGACAGCGTGGTCGTCCAGGCACCGGCGGCCAGCACCACGGTGTCCGCGGCGATCGACCGGCCGTCGCCCGTCCGGACTCCGGCGGCGCTGTCCGTCAGATCCAGGTGCGTCACGGCCGCGCGGACGACGGTCGCGCCGGCGGTCACGGCGGCGCGTTCGAGCGCCGCCCGCAGCGCCCGGTTGTCGATCTGGTGGTCGTCGGGCGCGAACAGGCCACCGGCGAGAGACGGCGCCAGCGCTGGCTCGAGCCGGCGCAATTCCCGGGCGGTGACCGCCTCACTGGCCACGCCGAGTGAAGTGGCGAACGCCTGCAGATCGCACAGGGCGGCCAGGTCAGTCTGATCCCACGCCGCGACCACCGCGCCGGACCTCCGGTAGCCGACGTCGAGGCCGGTGACGGCCTGCAGTTCGGTGACGAAGTCCGGATAGCGAGCGGCGGAGGTCAGGTTGAGCGTGAGCAGCCGCTGCTCGCCGTAGTGCAGCTCGGTGACCGGAGCGAGCATGCCGGCGGCCGTGCGCCAAGCCCCGCTGTCCGGCGCCGGATCGACGACCGTCACGGCGAGGTCACGCTGCGCACACCGCCAGGCGACCGCCGACCCGATGACGCCGCCGCCGACGACCACCACG
>CAXTNQ010000018.1:0-3063 GCA_964245745.1 uncultured Jatrophihabitantaceae bacterium
GCTCCCAGATCTCCGGTCCCGTCGTCTCGTAGTGCGACTGGGGGTTGGCCGGGTTGGCGTACTGGTCGGGTTTCCAGCCCCCGGACGTCTCGCGGGCGAGCCGGTCGGACACCGAGTAGTACGAGCGCGGGTCCTCGGGCAGCACCGCCGTCGGGCACACCACGACCTCGGCGCCGTACGCCCGCAGAGTGTTGACCTTGTCCTGACTGACCTTGTCCGGGCCCACGAAGCTGCAGGCAGCGTCGACCATGCGGACGGCGATGCGGTCCTTCACCGAACCGCCCGGGTTGAAGTACTCCACCTTGGCCAGGACGGTCGCCGGCGCCGTGCGCGCGACGCTGCCGAGGCGGACCAGCGGGGTGTTGCCGATCAGATCCAGAACTGAGTCGTGGTACACGCCGTGAGGTTAATCTCGGGACTTCGGTCTCGACGACACCCCACCGCCGCGAGAGGAGGCCGGGACGTGACCAGAGCGAGCCGGGCCCGCCGCGTGGCGACCGCCGCCGCCTACGGAGGCGGTGGGCTGGGCGCGTTGGGCCTCGGTGGCGCGGCGTTCTGGGGCGTCATCGTCGGGCAGACGAAGCTGGCCCGCCGGCGCATTCCGATCGCCACCACCGACCCTCCGGCCGCTGACGGCACGACGTGGGTCGCGGACGGCGTGGCCCGCACCCGTCCGCCGCTGTGCATCGCGATGATCGGCGATTCCATGGCCGCCGGCTACGGCGTGCATCAGGATCGCGAAACTCCCGGCGTCCGGCTGGCCGTCGGCCTGTCGGCCGTCGCCGGGCGTCCGGTGCACCTCACCAACGTGGCCAAGGTGGGCGCCGAGTCGAACGCGCTACCCGGGCAGGTCGCCCGAGTGCCTCCTGGGACCGACCTGGCCGTGGTGATCATCGGGGCGAACGACGTGACGCACCGGATCAAGCCCGAGGAGTCGGTGCGCCACCTTGCCGAGGCGGTGACCGTGCTGCGCGGTCTGGGCGCCGAGGTCGTCGTCGGCACGTGCCCGGACCTGGGGACGATCCGCCCGATCGCGCAACCTCTGCGCTACCTGGCCCGACGCATCTCGCGGAGCCTGGCCGCCGCGCAAACCGTCGCCGTGGTGGAGGCCGGCGGACGGACCGTCTCGTTGGCCAACCTCCTCGGTCCGCTGTTCGCCAAGCGTGCGGACTTCTTCGCCGAGGACCGGTTCCACCCGTCCGCCGAGGGGTACGCGGCCGCGATGGACGCCATCCTGCCGTCCTGCCTGGACGCGCTGGGCCTGCGTACCCGCGCCCGGTCGGCCACCACGTTCAGCACGCGGCGCGCCCGTCCCGTCGAGCGGGTCGCCGCCAAGGCGGCGTCGCGGGCCGGCGCCGAGGTCGCGGCCGCGGAGATTCCTGGGCAGCCGGCCGGCCGGTGGGCCCGCTTGCGCCGGCGACGGACGGACGACGTGGCCGTGGACACAGCGCTCGGATCGCGCACCGTGGGACGATCGGCCGTAGCCGAAACCAAGCGAGGTTAACCCATGTCCGAAGCCGTTATCGTCGCCGCGGCGCGGTCCCCTATCGGTCGCGCGGTTAAGGGTTCGCTACGGGACGTGCGGCCCGACGACCTCACGGCGCAGATCGTGCGCGCCGCCCTGGATCAGGTGCCGGCGTTGGATCCGCACGACATCGACGATCTGTTGCTGGGCTGCGGTATGCCGGGAGGGGAGCAGGGTTTCAACATGGGCCGCGTCGTGGCCGTCCTGCTGGGCTACGACTTCCTGCCCGGTGCGACGATCACTCGGTACTGCTCGTCCTCTTTGCAGACCACCCGGATGGCCTTCCACGCGATCAAGGCCGGCGAAGGCGACGTGTTCATCTCGGCGGGCGTCGAGGCGGTGAGCCGGGCGACGCGGGGCACGAGCGACAACCCGCCGGTCGACCCGTCCGCCGATCACCGCGACAAGACCGGGAATCCCTATACGAACGAGCGATTCTCCGACGCGGCGGCGCGCACGACCAAACGGGCGTCCGCCGGAGCCGAGGTGTGGTCCGACCCCCGTGCCGATGGCGACCTGCCGGACGTCTACATCGCGATGGGACAGACCGCCGAGAACCTCGCCCAACTCAAGGACGTCAGCCGCGAGGACATGGACCATTTCGGCGTCCGGTCACAGAACCTGGCCGAGAAGGCCATCGCGGACGGGTTCTGGGCGCGCGAGATCACTGCGGTCACCGCCCCGGACGGCACTGTGGTGTCGACCGACGACGGCCCACGGGCCGGCGTCACCTACGAGTCGGTGTCGACGCTCAAGCCGGTCTTCCGGCCCGACGGACGGGTGACCGCCGCGAATTGCTGCCCGCTGAACGACGGTGCCGCCGCCCTGGTCGTGATGAGCGACCGCAAGGCGGCCGAGCTCGGCCTGACCCCGCTGGCCCGCATCGTTTCGACGGGCCTGAGCGCGTTGTCGCCGGAGATCATGGGATTGGGGCCGGTCGAGGCGTCCCGGCGTGCACTCAGCCTGGCGGGCATGTCGATCGGCGACATCGACCTCGTCGAGATCAACGAGGCCTTCGCCGCCCAGGTCATCCCGTCCTACCGCGACCTCGGCGTCGACCTCGACCGGCTCAACGTCAACGGCGGCGCGATCGCGGTCGGACACCCCTTCGGTATGACCGGTGCCCGCATCACCACCACGCTGATCAACTCCCTGCAGACGCACGACAAGCAATTCGGTTTGGAGACGATGTGCGTCGGCGGTGGCCAGGGCATGGCCATGGTGCTCGAGCGGCTGTCCTGACCTTCGGGCGTAACCCTCGACCGGGTGACTCGTTGAGCTGTCAGGTCGAGCGGTTCCCCGGACGAGGGGGGACGGGGAGTCGCCTCGACTGCGGCCGCGAGATCACGGGGGGTGCCTCGCGGTGAGCGCACAGAAAACAGAGGTGGGCCGCCGCGCGGGGGGGGGCGGGCCACGCCGGGATGGCCGTAGACCAAGTTTTGCGGCTTCGCCCGCGTGAAGGCGAGAAATTCCGCAAAGGTGCGAAACGGCGCCTGCGGCCCCGCCATCAGCACATAGGGGGCGAAATAGGTCAGGCC
>CAXTNQ010000018.1:3073-7707 GCA_964245745.1 uncultured Jatrophihabitantaceae bacterium
GCGAGGGGGGCCGCTAGATCCGGGGGGGTGCCGCGGGGGGCGCGCACACAAAACAGTGGGGCCCCCGCCTGTGCGGGCGGGGCCACCTCTGTTTGCGTAGTCGCTCAGTCGCGCAGATAGCCGAGCAACCGCAGGATCTCCAAGTACAGCCAGATCAAGGTCACGGTGATGCCAAACGCGGCGTACCAGGCGAACTTCTCGTCGACGCCCCGGCGGATGCCCTGCTCGATCATGTCGAAGTCCAGCACCAGGTTGAACGCTGCGATGACGATGCACAGCACGCTGAACACGATGGCGAGCGCCCCACCGTCGCGCAGCCCGAGTCCTCCGCTGTGGAACAGCGACACGACCAGGTTGACCAGCATCAGCCCGACGACGCCGATGGTCGCGCCGACCACGATGCGGGTCAGCCGAGGCGTGACGCGGATGGCTCCGACCCGGTAGACGATCAGCATGCCAGCCGCGACCATCACCGTCCCGAGCAGCGCCTGGATGACGATGCCGGGCTTCCAGTTCTCGAAGGCCCGGCTGATCGCGCCGAGGAACGCACCCTCGAACGCGGAGTAGAGCAACGCCAGCACAGCGTTCACCCGCATGGTGAAGGCCATGTAGAGGCCGAGCCCGAGACCGCCCAGCGCGCCCACGGTGATGACCGCTCCGGCCGAGCTGTCCGGCACGAGCACCCACGAGGCTGCCCCCGCGAGCAGCACCACGGCGAGCATCAGTCCGGTGCGCACCACGACGTCGTCGAGCGTCATGTAGCGGGTGGGCGCGGCCGCCTGACCGAAGCCGCCGCCGCCGTATCCCGGCGCGGTCGGCGGAGGCACCGGCGGGCTGCCAGCGGCGGGCTGGCCATACATCCGCTCGAGCTCGTCCGTGGTGCCGCCAGTTTGCGGCGCCGGGAATGAAGTGGCCGGCCGATTCGGCTCGGCCAACTTGTTCAGCACCGGATTGGGCACGACAACCTCCTGAGAGCGGAACCTCCGTCCGGACAACGATACGAGCGCGGGGTCCGTTCCCGAAGTGTTCCGTACCCTCCTGCTATGGCCGAATCGAGCGACCCGGTGAAGGACAAGTTCCGAGCGGCCCTCGAGCGCAAGCGCGGTCAGCAGGCCGAGCGGCACGCGGAGGCCGAACGGGACGACTCGAAGAGCCGCCGCGAGCACGGCGCCGCTGGCGGTAAGCGCACGGTCCGGCGCAAGCGCGGCTAGCGCGCCCGCACCACCACAGACTCGCCCGTGCTGACCACGCGGTCCCACGGCACCACCGTCACGTCGCGGTGCAGGGCTCGGACGATGGTGCGTACCAGCCACGGCCCGCGTTGCTGATCCCGGGTGTAGCCCAGGCTGGACCCGACGTGATGGACGCCCACCAGCAGCGCGTCGATGCGGACGTCGTGGGCGCGCCCGCCGGCGGCCCCGTCGTCGACGGCGCGAAGATCGTTGACGTGACCCAGGCGCCGACCTCGATCGTCAACGACGGCACGTCCCACCAGGTCGCTAGCTCGCATGTCCGCTCCCGGGAATGCGCGAGATCATGTGTTCGTCGACCCAGTCCTCGAGAGGCACCACGTCTACGTCGGCGCGATCGCAGGCCAGCGTGATCGAGCTGCCGATCTTCGCGACGTGGACGAAGTCGATACGCGGGATGTCGCCGTCGGCTACTCGTCCGGCGATCGAGGTGACCCACCGGCCCAGCCGGTCGCGCAGCCTCGGGCCGACCGCGCGGGGGCCGACGAGGATGGCGGTGACGTGCGGTCGCCCGGCGTCGGCCGGGGTGAGCTCAAGATCGTCGACCTTGCAGATCAGCCGGCCTTCGCGATCGACCACCTGGCGGTCGAGCAGATGCAGGTTCACGTGCAGCGTGCCCCGCGGACTCTGCGTCATTGCCCGGCTTTCGTGTAGAGCATGAGCGGAATGGCCGCCAGTGAGGCCACCACGATGAGGACCAAAAAGATACTGGCCAGCGTGTTGCTGAACCGGCCGTTGACCTTATCGCCCATGTAGTCGGGGTCGTTGGCGATGACCAGGATCGGTAGGTAGGTCAGCGGCAAGGCGATGGCCGAGAACACGACGGAATACTCGGTCACCTTCACCGGGTCCACCGTGGTCAGGATGACGGCCACAGCCCCGATCAGCGACAGCAGCAAGACCACGTGGAATCGTGCCGCTTCCCGCGGCCGGACGTACTTGCCCCACTGCCAGCCGAAGTACTGCGCGATGGTGTAGCCGCACGAGAGCCCGGTCTCCATGGTGGCGCCGAAGGTGGCCGCGACGAAGCCGAGCAGCGCGATGGCCAACCCCACCTTGCCGACGGCAACGGCGATGGGCAGCCCGACCTGACCCAACGTGTCGACCGCGATGGAGTTGGGCAGCAGCACCAACGTGGCCGCGGCGGCTATCGACAGCGTCAGCACTCCACCGAGCGGAAAGCCCACAAACACGTTGATGCGCGACGTCCGAATGTCCTTGCGCGTCCAGCGTTCTTCGACGCCGCCCGAGGAGAAGAAGAACACTTCGTAGGGCGTCATCGCGGCGCCGAACAACCCGATGGCGTAGTAGAAGTATGTGGGCAACCGCTCGTTGCCCGGCTTGTGCGGCGCGACGACCTGGTGCAGAAGGTGGCTCCAGGACGGGTCGAGCTTCCACAGCGCGAAGGCGAACACGAGCAGGGAGAGTCCCAGCAACCCGAACACGTTCTCCAACACCGAGAACTTGACCCGCCAGATGATCAGCCACGCCGCGAGGCCGACGAGCGGCACCCACAACAGGTAGTTCACGCTGCTCGCGAGCTCGAGCGCCAGGGCCACCCCGCCGATCTCCGCGGCGAAGGTCAGCCCGGTGACCAGGAAAGACGCGACGAGGTTGGCCAGGCCGGCTCGTGGCCCCAGTCGTTCGCGGACGAGGTCGAACGTCCCCCGGCCGGTGACGGCCGCGACCCGTCCCGACATCTCGGAGTACAGGCAGATGCCGACGACCCCGATCAGGGTCGCCCAGGCCAAGGACAGCCCGAAGCGCGAACCGACCAGTGCACTCGTGACCAGGTCTCCGATGTCGACGAACCCGCCGATCGCGGTCAGCACGCCCAAGGCCACCGCGAACAGCTGCTTCACGCGGAGTGCTCCGAGCTGAAGTGCTCGAGGCGGTCGGCCACGCCGTCGAGCGTCTTGGCGGCGTCGGCGAGCTGATCACGGTCGCCGCGGCGTCCGGCGATCCGCGCCTGGCTCATCGCGTCGGAGCCGTCCGACAGAATCTGGCCCAGGTCGTCCCTAATCTGGTCGGCCTTCGTACTGTCTGGTGGCTGGATCGAACCGAAGGTGTTCTCGATAGAGCTGAACGAATCCTCCGCCGAGCTGAGCACCGTCGTCAGGTAGGGCGACAGCATGCGTCCGGCGTCGTACGCCTGGACGGTCAGCCGGACGGTCTGCACCTGCGAGCGGGCGTCGACCGCCGTGCGTACCGCCTTGGCCTCGTAGGAGGACGTGTTGCCCGGCGGCGCCACGCAGCCGCTCAGTACCACGCTCGCGGCACAGACTGCACCGAGCAGCAGTTTCATCGCCGCGAGCCGCCACGCAAGATCACGAAGGCCAGCGCGGCGAGCACGACGACGAACATGCCCCACGCGGCGAGCAGCACGAGCCCGTCCGTCACGGGCCGTACCTTCTCGCGCGGACCGAGGTCTGACAAGCAGGCACGATCACCGGTTCGGCGGCGCGATGTCGCTCACGTCGCCACCATGGCTTCGATCTCGGCGAGGTAGGCCGGCCACAGCGCAGCGGGCAGGTCGTGTCCCATCCCGGAGAACCCGACGAAGCGAGCGCCGGGTACGGCGCGAGCCACGTCCAGGCCGCCGGACACGTTGACGAGTGGATCAGCAAGGCCGTGCATGACCAGCGTGGGCATGCGCAGCGTGGCGAGCCGGCGGCGGCGATCGGTCTGGGCGGCGACGGCCCCGAGCTGACGCCGCTGCCCCGCCGGGTTGTACCCACGGTCGTAGCTGCGGCCGGCGATGTCGCGGACCAACGCTTCGTCGAACGGGTACCCCGGCGAACCGATGAGACGAAACATGCTGACGCTGGCGGCGATTGCGTCCTCCCGGGTCGTCGCCGGCTTGCGCCGCAAGAGGGTCGACAACACCGCGGCCGTGGGCCGGCCCACCCAGCGGTACCCAGTGGAGGTCATCATCAGCGTCAGGGTGCGCACGAGCTCGGGCCGGCGCACCGCCACCAGCTGAGCGATGAACCCGCCCATGGACGCGCCGACCAGGTGCACCGGGCCGCGGCCGAGCGCGTCGATCAGGCCTTCGGTGTCGGTCGCCAGGTCGTCGAGGCGGTAGGCCGGACGACGGCGTCCGGCGGCCACGGCGAGCACGTTGGGCACCGGCCAACCGTCCAGGTGCGTGGACATCCCGATGTCGCGGTTGTCGAAGCGCACCACGCCGAACCCGCGAGCCGCGAGGTCGGCACAGAAAGCGTCCGGCCACCCGAGCAGTTGCGTGCCCAGGCCCATGACGAGCACGACGGGAGGCGCGCCGGGGTCGCCGATCGTCTCGTAGGCGAGCTCTATGCCGTTGACGTGTGCGCGCCGCGTCGGCGCCGCATCGACCATGGCGTGAGCATGTCGCGTTGCCGTAGG
>CAXTNQ010000018.1:7717-16860 GCA_964245745.1 uncultured Jatrophihabitantaceae bacterium
GTGTCGCCCGGTCGCGGCTTCGCCGCGAACTCGCGCTACCGCGCGAGGAGGGCGACGGGCAGGCGCTGTTGTAGCTTCGCGAGCATGGCCACCGAGGGCGCGCGGGACCCGGCGCCGCTGGTCACGGTGGGGTCCCTGCGAGGCGGCGGAGGCTCGGAGAGTGCGCTGACCGTGGCCGTCGCGCTCGCCGCCAACCTGCTGGTGGCAATCGCGAAGTCGGGCGCGGCTCTTGTCACAGGCTCGGCGTCCATCCTGGCCGAGGCGGCGCACTCCTGGGCCGACACCGGCAACGAAATCTTCCTGTGGGTGGCCAACCGACGGGCGGCGCGCCCACCTGACGAGCAGCACCCGAACGGCCACGGCCGCGAGGCCTACGTGTGGTCGTTGTTCGCCGCGCTCGGGTTGTTCGTGGCCGGTGGTGCGGTGTCCGTGACCCACGGCGTGCAGGAGCTGCTCTCCCCCGAGCCGGCCTCCGACTTCATCATCGGGTACGTCGTGCTGGCCCTGTCGTTCGTCCTCGAGGCCATCTCGTTCACTCAGTCGACCCGGCAAGCCAGGTCCGAAGCAGCGGAGTTCGACCGCGATCTGCTCGAGCACGTCCTCGTGACGTCCGACCCGACGCTGCGGGCGGTGTTCGCCGAGGACGCCGCGGCGTTGATCGGACTCGTGCTCGCCGCCGGCGGTCTCGGCCTGCACCAGGCGACGGGCTCACCGATCCCCGACGCCATCGGGTCGATCCTGGTCGGGGCGCTGCTCGGCGTGGTTGCGGTGCTCTTGATCAATCGCAACCGGCGGTTCCTCGTCGGACAAGAGGGCGACCCGCGCATCCGGGCCGCGACGATCCAGGCCTTGATGGCCTTACCCGAAGTCTCCCGCGTCACCTATCTGCGCATCGAGATCGTCGGTCCCCGGATGGTTTCCGTTATCGGCGACGTCGACCTGACCGGAGACGACTCGGAGTCCCACGTGGCGGTGAAGCTGCGCGCCCTCGAGGCGAGGCTGCGCGCGTCCCCGGCGGTCGTGCAGGCGGTGCTGAGCCTGTCCGCGCCCGACGAGCCGACTCTGGTTGTCTGACTCCCATGTCGTCCGAGGGCTCGCTGCTGCGATCACCGAGTGCGGTCGTCAACGTCGTGGTGCCGGTGCTTGCGGTGCTCGCGCTCGTGGCGGTCGGCGGCCGGGACCTGCCGGTCGTCGCCGAGGTGCTGGTCGCCGTCCTGCTCGCGGCCGCGGTCCTGGCCGCCGTCCATCACGCCGAGGTTGTCGCGCATCGCGTCGGTGAGCCGTTCGGGTCGCTGATCCTCGCCGTGGCCGTGACCGTCATCGAGGTCGGCCTGATCATCACGCTCATGTTGGGCGGCGGCACGAGCACCGAGTCGCTGGCCCGCGACACCGTGTTCGCCGCGGTCATGATCACATGCAACGGGATCGTCGGGCTCGCCCTGCTCATCGGCGCGCTGCGGACCGGCGTCGCGGTGTTCAACACTCAGGGCACCGGCGCCGAACTCACCACCGTGATCACGCTGGCCACGCTCAGTCTCGTCCTGCCGACGTTCACGACGTCCGAGCCGGGTCCGGTGTTCTCGGCCTCGCAGCTGACCTTCGCGGCGGTCGCGTCCCTGGTGCTGTACGTGCTGTTCGTGGTTGTGCAGAACGTCCGGCATCGGGACTACTTCCTGCCGCCGGCACATGCCGGCCGAGGCGCACGCCCCGCGGACGTCTCTACCGACGATCTTGACGATCAC
Source organism: uncultured Jatrophihabitantaceae bacterium (assembly GCA_964245745.1). Taxonomy (GTDB): domain Bacteria; phylum Actinomycetota; class Actinomycetes; order Mycobacteriales; family Jatrophihabitantaceae; genus CAXTNQ01. Next base: position 9,460 of record CAXTNQ010000018.1, read on the forward strand.
GCCGAGCCGCCGTCTCGGCGCGCCACGCTGGTCAGTCTGGGGCTGCTCGTGGCAGCGCTGATTGGCGTCGTCGGCTTGGCCAAGGTCGAGTCGCACACCATCGAGAGCGCCGTCGCGTCGGCCGGCCTGCCGTCGTCGTTCGTCGGCGTCGTCATCGCCGTCCTGGTTCTGCTACCCGAGACGCTGGCCGCCGCGCGCAACGCGCTTCGCGAGCGCGTGCAGATCAGCCTCAATCTGGCGCTCGGCTCGGCGATCGCGAGCATCGGGTTGACGATTCCCGCCATCGCAGTCGCGTCTATCTGGCTCTCGGGGCCGCTCGTGCTCGGCCTCGGTCCGGTCCAGATCGTGCTGCTCGCGCTGACCGCCGGAGTGGGCATCCTGACGGTCATCCCCGGACGGGCCACGGTGCTGCAGGCGGCCATCCACCTGTCGGTCTGCGCGGCGTTCCTGTTCCTAGCCGCCAAGCCATAGCCTGCCCGACGCCACTACTCCAGAGCCTCGGCCACTCCGGGGGCGCCGTGGGGGCCGAGGCGCAGCTCCTCCACATCCAGCTGCGCCTGGATCGCCCGCAGCACCGAGTCGTCGATACGGTGCCGGTCGCTGAGGTCGATGACGGCATTGCGCTTCTCGGCGACCAGTGCCCTGCGCAGCTGGCGCTCGAGGTCGGCGTGGGCACGGGCGTCGCTCCGGTCGCCGTCGGGCAACTCCTGGTCGACCGTGCGCAGGTGTTCGGAGTACTCGGCGTTGATCCGGTTCGTCGTCTCCTCGTCGACGTGCAACCGGCGGGCCAAATCCGGGAGTGCTTCGGCGGCCGCGCGGGTAGCGGTCGCCTTGGCGAACGCCAGCTCGTCGTGCTCGCTGCCGTCGGAGTTGAGACCGGCCCACGCGATGACCCGCGGCAGAGTCAGCCCCTGGACGACGAGGGCCAGCAGAATGACGGCGATGGTCACGAACAGCACGAGGTCGCGACCAACCAGGGCCGACCCGTCCACCCGGGTCGTTGGCACGGCGAGCGCCGCGGCGAGGGACACCGCACCGCGGAAGCCGGCCCATGCCGACGGCACGCGCTGACGCCAACCGACCCGACGCGCTCGCTGCTGTGGGCGACGGTCCAGCGCCCGCACGATGTAGGGCGTCGTGTTGCTCCAGAGCAAGCGGGCACCCAGGACAGCCAGATAGCAGGCGATCGCCGCGACACAGGCGCGGCCGACGGACACCTGTAGGCCGTCCAACACGGTGCGGAGCTCCAGGCCGACCAGGACGAACAGCGCGCCGTTGAGCGTGAACGTGGTCAGCGTCCAGAACGCCGACGCCTGCGTCCGGCTGGCCGCCGTGACCAGGCGCGGACCGAAGTGGGCCAGGGTGAGGCCACAGGTGACGACGGCGACCACGCCCGACACGTTCAGTTCTTCGGCGGGCAGGTAGGCGAGGAACGGCGTCGTGATGCTCAGCAGGTTGGCCAACGGTGGATCGGGAATGATCCGACGGGCGACGTACACCACGGCGGTCGCCGCCACCCCCACCGCGATACCGCCGGCGTAGGAGACCACCAGCCGCCAGGTCAGGTCGAACGCCGAGAACGCGTGGCGTCCCGTAGCGGCGTCCACTGCCACGGCGTACAGGACGAGTGCCGTTCCGTCGTTGATCAGGCTCTCCGCACGAAGGATCGTCAACGGTCGCCGCGCCAGCCTGCGTGCCACCACTGACACGGCCGTCGCGTCCGTCGGCGCCAGCACCGCACCCAACACGAACGCCATGGGCCAGCTCAAGCCGACGAGGTGACCGATCCAGGCGACGATGGCGGCCGTCGCGATGACGAGAAAGACCGACAGCAGAACGATCGTGCGCAGATTGGCGCGGATCTCGCGCAGGGAGATGGTCAGCGTCTCCCAGTAGAGGAGGGCCGGCAGGAACAGCAGCAAAACGACGCTGGGCGGCAACTCCACGCCGTCGACGCCGGGGAGGAAGCCGACTATCGCGCCGGCGACCAGCAGTACGAGCGGCGCCAAGGTGTGCGTGCGTTCCGCGATGGCCGAGCCGACGAGCACCGTCACCCCGAGCAGGACGACGATTTCGAGACCGTTCAGCGGGCTTCTCCTTCGTTGCGGCGCAGAGGTGCGCGGGCGCCAGCGACAGGCAAACACCGCCGCTACCGCTGCGGCGGCTGTGGGTTCGTTAAGTCAATTGTTCCCCGCCCCCGGGCGACATGCCAGACGGTCGCGCCCGTTCCGCCGGCAGCGAACGTCGGCGTCGCCTCAGCTCGTCGCCGTCAACCCGAGCCAGGACGCGCCGAGGACGAGCGGTACCCCGACACCGCCGACAGCAGCGAACCTCAGCGGCGACACCGGAAAGCCCCGCGCGCGGCACCGGTCCCGCCATATCAAGGTGGCCAGCGACCCCCAGAGCAGGACCAGCGGTCCTCCGTTCGTGCCGAGCAGCACGGACAGCAGTTGCGTGGTGTGCCCGGCCGGTACGACCGGCTCCATGGCCAGGTAGGCCGGGAGGTTGTTCACCGCGTTGCTGGCCACCGCAGCGACGCCCGTGGTGCGCCACGTGGACGTGCCGGCGGCGTGCCGGAGCAGGTCGGTGAGCCCGTGCTGCGCCACCGCGGTCACCGACAGGAACAGACCTTCGGTGAGGACGAGCAACCGCCACGGGACGAGCGACCAGGTCAGCTGCCGCGGTCTGCGGATCGCGAACACCGCCCCCGCCGCCACTGCGCACGGGGTCGCCGCGAGCCAGGGTGGGGCGCCGGCGAGCACGCCCGGGGCCAGCGCGACGCGGCCTACGGCACCGACGGGGGCGCGACGCACGCCGTGGCGCACACCGCGAACGTCCACCGATCCTGCGGTGAGGTCCGGGGCGGGGGGACGTAACGTCCGACGAGGTCACGGCGGAAGACGAAGCCGAGATAGCCCACGGTGACGGTGACCGCGGCTACCTCGGGCAAGGCCATTCGGGCCGCGAAGGTCAGCGTGCTCAGGTCTTCGCGCTGCAGGGCCAGCAGATTCGTCAGGTTGGAAACGGGCAGCAGCAGGCTGGCGGTGTTGGCCAGCCAGACGGCCAGCAGGGCGAACGGCCACGGGGCCAGGCCCAAGCGATCGGCCACAGTCAGCACCACGGGGGTGAGCAGTACCGCGGTGGTGTCCAGGCTCATCCCGATGGTGGTGGCCGTACCGAGAGCGGCGAGCAGGACGAACAACCGCAGCGTCGAGCCTCGGGCGGTACGGGCGCACCATCCAGCTGCGGCGTCGAACACCCCGGCCCGATCGGCCAGTTCGGCGAGCACCGTGATCGCGAGCAGGAAGCCCAGCACCGGCAGGCCGCGGGTGATCGCCACCTCGCGGGCGTCGGCCCACGGCAGCCACCCGGTCGCGACGACGACCAAACCCGCCACCCCGGCGATCACCCACACAGCCGGCCATGGTCGCAGGACCGCAATCCATGCTGCAGCAGTAGGCTTGCCAATCTCTACTAGATCGGTAGAGTACGAGGCGTGTTGCGGCTCGCCGAACGACGGCACGTGGATCTGCTGCGCGTGACCGCCATGGCGTGTTGCTCCTCGGCCGATCACTCGTCCTGATCATCGCGGCCTGACCGGGTGCGCCACGCCCGAGCGCCTGGCCGCTTCCCGACCGAGGAAACCCTGTGCCTCCAGCCGCCTCAGCCTCTGTCCGTACTCCTCCCGTCCGCGCGTCCGCTCGAGTCGCGCGTGGGCTGCGACCTGCCGACCTGACGGCGCTGGTCCGCGCCGTCGCCGCCGATGCGCCGGCTTGGCGATCCCGGCTCCGTATTCCCGGGGCCGGTGCCGACCGGTGGTGGACCCGCCTGTCGACCAGCGCCGACGTCGATGTCTGGCTGTTGTCGTGGCTGCCCGGACATCGCACCGAACTACATGACCACGGGCCGTCCTGGGCCGCATTTACCGTGATCGCCGGGGAACTCGACGAGGTCCGCTCGACCTCAGCCGGCAGGTACGCCCGGGTGACCCATCCGCCCGGTTCGGTCAGCTGCGTCGCCCCCGGCGCGATTCATGACGTCACCGGCGGGGGTACGCAACCGTCCGTGAGCATTCACGCCTACTCGCCACCGCTGACCGTGATGACGTATTTCGACGGTGGCGGCCACCCCGTACGCACGATGCGGACCCACGCGCCCGAGCAGGGCAGTGTGGCATGACGCCGTGCGCACCGCGCAGCATCGCCGAGGTCCTCGAGCTGGCCCGAGCCGGCCTGCACCGCCTCGACCCCGTGTCGGCGCGCGCGGCGCAGCAGGCCGGAGCCGTGCTCGTCGACATCCGCCCCGAGCTCAATCGCGAGCTCGAAGGCCACTTGCCGAGCGCGCTCGTCCTCGACCGCAACGTGCTGGAGTGGCGTCTCGACCCGCAGAGCGACGCGCGGCTTCCGGTTGCGTCTTACGACCTTCGCGCCGTGATCGTCTGCAACGAGGGTTACGCGTCGAGCCTCGCCGCCGCGTCGTTGCAACAGCTCGGCCTGCACGCCGCCACCGATTTAGTGGGCGGCTACCGCGCGTGGCGAGCGGCCGGGCTGCCTACTGTGTCGGCGGCGGAGACGTAGCCGCTTGGTCGGTCGACGGTCTTATCGGCGACGCGGCGGCGAGCCGTCGCCGTTCGGCCGTGATGGCGGCCGTCAACGTGTCGATGTCGTAGGCGTCGTAGTGTCGCTGTCCGTTGATGAAGAACGTCGGAGTTCCGGAAACTCCTGACACGTCGGCGGATTCGACGTCCTGCGCGATGCGGGTGCCGTACGTACCCGCGTCGAGGTCGGCGGCGAAGCGAGCCGTGTCGAGTCCGAGGTGATCCGCGTAGGCGATGAGGTCGGTGCGCGTCAGGGCCTCTTGATGCTGGAGCAGCAGGTCGTGCATCGGCCAGAACGCGTCCTGGGCGGCGGCCGCCTCCGCGGCCTCCGCGGCCAGTTCGGCGCGGGGGTGGACGTCCAGCAGAGGAAGGTGCCGCCACACGTAGCGAATGGTCGTGTCGGTCAGCAGCTCGCGAACCACCGGCTCGGCCCGTCCACAGTAGGGACACTCGAAGTCACCGAACTCGATCACCGTGATGGCTGCGCGGTGCGGCCCGCGGATGTGGTCCCGGTCAGGATCGACCGCGGGGATCAGGTCCTGGATGAGCCGGGGATCGCCGAGCAGCGCCCGTGCCCGTCGGGGACCGGGCAGCAGTGCGGTGACCCGCAGGACGGCCCAGGTCAGCACGGTCGCGAGCAGCGCCGCCGTGAGTGCGCCGAGCTTGGCCTCGTCGAGTTCGGCGCCGACGAAGGCGCGGTCGGCGATGAGCAGTGCCACCGTGAACCCGATTCCGGCGATGGTGCCGCTGGCCAGGACGGCGGCGCTCCCGATCGGGGGACGGATGCGTCCCCTGCTCAGCCGTGTAACCACCCACGAACTGGCGACCACGGCGACGGGTTTGCCCACGACGTAGCCCACGAGCACCCCGAGGGTGATCGGCGCCGTGTACGCGTGGCTCAGGAAGTCCGGGTGCAGGACGATCCCGGCGTTGGCCAGCGCGAAGATCGGGACGATCAGGTAGCTCGTCCACGGGTGGTAGAAGGTCTGTAGTCGCGCGTTGGGCGACAACGTGGAGCTCAGACCGACCCGCGCGGTGCGGGCCAGCTCGGGCGTCGGCTGCTCCCGGAAGCGACGGACCAACCCGGTTGCCGCCTGCAGTTGGGCACGCGCCGGGGTGTACGCGGGTGCCGCCAACCCGATGGCCAAACCGGCCACGATGGGATCGACACCTCCGGCGCGCAGGGCGCCCCAGACGAGGACGCCCAACCCGACGAAGACGCTGCGCTGCTGCAGCCGCAGTCGTACCGCGACCATCAGCACGGCGTACGCAGCGACGGCCACCAACAACGGCGTGAGCGTGATCCGTCCTTCGCGATAGGCAATGGCGATGACGGCGAGGGCGGCCAGGTCGTCGACGACGAAGACGGTCAGGACGAAGACCCGCATGCGTTCGGGGATGTCCCGACCGAGCACGGCGAGCAGACCGAGGGCGAGCGCGGTGTCCGTGGACATGGCGACGCCCCAGCCGTGCGACGTCGAGCCACCCACGTTGATCAGTAGATAGATGCCGATCGGGATGAGCATTCCGGCCACGCCGGCGACGAGCGGCAGCACGAACCGCCGGCGTTCACGTAGGTCGCCGAGATCGAACTCGCGGCGGGTCTCCAACCCGACCACCAGGAAGAAGAAGGTCATCAGTCCGTCGTTGAGCCAGGCCCGCAGGTCCTGTGCGATGACGTACCGGCCGAGTCCGATAGAGAACGGTGTCTTCCACACCGTCTCGTAGGACGCGTCGTCGACGTTGGCCCACACCAGTGCGACGGCGATGCCGGCGACGAGGACGAGGGCGCTACCCGACTCGGTGCCGACGAACGCCCGCAACGGCGCCGATCGCTCTCGCGCCCAGGCGGTGCGCTGCCGCCACCGTGACGTCCTTCCACCGACGTCGACATCTGCGGACGCCTGCGCGCTCGGCGGGCTCTCACTCATCGGTGGACAGCATGCCCTGTCGTCGGGAGGCGAGGACCGCCCTCGGCTACTTCGGCGGACCGGTCAACGTGGCGAGGGGTGCCCCGATCTCGACGAGATAGGTCGACAGCATTTGGCCGGTCTCGGGGCCGAGATCGGTGGCGTTGTGCGGAACACGGGGTGGGATGAGAAATCCGTCGCCGGCGTGCAGGGTGAGAGTCGGGTGGTCGGCGATCTCCATGCGGACGGTTCCCGCAACGATGTAGCCGACCTCCTCGCCCGGATGGATGTGCCAGCCGGAAGCCACACCGGCCGGGATCTCCGTCCGCACCTGCACGATCTCCCGGCCGGGAATCGAGGAGCCGGCACGCTGGATCTCCGTGCGCTGGAGACTGCTGGCCAGCGCGTCGGCGGCCGGCTCGTGGACGGTCTCGTCAGAGGTCACGTCAGCTCCTCAGGTGTGGTGAGCGGACCTACCGGGTCGACGACTCTCCGAGGAAGGCGAGCAACTCGTGGTTGACGTCGGCCGAAGCCCCGACGGTCGTCATTGACCACCGTGCAGCACGACGACCGCGGGGCGGTGCGCTGGTCCTCGTAATACAGATCGAACGCTGCGCTCGTCTCCCGGCCGACGTTGACCGTTGCCATACCAGTTCTCCTCGCGGCGCGAAGGTGGTGGACACGAGACTTCTCGTCGGACGTCGCCAGCACAACCCGCTGATAGCGAATCCGCTATCAGCGCGGCGTACCGGCTTGACGCAGCGGATGGCTCGTCTGCTGCCGGAAGTCACGCCGAAACCGTCGACTCACCCGCGCCTGTACCCGTGCACCTTCCCCGTCTCGAGAAGTACGGGATAGCCGCCGCGGCGGGAAAATTCGATGCGCACATCCGGC
>CAXTNQ010000018.1:16870-21087 GCA_964245745.1 uncultured Jatrophihabitantaceae bacterium
TATCAGCGCGGCGTACCGGCTTGACGCAGCGGATGGCTCGTCTGCTGCCGGAAGGGAGCTGTCCGAACCCTAGAGATAACCCTAGCGATACGCGCCTGCGTCGATGTCCGCGATGAGGGTGGGTCCGTCGGGGGTCCAGCCGAGAAGTTCGCGGGTGGCTGTGCTCGTCGCCGGCAGATCCATGGCGAAGAACGAGCCGATCCAGCCGAAGTGATCGGCCACGTCGTCGGACGCGATGGACGCGACCGGCAGATCGAAGGCCCGACCGATGGCCTCGGCGATGGCGCGCGTGGGGACGCCCTCCTCGGCGACGGCGTGCAACCGCGCACCGGCCGGCGCCTTCGTCAGGCCGAGGGCCGCCATGCGCGCGGCGTCCGTGCGGTGTACCGCAGCCCAGCGATTGGTTCCGTCAGCGGGGTATCCGGACACGCCCTTGTGCCGAGCGACGCCGGCAATAGCGGCGATGAAGCCGTGGTCGCCGGAGCCGTGGACGGTTGGGGCGAAGCGCAGGCTCACCGTGTGTACGCCCCGGTCGACGAACTCCAGCGCCAGGTTCTCGCTGCCGCCGCGCGGTGAGTCCGGTCCGTGGAACGGAGAGGCATCGGCCTCCGTCGCCGGCCGATTCCGGGTGAGCGCTGCGACGCCCGCGGCGAGCAAGAAGGGGCGGCTCGTGCCGACCAGGGCATCAGCGATCGTCTCGACGGCGGCCCGCTCGGCTGCGTTGGACGCCGCCGGGTTGGACCAATCGTGCTTGTTCGCCAGGTGAATCACCGCGTCGGCCTCATCGGCGCCGGCACGAATGCTCTTCAGGTCATCGAGGTCGCCGCGGCGGACTTGCGCGCCCTTGGCGGCCACGGCGGCCGCCGACGCGTCGGACCGAACAAGGCCGATCACGTCATGACCTTCGGCGAGCAGCTCGTCGACGACGGCCGATCCGATCCATCCCGACGCTCCGGTGACGAAGATGCGCATACGTGCTCCTTGAGTGGTGATGTCGGTGGCTGACATGACCATACAGTGCGCGTCAGTCGCTGTCATCACTACGCTCCAGGCTATGGCGCGGTGGGAACCCGGAGCTGCGCAACGGCTCCAACAGGCCGCGCTGGAGTTGTTTACGACGCGCGGCTTCGAGCAGACCACCGCCGCGGACATCGCCCAGGCCGTCGGCCTGACGGAACGAACCTTCTTCCGGCACTTCGTCGACAAACGGGAGGTCCTGTTCTACGGACAGGACCAGTTCACTCAGGCCTTTCTGGACGGCGTCGATACAGCGCCGCAGGACGCGAAACCCATCGCCCTCGTCGCCTCGTTCCTGCGCGGCGGAGCGTCCTTGTTCCCGGACAACCGCCGCTCCTACGCCCGCACGCGGCAAGCCGTCATCGCCGCGAACCCGTCGCTGCAGGAACGTGAGCGCCACAAGCTCGCCGGCCTGGCCGAAACGCTGGCCGGGGCGCTTCGCGGGCGTGGCGTGGACGAACCGGCAGCGACCCTCGCCGCAGAGTCTGGCGTGACCGTCTTCGGCGTCGCCTTCGCCCAGTGGATTCGTACGGATGAGTTCCGGTCGCTGTCCGACATCATGACTCAGGTGTTCGACGAACTTGTGAGCCTGACCCGACCCGCAGCCCGAGCCGTTCGAGCGTCCGCCCGGCGCTGAGTGGCGAGCGTGGTCAGCGACGCGGGACGACCAGTTCGCCTCCCCAGTCAGCTGGATTGACATCTCGCAGCGTCTGGGTCAGCACCCATCCGTGGCCGAACGGGTCGACAAAGCCGGCCTGGCGCTCGCCGTACTCCCAGTCACGGGCGGTCTCGTCGGTGTCGGCGCCGGCGGTACGGGCCGCCGCGAGCACCGCGTCGACATCGTCGACCCGAAACATCAGCTGGTGCGTCGTACCGGACACACGTTCCTCACCTCGAAACTCGCGGACGATCACCTCGGCGCGTTCGCCGTCGACGCCGAGCTGCGCCCGATGAGCCTCGCCGACGCGGACATGCTCGACCAACCCCAGCACGTCCCCGTACCACGCGACCGCGGCACGGACATCGGCCACGGCAAGTACCGGTACTACGCGCGCCCACGGCGCTGAACGGTTTCTCGTCACGCCTCACGATCTCACTGACACGGGTACGTTCACCCGACTGAGCGTCCGCGGCGGCGACTCAGCGCTCGTTTAGTCGTCCGAGCCCGGGAGGAGCTCGAAGACCTCTTGCGCACAACGACACGCCGCAGCGATCCTGGCCGCCCAGGCCAGCGCTTCCTGTCGCGAGGCCACGCTGACGATCGCGAACCCGCCGAGGTGCTCCTTGCTCTCCGGATACGGGCCGTCGGTGACCGTGCCGTCGGTGGCCACCACGCTCGGATCCTGGTGCTCGAGTCCGGCGCTGAACACCCATACTCCAGCGGCCTTGGCGTCCTCTCTGACCACCCGCACGGCAGCGGCCACATCGGGTAGCTCTTCCTCAGGAAAGGTCATCGCGCCGTCATCGAAAGAGATCAGGTACCGCGTCATCTGGCTCGCTCCTCGTTCCGGCGGCTCGTCTGGCCGCCCTCGGTATGGCTACGAACGACCCGGCCCGAATCCGACAGGCTAGGCGATGGGACCGTCGTGTCGCAGCGTGGTCGGTGCCGCCCATCGGGGATGGCGTGGGATACGGTCCGGGTTGGTGATGGATCCCGCCTGACCGACCGCCGTAACGGTCGATCGAACCGCCTGCTCGGGCTGATGGTTCCTTGTCGAGCGTCGACGAGGAGGACCGCTGTGCCAGTTCAGCCCGACGAACACCGTGACGGGCACCCTGAGCTGCCGCTCGATCCGGACGCACCCGACGTCGGGGTGGGGGTTCGGCCGCTCCATCTGAGCGCCGGAGCAGTCGCCGTCGTGTGCGTTGGTGGGGCAGCGGGCACCGCCGCGCGATACGGCTTGACCGTGCTGGCGCCGACCCGCGCCGGCCAGTGGCCAGTGTCAACTTTCGTGGCGAATGTCGCGGGCGCCTTCGTCCTCGGCCTCCTGCTCGAAGTTCTCGCTCGGGCGGGTACCGACGATGGGTGGCGTCGCCGCATCCGGTTGTTGGCGGGAACCGGTTTCTGCGGTGGTCTGACGACCTACAGCACTCTGGCGGTGGAAAGCGATCTGCTGATCCGCGGCGGCCGGTCGGCGCTGGGGGTCGCCTACCTGACCGTCACCGTCCTCGCTGGACTGCTCGCGACAACGGCGGGTATCGCAACAGCCGCCCAGCATCGACGACGGCTCGATCACCGGCGCGCGACGTGATCGTGTTGGTCATGCTGGCAGGCGGGGTGGGCGCGGTGTGCCGGTTCGTCGTGGACGGCGAGATCAAAGCGCGCGTGGGCGATCGGTTCCCGTGGGGGACCCTGATCATCAACGTGTCGGGGTCTTTCGCCCTCGGAGTACTGACCGGCCTGGCTCTCAACCATGGCGCGCCCTCCGATGTGCGCAACGTCCTGGGCGTCGGCTTCTGCGGCGGTTACACCACGTTCAGCACCGCGAGCTTCGAGACGGTGCGGTTGGCGCACCGTGGGTCCCCCTGGCTGGCCGCAACCTATACGGCAGCCTCGGCGTCACTCGCCCTCGCGGCGGCCGCCCTCGGGCTGGTGGTGACGGCATAAGCAGAGGGCACCGCGTCCGCGGTACACGAGTGGTTGTCAGGCCGTTCCGGACAACAGCGGCATGACCTGCGTACGGAAGGCAGCGAGCTGCTCGACCTCGTCGCCGAGCGGCCACAGGAAGATTCGTTGCGCGCCGGCCCGGGCGTAGGCGCTGATCCGCTCGGCGCACTGCTCGGCTGAGCCGATCGGTAGTCCCCGGGCACGGAGATCGTCCCCAGGTCTATTGAGCACGGGCGCCAAAACGTTGTCGTAGACCTGATCCGCATTGCGTCGTCGATCTGTCACATGTAGCCACGTCGTGGCCAAGGCGTTCGGGAAAGCGGCCGCCGGTCGCTTGGCCACGTCGAGGCGGTCAAGCGCGTGCTGGAATGCGTCCGGGGTGCTGTTGTACGCGGAGGCCAGCCAGCCGTCGCTGAGTTCGGCGACCCGACGGAGGCCGGCCGTCGATCCCCAACTGGAGATCCAGAGCGGCGGAGTTGTGGTGGTTGCGATGAGCGACGCGTCCATGGTGTCGCTCGAGTAGAACGTCCCGTGAAACGGTTTGGTGTCCTCGCCAAGGAGGACCCGCAGGACGCGGACCGCTTCGTCGAAG